>JBIMKD010000307.1:0-5429 GCA_043673815.1 Chromatiales bacterium
CCGGCTGACGTCTTCGAGGAAGGATAATGAGCTCGTCATCGTTCCGACCAACTCGCTCTACATCGAATGTCTGGTCGGCACGCATCCGTTGCTCGAGGACTTCAAGCTCATCCATCGCGCGCTCGACGTCAAGAAAGTCCAGGCCGAAGTGCGGCGTGCGGAGTTGGAAAACATCCGGCTGGCGGCGAGGGCGCTCGAGGGCGAACGTGAAGACCCGGATATCGAGAAGAAGATAGTGATCGAGAATGGCAGCAATGTCGTGATCGACACCGAGTAGACATGGTTCGATTTCGTCGAACGAGGGCACGATGGCAGTAACCACCGACAAGGAACGCGGCGTCCAGGACCGGGGCGTACCGGGTGCGCCCACATGGGCGACGGAACCGCCTGTCTGGGGCGAACCCATCAGCTTCCAACACCTTCGCGAGCAGTTCGAGGAGCGGGATCGGACAAAGGTGTACCGATACGCCTACCCGGACGGTTCGAAGTACGAGACAACGTGGCACTCGGAATCAGCCGCCCAAGCGTGGGCACGTATCAATGGGCATCGGTATCTAGGTGAAGTCCGGACGGAGCGACCAGTCGAGAGAACGCCCCGGGATCTCGGCAGTCGCGGCACCGAGCCCTCCCTTTCACCGCCACCTCTGGTCCAAGCTCAAACGAGTCCACCACCGCCGCCATCCTCCAGGATGAGGGAAAAAAAGAAACTGGGGGCTCCGCCGCGTAGCGCGAAAGAGAGCACCAGCGGTCGCTCCGCTTCCAAGGCGGCCGGTGTCGGTCTTAACATCGGTACATGGAGCGCACGACTATTAGATCCACCGGAAGACGAGATAATCGCTGCCGACCCGAAGGACATTGGCATTTTTTCAGATCCAAACATTCCAAGGGAGGTTCGCGAAATACTACTGGCGCATACGCGGCCAGATTTTGGGTACTGGTTGAAGACGGAACTTACACCGACTGTTGGTAACTTTCTAATAAATCTCCGTCTCGAGAGGAACGACATAGCACAACTTACGGCTGAGGGAATTATTTTCCCAGGACAGAGCGAAGAAGACCAAGGTTCCGTGTTGGAGAACGGAAGTCAGAAGAACGCGTTCAGACATACGTTCGGTCAGGCCCTTATTACCAAGACTTTTGGTAGGAAGCTCGCCGTTGCTAGCGGGTTTGCGCACGAGAACCTGCCGACCATCGATACCTCTCTCAGATATTTCAGCAATCCGCGCGCACCCTGGAATGCCCTATTCGAAGCAGATACTGTTGCGGATCAACTCAACAACGAGATTGGCCGTCAAATAGCAGAAAGTCTCGGTGCAGCAGTCAGTAATCGCGATGTCGCGGCGGCAGTGCTAAGCGAATTCAAGGACAAGGGGCTCTACGTCGCGACGTTTGAGATGCCGGGCGTGGTCAAACTCTCCCGGCAACGTCTTACGCAGCAGCAGTTTAGTCAAATGATGACGCTGCTGAATTCCTTGAACGATAGTGGCAAGTCGCTCGCCGCCGAGAGACAGCGTGAGGAGGAACGGATAGAGCGCGAGAGGAAACGGAGAGAACTTAGAGAGATGAAGCGCTGACCGCATGGCCCTGAATCGATGCCTTCTAGGGTCCGAAGCGACGATTCGGCCTATGCTGCGTATGTCTGTGGCCATGCGCCTCTTTGTGGACAGCAATAATGGCAACGAATGACATAACAAATGCACTCCCGCCGAAGGATTTCCTGGTCACGGACTACGAGCTCAAGGTGCAATATCTGACCGACCACTTCGGCCGCATGTGGACCCGGTTTAACTATTTCGTCGGCATTGAATCCGCGCTCGTCAGCGGAAAACTAATCTTTGGTAACGGAAAGCTTTCGCCAGAGATAGCGATTGTCGGCGCGGTCGTGTCATTGATCTGGTACGTCATGGGCGCAGAAGATCGTTTCTTGGTGCGCGTCTATCGCGGGCATGTCAAGGATGCCGCCGATCTGCTTTCCAAGGCGGTGTGGAATGCTGCTTACGTCCCCTATTGGCACATGGGTGAAGTGGCTGAGTCGTCGAGGCGACTCGACTGGGAACTCGGCGCATACGTGGGCGTTAGGCGGCAATAGAATCAACGCGACCATAGAGCAGTAACTTGACTCAGGAGGAATATGGAACAAAAGGATAATAATCCAGGAAATACACAAGCTAATCCCGACGGGCAGGAGATGTACGAGATGCTGTTCGGTAAGCCAGCCAAAGCGCCTCTGGTCGGGCTACGTCAATTTACGATAAACCATCTGTTCGCCAACGTCTGGAGCAGGTCACGCCCTCCAATAGATGAGACGCGGATGATCAGCTTGAAGGAGCGCAGCATGATCACAGTGGCTCTGTTAGCAGCACAGGGACGAAGTGAAGAGTTAGAAAGCCACATCAGAGGGGCGTTACATCAGGGCATATCAAAGGAGCAGGTATTGGAGATCATGATCCACGTAGCGCATTACGGAGGATGGCCAGCAGGCAATAACGGGCAACGAGTAGCAATGAAGGTGTTCGAGCAACAGAGCGATTCTTAGCAGCCAAGGATCCGCCTAACAAACGCATGCAGTGGAGCGCGGCGAGCGATATTCACATTGAGTGTTCCGCGCCACGCCCACTGATACTTGGCGTACTCAGCGGTTGGAGGGTGGAACTCATCAGCACCACGCGCCTTGCGGCCTGGATTCCGTTGTTGGTGCTATTCACCTGGTTGGGGCTGCTGATGGCGTAGACGTGAACTGAGAAAGGCCTAAGGCTGGAGAGACCAGACCACAAGTGGCTAATTTTCAGGATGCCCTGCGACTGCTGATCACACGCGACGTAGTGGGTGTCATTGATCTTCCCGTGCCAGTTCGGATTTCTCGAAGCCTCCGCTCAGATTCTTCTCGCCGATTGCACTGTCATTTGCAAGCAAACGGCCGCATTGGTCGATGGGGAGACAGCCAGCCGCCGTGAGCGACAGCAATACCTTGGTTATCTGTCATTCGACGCCAAAAGCCTCGAACGGCGACTCTGGCGTAGCCGAAATTCAAACTGACCCAGTACCCACCTTTCCTACCTCTGGCCAGAGCCGATGATTTTCGGTATCCTCTTGCAGCCTTGAAGCAGGCGCGTAGCTCAGCTGGTTAGAGCACCACCTTGACATGGTGGGGGTCGTTGGTTCGAGTCCAATCGCGCCTACCACAACCTTTGATACTGCGGGGCGTTAAACGTCAATAATTTAAAATCTCCGAGAGCTCGGCGATGGAATCGCTAGAGCCCGCCGAACGCGCAAGCGCCTGAATCGCCCCATGCCCGCAGTCACCCTCCCCGACGGGAGCCGCAAGGAATTTCCACAACCGGTATCCGTGGCCGAGGTCGCCCAGGCGATCGGCCCCGGTCTCGCCCGCGCCGCCGTGGCCGGCAAGGTCGATGGGCGTCTTGTGGACACCTTGTATGTCATCGACCATGATTGTCAGGTCTCCGTCGTGAAAGCTACCGATCCCGAAGGGCTTGAGATCCTGCGCCATAGCTGTGCGCACCTCCTGGCCCAAGCGGTCAAGAGCCTGTTTCCCAGCGCTCAGGTAACGATCGGCCCCGTGATAGACGATGGTTTTTATTACGACTTCGCCTACGAACGAGCCTTCACGCCCGAAGATCTAGAGGCCATCGAGGCCAAGATGCGGGATCTCGCCAAGAGCGATTTCAAGGTGACTCGCTCCCTCCTGGCGCGCGACGAAGCCGTGGCGTTTTTTAGAAGCTTGGGGGAACACTACAAGGCCGAGATCATCGGCTCCATCCCCGACGGGGACGAGATCTCGCTCTACGGCCAGGGCAATTTCATCGATCTCTGCCGCGGTCCGCATGTCCCAAGCACCGGCAAGCTCAAGGCCTTCAAGCTCACCAAGGTGGCCGGCGCCTATTGGCGCGGGGATCCGCGTAACGAAATGCTGCAACGGATTTACGGCACCGCGTGGCCAGACCAACAGGCGCTCGATGCCTATCTCCGGCGGCTGGAAGAGGCGGAGAAACGCGATCACCGGAAAATCGGCAAGCACTTGCACCTCTTTCACATGCAGCCCGAGGCGCCGGGGATGGTATTCTGGCATCCGAAGGGGTGGGCGATCTATCAGACCGTCCAAGACTACATTCGCGAGAAACTGCACCGGCATGGCTATCAAGAAGTGCGGACCCCCGAGGTCGTGGATCGAAGCCTGTGGGAGCGATCCGGGCACTGGGATAAATTCCGCGAGGTCATGTTTACCACCAGCTCGGAGAATCACGACTACGCGGTCAAGCCCATGAACTGCCCGTGCCACCTGCAGATCTTCAACCAGAGCTTGCGCAGCTACCGGGAGCTGCCGCTGCGGCTGGCGGAATTCGGTTCTTGCCATCGGAACGAGCCGTCGGGCACCTTGCACGGGCTGATGCGCGTGCGCCATTTCGTGCAAGACGACGCGCATATCTTCTGCACCGACGATCAGATCCAAGCGGAGGTCTCAGCCTTTATCGATCTGCTGTTCGAGGTCTATGGCGATTTCGGTTTTACCGACGTCATCGTGAAACTCTCCACGCGTCCCACGGAACGGGTCGGCAGTGACGCTGTCTGGGATAAGGCAGAACAGGCGCTCGAAGTGGCCTTGAACGCCGAGGGGCTCGCGTGGGCGCTGCAACCGGGTGAAGGGGCTTTTTACGGTCCAAAGATTGAGTTCTCTCTCACCGATTGTATCGGACGAGTGTGGCAATGCGGCACCATTCAGGTCGACTTTTCGATGCCGGAGCGTCTGGGCGCCCACTATGTCGCCGAGGACGGCGCGCGCCGCACGCCCGTGATGCTGCACCGGGCGATCCTAGGCTCGTTGGAGCGTTTTATCGGGATCCTGATCGAGGAGCATGCCGGGGCCTTGCCATTATGGTTGGCGCCGCTACAAATCGCGGTTCTCAACATCACCGATGGCCAAACCGAGTACGCGCAGCGGGTCGCGGAAACCCTTGTAACTCGCGGATTTCGAGTGGTTCCTGACTTGAGAAATGAAAAGATCGGCCTTAAGATCCGCGAGCACACATTGCAGCGAGTTCCGTATATGATCATCGCCGGCGATAGAGAGATGCAGACAAACACCGTTTCGGTGCGCACCCGGGCCGGTAAGGATTTGGGGACGATGACCTTGATCGAGATGACTGAGCGCCTACAAACCGAGATCACGACGCGCGGCCGGAATCAGCGGGAGGATTAGGATATCGATAAGAAGAATCGGGTCAATGCTTCGATTAGCGCGCCACGCGTGCGCCTGATCGGGCCGGATGGGAATCAAGTCGGCGTTGTTTCCCTGGCGGAGGCTCAGAAGACTGCGGAGGAGAATAACCTAGACCTGGTAGAGATTGTCCCGACGGCGGACCCTCCCGTTTGCCGGGTGATGGACTTTGGCAAGTTCCTGTTCGAGTTGAGTA
>JBIMKD010000308.1:0-4034 GCA_043673815.1 Chromatiales bacterium
ACGTGCCACTGTGCTAAGGTGCTTGCGCTCCATCCGAAACCTCCTGATCGCTTGGTTTTAATACTCGTTAAACGATCAGATCGGGTGGAGCACTCAAAGTTCCTCTTATTTATCAATAAGTTTAAAGATCTTACGTATGATTACCTCATAGAATACTTTGCCCCCGTCCTCGACGACATGAAAAGAATGCTTTGAACCGGCCTTGCATAGCTTTTTGGATACTTCTTTTCCGTCATACCAAACTGTGTCTTGACCGATCAAGGGACTTAACATGCCGATCTCTATTTTGTGACCGTTGTATGTAACAGTTGTCAGCTGCACCTTCTTACTTAAAGTGCCTAAAACAGACGTTACTTGGTTTCCGAGGGAAGGACCATTGCGTTCCTCGCCGATGCTCGACAGGTCGGTTTGGCAAGCAAATTCAGACTGCTCCGTCCGTCACGCGTTGATTTGAATGGACTGGCTCCGGATTGCGGGGCACACTCGCGGCGCTAGCGGTCGGTATTCCGTCTAACATCGTATCGATGGAACTCAGTACCTTAGCCATCAAATCATCTCGACGCTTCAATTGTTTGAGGAGTTCTGTCACTTCCAGCGCGGAACGACCTTCGCTCAAATGCTCCTTAAGATCCGTGACAATAGCGGTTTGCTCCGGCAATGATAGCGCCGATGTTGTTTCGATTTGGTCTTTGATGTGCCGAAGATAGGACAAGGGGACAAGGGGCGCTTCAGGTAAGGGCTGCGGCAACGGACCGGGTGCAGGCATCCGCATAAGGGCTGTCATTAAGTCAATTGCCGCTTGTTTGTCCTGGCGTCGATAGTCAACGAACTGTACCGTGTCGAAAGGAGCGGGCAACAAGTTTATCGAAACATCGTCGGCAATCATGACGGGTATCCAGGGGCGCATAAGCGCCAAAGCGTGCTGGAGTTCAGCTCGACACGCACGCGATTCCAATGATGGTTTCGACAGCGCATATAGGAAGATCTGGCAATCTCGGATGTTGCTCAGGATTTCGTCCCACCAGAGCTGCCCGCCCGATAAGACCGAGTCGAACCAAAGTTCGTGTCTGGCTGCCTTAAGGTCCTCAACCAGAGCTGTGACCGTATCCACATTACTCCGGTTATAGCTAAGAAAAATCCGCGCCATTGCGCCCTCCGCCACCGCAGTCTAGGCTAGATCCACACCTCTATCAAGCGAGGGTAGCCTGGATGGAGCGCAGCGGAATCCGGGAGTCATTCGCCGAATCCGCCTTCCTCCGGTACGTCCGCCCAATCCGGTGAGAGCAGCCCCAACCTAACGTATCGATATATCGAAGACCAACGCCAGTCCAACGGTCGGGCGACCCAGCCATGCTTAACCGGATTGTAGTGAATGTAGTCAACGTGGCGGACAAAATCCCTTCTCGTCACGGATCAGGTGACAATACATTTGGGATGATTGGTCATTATCGAAAGCAGCCTTTGACGAGCAAACCCTGCGTGGGAAGCGAGCTGCAAAGTTCGAAAGAGAGCTTGTCCTGCGGTGAGATCACTCCCCTTACACCGGTTAGCAATCCGGCTTTCAGGAGATCTTCGTCCACCTGCCTCAGCGCTTGCTCCTGCACCGCCACCGGCAATGGGTCGAGCGGGGCTGCTAAGACGGCCGCGGCCACGATCCCCGCCGTTCCTAGGATCGTCACTTCGACAACGACGGGACGGAGCTGATCGTTTACCGTCACGAGGGTGCGATGGAGTTGCCGGTAATGAAAATCGAGCTGGTCGCGCGGGCAGTCGTTGCCTAGCGGCGGACAGCATGGGACGGTCACTGCTTCTGATAGCTCTAGTGTTGCCATGGGTTTTCCTCCATTGAGTCCATGCATGGGTACTATGCAGGCTCCACAGCGTCTCAGCGTCGCCCGCGCGCGGTTCGTGGGCCGCCGAGATCCGTCTCACCTACATTTCACGATGGCCAGATAGCCGTCGTCATCGTTAATCAGGCTACCAGTTTCGCCCGCATGGATCTGTGATGTATTCACATTTCGGCGATACGGTCTGGACCGAAACGCGCCAAGGTGTGGGAAAAAAAGCGAGCGTAGTCTGGATGGAGCGCAGCGGAATCCGGGAGTCATTGCATCCTCGGCGCGCCAAGCAGAGCCAAATCCGAACCCGCCTTTCTCCGGTACGTCCGCCCAATCCGGTGAGAGCAGCCCCAACCGAACGTATCGATGTATCGAGGACCAACGCCAGTCCAACGGTCGGGCGACCCAGCCATGCTTAACCGGATTGTAGTGAATGTAGTCAACGTGACGGACAAAATCCTTCTCGTCGCGGATCAGGTGTTTCCAGAACCGCCGTTGCCATAACTCGTATTCGCCGCGCCGTCATGGGCCAGGGCGAAGGGTCCCCCAGGAGCGCCTGCCGGGTTGTGGGTGAAGAAGTACACTGTACCGGACCAAGAGTGCGCCGATAACGTGACATTCCTCAAGGACAACCCCTCGTCCCGCGCACCTACAGCAGCCCCGTCGCAGGCTCGCCCGAGCCAGACCGGGATGGCGTTCTACGGCGCCGATGGACCGGGGGATGTCGAGGCCCTCAAGTGTAAAATCGCAAGGAGACCCAGATGAATCATGGAATGATACGCTTTATCGCCACCTTGTTCCTCGCGTGCCTGAGCCTCATGGCTCAGGGCGTCGAGACGGTCATCCACTACCACAACGACGCGCTCGGCTCGCCCATCATCGCGACCGATCAAGAAGGCCGCGTGGTGTGGCGCAAGTCGTATGCGCCTTACGGCCAGCCGATCGGCCCCGCGGCCCCCAACGAGCCCGGCTACACCGGCAAGTTCGAGGAGCCCGACCTCGGGATCCAGAACTTCGGCGCCCGCTGGTACGACCCCCGGATCGGCCGCTTCCTCGCCATCGATCCCGCCGGGTTCGACCCCCAGAACCCCCAGAGCTTCAACCGCTATGCGTATGCCAATAACAATCCGTATAGATTTGTGGATCCCAATGGCGAGAGCCCGCTCGACGTCGGTTTCCTCATAGTCGACACCGTCAAGCTCGGCTCGGCCCTATATTCCGGTAATTCCGAAGCAATCGCCTCCGCCGGCGTCGACCTCGCCGCGAGCGCCGTGGGACTGGCAAGCCCAATCCCCGGCACCGGGCTCGCTATCAAGGCCGCCCGCGCAGCGGACAAGGTTGGGGATGCGGCGGGGGTGGCGAAGGGCTCGACAGAAATTGTGCAACGAGCAATGTCCCGCGCAGAACTCAACGCCATTCAGAACACTGGTTTTCTAAGCCGCGGTGAACGTGCTGGTGACCACTTCGTAAGCGATACTGTTAATTCTAGCGCGAACCGCGCGCGCCAGCGGTTAGCCTTACCGCAAACTCCCGAAGTTAGAGCAACGCTTGAAGTGCCCTCCGGCGTCTTTTCGAAACCTACGAAAGTGGGCCCAGGTTACAATATGCCTGGCGGAGGAATGGAAAGAACAGCTCCTGGCAAGGTGGACATTCCTGCACGAGTCGTTGACGTTCTGGAGCATTGATATGAACAGCTTGCTGAATACCAAAATTTTAATGCGGATCAGTGATCCTTGGGAACTAGGGCAAGCACTCCATTGGGAAGCCTTCGATGCAGAAATTGTAGGGGCCCGTGGCGATAATCTTTTGATTCGATTGGTACGGCCTTTTTTTTTCAAAGAAACGGTCTGTGAATATTTCGTAGCTTCCCCTCGCCATGCCCGAGATCACGTCGACAAACTTAGTAAAGGTCAATCCCTGTTTTGTGGATTGACTCGCATCCCGTCGGATCAAGCGCACTCTAATGACCCTTTTAATCTCGCCGACTGGCGTGGGGGCATCGCAGCTATTGGAAACCTGGATCCAACGCTTGGACTCAGCCGCGAACCGCTTAAAGAATCGGGATAGGGGGAAGCCTCACGGCTTCGCCCCTCCCACACCACCAGGCATACGGGTCCGTACCATGGCGGTTCGGTACAGTTAAATAGAATAACGAGGGTCTAAACGTGGAAGACCCATGGCGTCGAAGTAACGAGT
>JBIMKD010000309.1:0-4067 GCA_043673815.1 Chromatiales bacterium
TCGGGCGCCGGCGCTGGCGTCTGGGGCGGCGGAGCGCTCGCGGTCTCCGTTGGTTGCGGGCCTTGCCTGTAATAAAAAACCGCCGCAGCGACAGTGAGCACCGCCACAATCGCCAGGACAATCCATCTCGTTGTCGTCATGCGCCTTAGCCCGGGATGGGTTTAATTTTATTCCCCGCGGTCTTGCCGCGGGATCCTTAGCCATGGGGTTTCCAAAGGGGAGAGGCGCAGCTCTCCCCTTTGGTCGCCCCACGGGGTTCATACCCCGTGGTGGCGAAATCAAATTGATCTTGGGCCTTCAACAAAGATCAGACCTCTTTCTAGGCTCGTCGTTCGGTCTGGGACTATTGCCTGTCTTGTCATATCATTCGGGCGAGAGCCGGATCCAGTCGGCCACGGCAGGGGGCGAATCGCCGCACTTTTTGCTTTCGAGCGCCTGCACCCATCAGCTTATCGCATCTGCTCGCCTTTCCCGACCGATCACCCCGACGTCGGCGAGGATGCAGGGCGCGCGTTGTCGGTGATCATGGTTGCGATCTTAATGATACAATGACGGCCCAGGTCGAGCTCGGTCATCTCGAGTTCGATGCAGATGAGATTGCCTGAGGATTGAGGCCTAGCTTCAGCTGCCTGCTCCGGTCGTGAATTTTTTCTCGCTTGTCTTCGCCCTTGCGCTTATCGCACAAGCCGCGGTCCATCTATGGCTGGATCACCGCCAAATACGGCATGTGGCGCGCCATCGTCAGAGGGTTCCCGAAGCCTTTGCGAGGCGGATAGCGCTCGCCGATCACCAAAAAGCTGCCGATTACACCGTCACCCACACCCGCTTTGCTCAGTATGAGCTTTTGTTGGCGAGCGTGCTCCTTCTTATCTGGACGCTAGGCGGCGGGCTCGATCTACTGGATCGGGCTTGGCGATACCTTGAGTTGCCCGAGCTTATTACCGGCGTAGGGGTCATGCTTTCGGCCTTTGCGATCATGGCGATGTTGGACCTTCCGGCAGCGCTCTATCGTACCTTTGTGATCGAGGAGCGGTTCGGCTTCAATCGCACGACGCCCAAGGTGTTTTTTTACGATCTGCTAAAACGAGGGCTACTGCTGCTCGCGCTGGGCATCCCCTTGGCGACGCTAATGCTATGGTTGATGCAGACTCCTGGCGCGCTCGGGTGGCTCAGGGTGTGGGTGGCCTGGGTAGGCTTTAGCCTGTTTATGACCTGGGCGTATCCGGTGTTTATCGCGCCCCTTTTCAATAAGTTCCGACCGCTCGACGATTTCGAGCTGCGAAGCCGCATCGAGGCGCTGCTCGCACGAAACGGGTTCTCGAGCAAGGGGTTTTTTGTCATGGATAGGTCGCTGCGCTCTACCCATGGCAACGCCTACTTCACTGGGTTTGCCAAGAACAAGCGCATCGTGTTCTTTGACACGCTGCTCAAGGAGCTGCAGCCTAGCGAGGTAGAATCAGTATTGGCCCATGAGCTTGGCCATTACAAATGCAGGCATGTGTTGAAGAGGATGCTGCTGATGGCGGGTCTGAGCCTCGTTGGGGTCACGCTTCTAGCCTGGCTTATGGAGCAGCCATGGTTTTACCCAGGGCTCGGGGTCTCGCAGCCCTCCGTACATACCGCGATTGTATTGTTTCTCATGATAGCCCCGGTGTTTGGCGTGTTGCTACAGCCGGTGCTGGCCGCGTTCTCGCGCCGCCATGAATTTGAAGCCGACAATTTTGCCGCAGAGCAAGCGGACGCCGGTAGTTTGATTAGCGCTTTAGTCAAGCTCTACAGGGAAAACGCCCGCACCCTCACCCCCGATCCCCTCTATTCGGCCTTTCACGATTCGCATCCGCCCGCACCGTTGCGCGTCGCGCAGTTAGCCGCCAAGACCAGATAAGGGAGTCATATCCTCACCGATCCCAGGTTCGAGGCCTGGTGGCGTACTATCCTATTTTGCGATCGCGCCTGGTTCACGCTGCCTCGCGATAGTAGTGAGCGTTCCTCCGAGACGGCTGCGACGCTGAATGGTTCCCTCGGTCAGCGAGGATACGGACTTATTTTTTCCCCGCGAACATCGCCTGCACGCGCTTCTGCATCTCCTCAGGCGCGATGGGTCACCGACAGCTTGCCGCTTCGAACCTGCACGGTCGCGGCGGTCCGGGCGCTTTGCAGGGCCTGCGTGACAATCAAGTGACCACTCTTCCGCAAGGCCTCGACGTAGGCCAGAGTCTCGTTCCTGAGAGCGTCCCACTCGCTCCGGGACAGGGCGTTGAGCTTCTTCTCCACCTCGTAGGCCAGGCACAGGTACTTCATTTCATGCTCCAGGTGGGTGGTTAGTGTTCCGGGTACTGAATAGTCGTTTGGCGGGGCCTCAAATCGACATCCGCGGCTCGACCCCCAGTCAGCTCTTACGGCCGGCCAGCTCCCGGATCGGCCGCACCGCAACGCTGCCCACGTGTGCCGGATCTAACCAGGTGGCCTACAATCAAGCAATGTTTATTTCAATGATCATTCCCGCCTCGCGCAGTCGTTCCACGAGCACCTCACCGAGCCCGGTGGCCGGCGTCAGGACGCCTCCGCGCTTATACCCGCCAGGCAGGGCATCGGTGTTCGATATGAGGCTCAACGCCGACTCGCACAGGCATTTCACCGTGACCCGGTTCCCCGGATCGCCTCGATCACTGATAAGACCACTCACTCTACGGCCATCGTCACTGAGCCCTAGGAGCTGACAGCGGAACCGACCATTTGCCATGGTGTTCTCCGAAGGTCCGCTACCGGGCACAGGCAGCAAGGGTTTTAGCAGCCGACGGATAGAAGGTCGCCACATTGCGCGCTCGAACAGGGCTATGCCCGCCGTCGCGGCGGCGGCTTTGATCCGCGCGAACGGACGGTTGAACCTCTGAATATTCTTGGTAGACGAACTCCGAGCCATACGGCTCTCCGCATCGAGCGTAGAGCGCGGCGCTACGGCGAACGACCCGCGTGTTTATCGGTCCCATCAAGAAGGGCGCGACCCACGTTCCGATGTCGGCATCGTAGCGCGGCCGCGTCGGGTCTTGACTGCGTTCGATCTCGTATTCGGTACGAGCGCCTTCGGGGTTGAGGAGAAAGGGGTGGCTTAGCTCCCCCGGCCGGGTAGACTCATGGTGTTGAAACTCGATGCGACGGTGCCGCCGTTGAAGCCACCGTAAAGCTGGAAAAACGCCTTCGCCTCTTTGCACGGCACGCCTAGCTCTCTTCGCATATGGCGAACCAGGAGATAAGTACCGAGATCGGAGGGTACCGAATCGAACCCACAAAAAGGAATAATGCGCGTCCCCTCGCGCGCCGCTCGCTGATGATAGCGATCGATGAGCGCCCGTACCCAGCCCGTCTCGCCGGAAATGTCGACATAATGGGTCTTGAAGCGCACGCAGGCGTCGACGACGGGACTGCCATAGAGCGCGAAAGGCCCGGCCGTGCTCAGCATCACTCGGGTCCGGGACACGATAGCGTCGACGGCCGCTTGGTCGCCGCTCTCAGCGACCAATACTGCTGCCGTACTCGCAGGGGCTCCGATCTGCGCTCTCATAGCCTCTAGTTTCTCTCGATTGCGGCCGGCGATGGCCCAACGCAGCTCTTGGGCATGCTGAGCAAAGTATTTGACCGCCTGTTTGCCGGTAAAGCCACTAGCCCCATAAAACACTAGGTCATAATCACGCTCGGCCATTGGACGCATCGTTCCTTGCTAGTTAGTCATAATATTACGCTGGCGGGGAAGTACCCCATAGGCGAACAACGGCGCAGTTGCACGACTCTACTCCTCTGGTACGCAATAATTCTCCGGGACATTGCGTTCAACCGATCCCGCTACGATTGACGCAGGAAAGAGCCGTATGCGTTAGTCTACACGAGAGGGTGTATACATATAGCCAGTTAACATTGGTGCAATATTAGCCCCTAGCCAGTCGCGTTTTTTTGTCTACCGAAGCGCCGGCGCCAAACCTCAAATGGCTAAATCATACTTAGCCATTGCTTGTCGCGGGATCCGGCCGCATAATACTCATTCGATAAACAGCATACTATGCGGAGGAGCA
>JBIMKD010000310.1:0-32335 GCA_043673815.1 Chromatiales bacterium
CACTCGTTACTTCGACGCCATGGGTCTTCCACGTTTAGACCCTCGTTATTCTATTTAACTGTACCGAACCGCCATGGTACGGACCCGTATGCCTGGTGGTGTGGGAGGGGCGAAGCCGTGAGGCTTCCCCCTATCCCGATTTTCGACCGCGAGCTTGTGGTTTACGCCACCGACCATCGGCGGCTTTATCGCGGCATCTGGCGTAAAACCGCCCATTCCTTGTTTTGCTGCGCTTTGCTTCGCTTTGACCTGTTGCCGCGTAGATGGCGCGGTTACGACTTCGGCTACTGGTCGGTGCCCCAGCCTGAAGAGCACAAGGCTTCGCAGTAGCGCGTGAACACTGGCCCTTAGCAGACCGTCAAGATGGTCGCCATGGAACCGTAACGGAACCGTCATCAGGCCCCGACCGAGCCGTCACACTACCGTAACCTCTCTGCAACCTTTTTGACACGCGCATCGAGTAGCATCGCCCCGTTCGCGGAGTCTTTGAGACAAGTCTCGGCCGGAGTCCGTAACCAGCGCCAGGCACTGCTACCTACTGCACAACAACGACTTGAGGAGGGGAAAAAGAAGTGAAAAACATCACTACAGGATTATTGTTGGCTGGGCTCGTCGCTGGCGCGACCTCGAACGCGACGCAGGCGACAGGCGGCCTTTTCTTCGCGA
The DNA here is from genome assembly GCA_043673815.1 of Chromatiales bacterium. Taxonomy (GTDB): domain Bacteria; phylum Pseudomonadota; class Gammaproteobacteria; order JACCXJ01; family JACCXJ01; genus USCg-Taylor. Next base: position 667 of record JBIMKD010000310.1, read on the forward strand.
ACGAGCGCCCGACACACCTCCGCTTCCCGTCGCGCGAGATGAGTTTCCAGCGCGTCGGCACGTTCGCCAACTATCTCAACAACTGAGACGACGCTGCAGATGAGACCGTCTCGATCGTCGCCGCCACGGCGGACGGCAATACGCTCGTCTACACGGACGGTGTCCGGGCACCATCGGCTTCATCGATATCACCAATCCCGGTAATCCGCAGCCGCTCGGTCTCACCATCCTCGACCCCATCCAGACGACGACACCGACTACAGTCCGACCTCGGTTGACGTGCTCGGGAATGAGTACGCGCTGGTCGGTGCGAACACCAGCGAATCGCTCGCAAATACGAGCGGCAAACTCGTCGTTGTCAACATCGCGACCCACGGCATCGTCACCGAGATCGATCTCGGCGGCCAGCCCGACTCGGTCAAGATCAGTCCCGACCGCAAGTACGTGGCGATCGTGATCGAAAACGAGCGCACGAGGACCTGTGCGTCGGCGGCACTCTGGATGGCACCGAGGCGGACGAGGACGACTGCGTAGCCGGCGGGGGTGTTCTCGGCGGTCTGCCGCAGACCCCGTTCGGCAATCCCCCCGGGTACCTCGCGGTCATCCAGCTCAACGGCGCTCCGCTTGCCTGGGGACCACCCCAGCGTGGTCAGCCTCGCCGGGCTGTCCGCCTATGCGCCGCAGGATCCGGAGCCTGAGTTCGTCGACATCAACGACCTCAATGAGGCGGTCGTGACATTGCAGGAGAACAACCACGCCGTGATCGTCGACCTGCCGAGCCTCACAGTCAAAGAACACTTTGGCATGGGCACGGTCACGCTCAACGGCATCGACCTGACCGACGACGGCGTAATCTCCCTGACCGAAACGCAGGCCGACGTGCCCCGCGAGCCCGATGCTGTCACCTGGGTGCCGGGACGCTTTGGCAAGCTCAACATTGCGACGGCCAACGAAGGCGACCTCTTCGGCGGCAGCCGCGGGTTCTCGATCTTCCGCCGCAATGGCACCGTCGCGTTCGACAGCGGCACCTCGCTCGAAGATCTCGCCGTCCAGCACGGCCACTATCCGGAAGACCGGTCCGAAAACAAAGGCACCGAGCCGGAGGCGATCGAATACGGGCGCTTCTGGCGGGACGACTATGTCTTCGTCGGCACCGAGCGCAGCAGCTTCGTCGCGGTCTACAAGCTCGACCACTTCGGGCGGCCGAATTTTGAGCTGCTGCTGCCCGCGCCGCTGGGGCCGGAAGGGCTGTTGGCCATCCCGCAGCGCAATTTGCTGGTCGCCTCGGGCGAAACGGACGACCCGAGCTTCGGTGTGCGCTCGACGCTGATGATCTACGAGCTCAAGCGCGGCAAGCCCGCTTACCCGCAGATCCTCTCGGATGAGAGCGAGGGCTCGGCGATCCCTTGGTCCGCGCTGTCCGGCATGGTCGCAATTCCCTGGAAACACGATTCTCTGCTTGCCGTCTGGGACGAGTTCTATAGCCAGAGCAATATATTCCGCATCGACGTCTCGGAACGGCCGGCGGTGATCACTGACTCGCTGACGATCCAGGGCGGCAGCGGCGATTACGATCCAGAGGGCATTGCCATCGCACCTGATAAAACCCTGTGGATCGCGAGCGAAGGCAACGCCGACGACAGCCGCCCCAATCTCCTCCTGAAGACCGACTTCAACGGCAATGTGATCGAGGAGATTGGGCTGCCGCCGGAGGTCATTGCGTGCCGGGCGGCCTCCACCAGACGGGGCACGCTCGGCTCGGGCTTCGAGGGCGTCGCGGTACTGCGCGCCCCCGCTCGCCACAGCCACTATCGCCTGGTGGTGGCACAGCAGCGCGGCTGGGACTACACCACACGCGAGTGCGAGGATCTGGACGACGATGCCGGCGGCCTGAACGCCAGCGGCGAGCCGAATTGGACCCGCATCTGGATCTACGATCCAAAGACCAACGCCTGGGATCACGTCGCCTCGGAGCTTGCGCCGAAGCCGATGAACGCGAGCTGGGTCGGGCTCTCGGAAATCACGAAAGTACCAGGTGGCGATTACATCCTGATCGAGCGGGACAACCGCACGGGTGATTTCGCCGTCCTCAAGACACTCGTGAAGATCGACCGGCACGCAGTCGCCGACAAGCTCATCCGTAACAGCGAGAAAGCCGTCTGCGACCTGCTCCCCGATCTCACCGCCACCAACGGCTGGATCACTGACAAGCCCGAGGGAGTCGCGGTCACCTCGACCGGCCGCACGTACGTGGTGACCGACAACGACGGCGTCGACGACTGGTCCGGCGAGTCCTGGTTCTTCGATCTCGGCCGCTTCTGGCGACTGTTCCCCTGACGCGGAAACACCCGCCGCCACCGGATCGACCGGAGCAGGGTACAGCGCAGCAAAAGACGGGAGCCTTGCGCTTCAGGGTGGCGGCGCCCACGGCGCTTTCACCTGGGGGGTGCTCGATCGCTTGTTGGAGGATGAGCGCCTAGTGATAGACGGCATCAGCGGCACCAGCGCGGGTGCCATGAACGGTACCATGCTGGTCTATGGCATGGTCATCGGCGGTAGAGAGGGTGCGCGGGAAATATTGCGGACGTTCTGGCGCCGGATCGCCGAATGCGAGAGCTATGGCATTTTCCAGCCGACACCCCTCGATCGGCTGCTCGGTCACCATAATCTCGACCACTCACCGCTCTACTGGGCCTTTGACGCGGTCACCCGCGTTCTTTCGCCTTATCAGCTGAACCCGACCGGTATGAACCCACTAGGCAACATATTGAGCGAGCTGGTCGATTTCGACCGCGTGCGGGCGGCCGCCGACATGAAGCTCTTTGTTTGCGCCACCAATGTTCGCACCGGGCCGTGGAGATCGAGGGCGAATGTTATTGGGATGGGGGTTTCATGGGCAACCCGGCCATGTTTCCGCTGCTCAATGCCTGCCAAGCGAGCGACATCATACTGATCGAGATCAATCCCATCCGCGTAGACGAGACCCCCACCACGGCCCGCGCCATCATCGACCGCATGAAGGACATCAGCTTCAACGCCACCATGATGCGCGAGATGCGCACCATCGCCTTCGTCACACAGCTGCTCGATCAGCATCGTTTGACCCATAAGACTCGCTACCGGCGCATCCTCTTCCACATGATCGGCGCGGAACAGGAGATCGCCCGCTTCGGCGTGTCGAGCAAGCTCAATGCCGACTGGGATTTCCTCACCACGCTCTTCGATCTGGGCCGCTCGACCGCCGCCCAGTGGCTGGACCGGCATTACGGCAGCCTAGGTAATGAGTCTTCGATGGATCTGCAGAAGCTGTTCTTTTAAACCATGTTGCCGATCGAACGGACCATCATTCCCGACGTGATCAAGGTTCAACAGATCATCAGCTTGCCCAAGCGGGCTACGGTACGCGAGGCCGTGCAGGTGATGGCCGAGCGCTGCATCGGAGCCATTCCCATCGTGGAGCGAGGGCGGCTCGTGGGGATATTCACCGAACGCGATGTCGTATTTAAGGTGGTCGCGGCGGGTTTCGATCCCGCAAACACAACGTTACTCGAGGTGATGACCCGCGAACCTGAGACCCTCGGCCCATCGGATACGGTGCGGGATGCGCTGGATAAGATGAATGCGGGGCATTTTCGACACTTGCCGGTCATCGCCGAGAACCGCCTCGTCGGCATCATCTCTGTGCGCGACCTCTATCAAAGCGTCGTGGATCAGATGTCGACAGACATCATCTTGCTGGCCGAAGGGTTGTTGCAGGGTTAGCTGGTGGCGCGAAAGAACGGCCACCGTAAGCCTGAGGCACCGCGCCACCCCACCGGCTTCGCAATCGAGATCGTCGCCGTTCTCGTGGTGAAGACGGTAGCGCTCGCGCTCATCTGGTGGGCGTCCTTCAGCGAGCCGATCGCTCCGTCGATGCAGCTTGAACCGGACGCCGTGACGCGGCAGCTTCTCGCCTACTCTTCCGTTGCTGACGAAAGATAATGCCAAGCGAAACGGTCGTCGATCTCTCGCGGCTGCAGTTCGCCGTGACGGCGATGTACCACTTCTTGTTCGTCCCGCTCACGCTGGGGCTGTCCTGGTTGCTCGTCATCATGGAGTCCGTGTACGTGATGACCGGAAAAGAGATCTACAAGGACATGACCCGCTTCTGGGGGAAGCTGTTTGGGATCAACTTCGCCATGGGGATCGCCACCGGCATTACGCTCGAGTTCCAGTTCGGCACCAATTGGGCCTACTACTCCCACTACGTCGGAGACGTCTTCGGTGTACCGTTGGCGATCGAGGGTATGATGGCGTTCTTTCTCGAGTCGACGTTCGTCGGAGTATTCTTTTTCGGCTGGGATCGGCTCACACGGGTGCAGCATCTTGCCGTTACGTTTCTCGTTGCGCTGGGCTCCAACCTGTCGGCGCTGTGGATCCTGATTGCGAACGGATGGATGAACAATCCCGTCGGTGCCGAGTTCAATTACCAGACCATGCGCATGGAGCTTTCGAGCATCGGGGAGGTGATCTTCAACCCGGTGGCGCAAGTGAAGTTTGTGCATACGGTCGCGGCGGGCTATGTCACCGCGGCGATGTTCGTGCTCGGGGTGTCGTCGTGGTACATGCTCAAGCGCCGCGACCTCAAGTTCGCCGTGCGCTCCTTCGCGATCGCGGCTGGTTTTGGGCTCGCTTCGGTGCTTTCCGTGATCGTGCTCGGTGACGAGTCGGGATACACGACCGGCCAGGTGCAGCGCGTGAAGCTCGCCGTCATCGAAGCGGAGTGGGAGACCCACCCGCCCCCCGCACCGTTCACCTTGTTTGGGATCCCAAACGACAAGACGGAAACGACCGACTACGCGATCCGCGTCCCTTGGGTGGGCGGGCTGATTTTAACCCGATCGGTCGACGAGGTTGTAACCGGCATCAAGGACCTGAAAAAAGAAGCCGAAAAGCAAGTGCGCAAGGGGATGATCGCTTATGAGGCGCTGGAGAAGCTGCGGCGCGGCGACACCAGCCCCAAGGTGCGCGCCGCGTTCGAGGAGACGAAACGCGATCTCGGCCACGCTCTCCTGTTGAAGCGCTACACGCCGCGCGTGGTCGATGCGACGCCGGAGCAGATCCGTTCCGCGGCTGCAGATACGATCCCCAAGGTGGCGCCGGTCTATTGGGCGTTCCGCGTGATGGTGGGGCTCGGGATGTGGTTCTTGCTCGTGTTTACTGCGGCGTTCTATTTCGTCGTATTGCGCAAGCTCGGGCCGCAGCGCTGGCTCTTCCGGCTCGCGCTCTATACGATCCCATTGCCGTGGATCGCCGCCGAGTGCGGCTGGTTCGTCGCCGAATACGGCCGCCAGCCGTGGACGATCGCGGGGGTGCTTCCGACCTTCCTCTCCGCGTCTAACATCGAGCCGAGCGACGTGTGGTTCAGCCTGATCGGCTTCGTGCTCTTCTACAGTGCACTCCTTGTGGTCGAGCTTTATCTCATGTTCAAGTACTGCCGGCTGGGGCCAAGTAGCCTGCATACTGGGCGTTATCACTGGGAGGGCGAATCCTTCGGAGGCCAGGCCGCGCTCGGGAGCACGGGAGGCGAGCGATGATCTTCGATTATGAGACGCTTAAGCTCATCTGGTGGGGGTTCATGGGAATTCTGCTCGTCGGGTTCGCGGTGACCGGCGGTTTCGACATGGGCGTCGGCGCACTGCTGCCGTTTCTCGGTCGCACCGATGAGGAGCGGCGGGTGGTGATCAACGCGGTCGGTTCCACCTGGGAAGGCAACCAGACCTGGCTGATCACCGCGGCCGGGGCGAGCTTTGCAGCATGGCCGCTCGTGTACGCGACCGCGTTTTCGGGTTTCTACCCGGTGATGGTGCTCACCTTGTTCGCCCTGTTCCTGCGCCCGGTCGGCTTCGACTATCGCAGCAAGGTCGAGGACCCGCGCTGGCGCAGTGCGTGGGACTGGGGCCTGGCCGTCGGCGGGGCCGTGCCGGCGTTTATCTTCGGCGTCACCTTCGGAAATCTGCTGCAGGGCGTCCCTTTCCACTTCGACGAGGTCCTGCGCGTTACGTACACCGGCTCCTTCGGAGCGCTCCTCAACCCGTTCGCGCTGTTATGCGGCGTCGTGAGTCTGACGATGGTCGTGATGCACGGTGGTTTCTATCTTCAGACCCGCATCGAAGGACCGCTTGTGCTGCGCGCCGAAAGGGCGGCGCAGATCGCTGCCTGGGTGCTGGTCGTGGCCTTCGCGCTTGGCGGGCTGTGGGTTGCGTTAGGAATCGAGGGCTATCGCATTGTCTCAATGCCGGACCCTGGTGGCGCGATCGCGCCGCTCGCCAAGACCGTGGAGCGGGCGCCCGGGGCATGGCTAGACAACTACTCCCGGTTTGAATGGTTGTGGCTCGCGCCCGCCTTCGGGCTCATTGGACCGCTGGTGGCCAACGCGTTGGCGCAGCGAGGACTCTTTAGCCTTGCCTTCTGGACGAGCGCCGCGGCGGTCAGCGGGGTGATCGCCACGGCTGGACTGTCGATGTTCCCGTTTATCCTTCCCTCGTCGAGCCAGCCAAATGCGAGCCTCACGGTTTGGGACGCGGTATCAAGCCATGCAACGCTGCAAATCATGTTCTGGGTCGTTGTCGTCTTCCTGCCGCTCGTCCTCGCTTACACGAGGTGGGTGTACCGGGTGCTGGGTGGCAAGGTATCGGTAAAGACAGTGATGGAAAACAAGCACCAGATGTACTAGAGCTTGTGCAAGAGACATGTGGTACTTCACGTGGATACTAGGATTGGGGTTCGCCCTCGCGGCTGGCATTATCAACGTACTCTGGCTTGAAGCCACCTATGCGTTCGGCGGCCTCGACGAGGAAAAGATCGACGAGCGGTTCGGGGCGAAGCCGCACCCGACTGACAGTTAACAAATGACTCAGCGAGCTAGAGTCAGCGAACGACAACACATCGTATCCTGTTGGAGGTTCCAAGACGTTCTTCTTGAGACCTATCACTATGCTCCGGGGCCTGCAGGGGGGACACCCAAACATTGCCATGAGGAATACCAATTTTGCCTCAGTCTGAATTTCCCCGGAGAATACGTGTACCGCCGAGCGCGGCATCCGGTGCCTGTAGGCAGTTTGAGTGTAATACATCCGGGTGAAGTTCATTCGACTCGCGACCCCATTCCCCGCCGTGGAAACTGGTTTCGCCGATCAGAGCCACTTGACCCGTCATTTCAAGCGCCTGATCGGCGTCACTCCAGCCACATACCATTCTCGTGACAGCAAGAACGTTCAAGACGACCCCCGACTCTTTCAGCAATAATCCTCAGTCTGAGCGCATACTGTCCTTGTCCCATGAACAGACCTGTCGTTCTCATCACCGGCGCCAATCGTGGGCTCGGACTGGAGTTCACCCGGCAATTCGCAATCGAGGGCTGGCGGGTCTATGCGAGTTGCCGCGAGCCGGGCTCCGCTTCGGAGCTGCAGCGGCTCGCCTCAGGGGGCAATGGAAAGATCGAGATTCTGGCGCTCGACGTGACCGACCTCGCCAGTGTCAAGGCGACGGCCGCGAAGCTCGAGGCTCAGCCCATCGACCTTCTGCTCAACAGCGCGGGGATCATCGGAATGCCGGGTCAGACGATTGGAAACATCGACTACGCGTCCTGGGCGAAGGTACTCGATGTGAACACACTCGGACCCATGCGCGTCAGCGAAGCCTTCGCGGACTGCGTGGCGCGCAGCGATCGCAAGCTTATCGTTACCGTCACCAGCGGCATGGGTCTCTTGCCGACAACACCTCCGGCGGTTCGATCGCCTATCGCAGCTCGAAGGCCGCTGTGAACATGGTGATGCGAGGCCTCGCCATCGATCTCGCCTCGCGCGGGATCAGCTGCGTGCTGGTGAATCCCGGCTGGGTGCGCACGGACATGGGTGGCGCGGGCGCAACCCTTGCCCCGGCCAAGAGCGTCGCCGCGCTCAGGCGGCTGATCGGGACTCTGGGGCCGGAGCAGTCTGGAAGGTTCTTCCATTACGACGGCAGTGAGTACGCGTGGTAAATGGCCGTCATCGCAAGAGGAGACACGACATGAGTAGTACAGTGGTTCAGAGATCCCGCTACGTCGAGGTCGAGCCCGGCGTGCGGGTCTACGTGGAGGACACCGGCGCAGGCAAGCCGGTCGTGTTCCTGCACACAGTGGCCTTCGACCACCAAGCGTTCGAATACCAGTTCAACGAGCTGCCAAGACACGGCTACCGCTGCATCGGCATCGACTTTCGCGGCTTCGGCAGATCTGATCGACCGTACGGCAAGTACGACTGCGACATCCTTGCCGATGACGTGAACGCCGTGCTCGAGGCTCTAGACCTTCAGGAGATCACGCTCGTGGGCGTCTCGATGGGCGGCGCTGTCGCCGTGCGCTACATGGCCCGCCATACAGGTCACCGCGTGGCGCAACTGGCGCTGGTGAGCGCGACGGCTCCGGTCTTCACGCGGCGGGACGACTTTCCCTATGGCCTCGAAAGATCAGATGCCGACGGGTCGATCGAAGCCGCCGGCAAGGATCGCCCACTGTTCATCGCCAACGCGATCAAGTACTTCTTCCGTCGACCGGACTCCCTCTCGCCCGAATTTACAAGATGGTTCCACAGCATCGGCATGGAAACGTCCCCGTACGCGATGACGAGTTGCCTCGGCTGGATGCGGGATATGGATCTCCGGCCGGACCTCGCCTCAATCAAGGTGCCAACCACGATCTTTCACGCCCTCGAGGACAACTTCGCTCCCTTCCCGCTCGCCGAGCAATTGCATGCGGGGATCGCAGGATCGGAGGTAGTTCGCTTCGACAATGGTGGGCACGGCCTCTTCTACGAGGAGCGGCAGAAATTCAACGATGCGCTCATGCGCTTCGTGGGTTGAGCGCGCACGGTGTGTCCTCTTACGCGGGCAACGCACAGGCACGAATGGCGCACCGGAAAATACTGAATTCGCAGGAGCTACATCATGAGCAGCACAACAACACGAGTATCGCGATACGTAGAAGTCAAGCCCGGCGTGCGGATCTATGTGGAGGACACGGGCGTCGGAAAGCCGGTCGTCTTCGTTCACGGCTGGCCCTTCGATCACCGGCAGTTCGAATATCAGTTCAACGAGCTTCCCAAGCACGGCTACCGCTGCATTGCGCTCGATCTGCGCGGCTTCGGCAAGTCCGACAAGCCCTACGCACGTTACGACTACGATGCTTTCGCCGATGACGTGAGTGCGGTGCTGGAAGCCCTGGAGCTCGAGGACGTGACGCTTGTCGGAGGTGTTTAAAGTTCTATCACCCGGAACTATTTACGCTTGCCGTAAGTCATAAGTCCGGCTATCCTGAGCGCATGATTTTGAGTTTCCGCGACAAGCGAACACGGCAGTTCGCTGAGGGGAAACGGGTCAAGGTGTTTAGTGGCTTCGAGATGCAGGCACACAAACGCCTGCGGCTACTGCATCTAGCCCGCCATCTCCAAGCGCTGCGGGCCTTGCCGGGAAATCGGCTGGAGGCGCTCAGCGGCGATCGCGCCGGCCAATACAGCATCCGCATCAACGACCAGTGGCGGATTTGCTTCGAATGGCCGGACGGTGCTCCCGGCCCATCGAATGTTGAGATTGTGGATTATCACTAGGAGGCAACCATGAAGCTAGGGGGACCTGCCATTCATCCGGGCGAAATCCTATCCGATGAACTGACTGAGATCGGCGTGACGGCATCCGACCTGGCCCGCGCCATTGGCGTGCCGATCAACCGCGTGACCCAAATTCTGAAGGGCCAGCGGGGCATCACTGCCGACACGGCGCTCAGGCTCGGTCAGTGGTTCGGCTCCGGCCCCGAGATCTGGATGGACCTGCAGAAGGACTACGAGCTTAGGACGGCAGAAGCGGCGCTCGGCGACGCACTCAAGGCCATTCCTCATCGGCCGGAACACCGAGTTGTTCCATGAGATGTTGATGAAGAACCGTACCATCTATCCGAGCGGCCATTCCGTCCGAGCGGCTTGGGAAGCTCAGCATTGGCGTCACCAATAGGTATTGGGTATTGCTCAACGGTTGTCATCCTCGGCCTTCCAAATATGAGTGGTTGAAACCCAGGCGCTCCGGATTAATAACGAGCTGGCGCGTGCTGGCGGGTCCACCAGTCACCAGGACGAGCCCAGCGCTAAGTGAATCTCGGCGCCACCTGTCCCTACCTGGAGCCTTCATGCGCTTGTAAAAATGCTCGTTTAGTCTAGCCGTCGAGATCGCATCAGGGAGCGACGATGAACCAAACGCAGCTCGCGCGGAGCTGGCACGGCTAAGCGTGAAGTTACTTGCCTTAGGAGTTCCCAAAATGAACGAAGTTGCCCAATACTCGGTGCGCGACGGTATCGCAGTCATTGCGCTGAACAATCCCCCTGTCAATAGCCTTGGCCACGCGCTGCGCGCCGGCATCGTGCAAGGGCTGGATAAGGCTGCCAGGGACCCTCTGGTCAAGGCGCTCGTCCTTATCGGTGCAGCCAAGGTGTTCTCTGGCGGCGCCGACCTCCGCGAGCTCAACACGCCGAAGTCCTCTGCGAGGCCGATGCTGTCCGAGATCAACGACGCCCAGGATCGTTTCTCCAAACCCATGGTAGGAGCCATTGGCGGCTTTGCCCTAGGCGGTGGATTGGAGCTCGCACTCGGCTGCCACTACCGTGTCGCGGCCCCTAATGCTCAGTTCGCACTGCCCGAGGTTAAGCTCGGGATCCTTCCCGGCTCGGGCGGAACGCAACGCCTGCCGCGCGCGATCCCGACGGCAGAGGCACTCGACATGATGGTCTCCGGCAGGCGCATCGGGGGCGCAAAAGCCAGAGTGCTCGGTCTCGTCGATGAGCTTACCGACGGCGATCTATTCGAGGGCGCGCTTGCCTACGCGAAGAAGCTGGTGGCCGAAGGCAAGGGACCCCGCCGGTTGCGCGACCAGAGCGCAAAGTTCGACGGCGACGCTGCGGGCTTCTTCGCCGCTGCGAGGGAGCGGGTGTCGAAAGAGTTGGGTGGTTATCCCGCGCCTCTTGAAATCGTGGCCTGCGTGGAAGCGGCGGTCACCAAGCCCTTCGACGAAGGGATCAGCAGCGAGCACGAGCGCTTCGAATTCCTCGTTAACACGCCTGAGTCGCAGGCGTTACGCCACGTGTTCTTTGCCGAGCGCGAGGCCGCAAAGATCCCCGACGTATCTGAAGCTACCGCCGTGCGCGAGATCAAGCGCGCGGCTATCGTCGGTGCCGGCACCATGGGTGGCGGCATCGCGATGGCCCTGGTCAACGCCGGGATCCCGGTGACGTTGATCGAAACGAGTCAGGAGGCCCTCGATCGCGGCCTCAGGGCCATCGAAAAGAACTATGCGGCCAGCGTGTCGAAGGGGCGGCTCACACAGTGGCAGATGGACACGTGCATGGGTCTGATCAAGCCCTCGATCGCGCTCGATGACGCGGCGGAGGTCGACATCGTTATCGAGGCAGTTTTCGAGCGAATGGACATCAAGCAGGAGATTTTCAGGAAGCTTGATGCCATCGCCCGGCGCGGTGCGATCCTCGCCACCAACACTTCGACCTTGGACGTAGATGCGATCGCTCGAGTCACAAAGCGCCCGCAGGACGTGATTGGCACTCACTTCTTCTCGCCTGCGAACGTGATGCGGCTGCTGGAGGTAGTGCGCTGCGCGAAGACCGCCCAGGATGTGCTGGCAACCGTCATGAAGCTCGGCAAGACAATTGGGAAGGTTCCCATCGTCTCGGGGGTGTGTGACGGCTTTATCGGCAACCGGACGCTGGAGAAGTATTTGCAGCAAGCGATGTTTCTTCTGGATGACGGCGCTACGCCGGCACAGGTCGATAACGCCTTGGAAGGCTGGGGGCTCAAAATGGGCCCCTTCGCAATGTATGACATGGCCGGAAACGACATCTTCTGGGAGATCCGTAAGCGCCAATACCGAGAGCGGCCGGACATGGTGTACTCGCTTCTCGGTGACCGCATCTGCGAGCAGGGCTGGTTCGGTCAAAAAACCGGACGAGGTTGGTACTGCTACGAGGCCGGCAACCGAAGGCCGATCCCCGATCCGGCAGTCGGAGCCCTGATCGCCGAGTACCGCAAGGAGATCGGCGCCGCGCCGCGCGCTGTTTCCGACCAGGAGATCGTTGAGCGCTGTGTCTACGCGCTCGTCAACGAGGCGGCGTTCATTCTCGAAGAAGGCATCGCGCTGCGGGCCTCAGATATCGATGTGGTGTACCTCACCGGCTACGGCTTCCCGCCTTGGCGCGGGGGGCCGATGTTCTACGCGAGCCGTGTGGGCCTGCCCCAGGTGGTCGACGCGATCGAGCGTTTCCAAAAAGGCTACGAGGGTAATCAGTGGAAGCTCGCGCCGCTCCTCGGGAGGCTGGCGGTCCAGGGTGAGACGTTCTCCGACTACGACCTGAAAAAATAGACACCGCGAGGCATTCGAAGGCGCGTGCAAGCCCCTCCCGCTGTTCAAACGACCCAAGAGATCTCGAATTCGTCGACATTTCCGAAACCTTGTCGACCGACGACCCGACGCAACACCGGGTGGTGATCGTACCAGGGCCTTATTACGTGCTCGTGTAACCGTCGCCGCTCAGATCTGGCTGACTGCCGAAGCTCATACAAGCTCGTTCGACCACTTAATCTGAAACTCAATCTCCTCCGTTTCACCTTCCCTTTCGTGCTCGATATTATAGCTTGCATGGACAGGGATGTAGATCCGCTCGCCCGCAATCTGTACCTCAAAACGCTCACCGTTTTCAAGGCAATCAGCAAGTCTGCGGATTTCTGCAATAAAGGCTTTTATTGGATAACTTTTCTCAATATCAACGTCAATATCAATGCCAGGTTTGGCGTTCATGTGTGCTCCCGAATGTAGTGACTTGACAAATTAATTGCACCAGTATCGGTGTAGGGTCTGAGCTGCCGTCTGCGGGCAGGCCGCCACTGGCAGCGAAGCCCCGCGCGAGATAAACAACGGCAAAACCATCCGATGGATAACAACCATCGGGAGGTGCTGGACATAAAGTCACTTCGTCACCGGATAGGCCAAGCTGACGTAACCCACTTTATCAACCAACCCATGCTTACCCATATCTTGGCACGCCTTAATGAAGGATTTCACGGTTCCTGAAGGTTTACCGGCTGTATAAAAGTGGAGCTCACGGATGGCTGGGTAAGCACCTGAACGTATCGTTTCAGGGGTGGGTAAACGGGTGCGACCTGCGGGTTTGCCAATAACGCTACAACCCTTACATTCCCGATGCCTAGGCCTCCAATGACCGGGACGATAACGTCCTTAAACATATCTATGACCATGTTAAAATTTATCATTTCTAATTGAGGTTGACTTGAAGATTGCAGCTTTCGGGCGTTGCATTTGCTGTGGTTCGATATTCAGCTCAAAATCGATGTCGACCGATATCATCCTGCTCGCGCAAGGGCTCTTGCAGGGCTAGGATATAGATTAGTTTTCTCGTCGATTAGACGCCGCGGCGTACCCACCGCCATGAACCCGCCGATCATGAGCACCGCCCCATCGGGAATGAGCGCCACAGCCTGGTCGGCCTTAATCGCTTGTTTCATGCCGCGTCCTCCGTTAGTGACTCGGTCTGAGCTTGGCTGCTGCGCAACAGGCTTAGTGTGTGCTCCGCGATCATGCGTTCTTCGTTGGTCTTGATCACGAACACGCGACAGCGCGATCGGTCGGTGGAGACCACCGTCTCACTGATGCGATTGCGATGGCGGTCCAACTCGATGCCGAGCCACTCGAATCCGCTTGCTACCCGTTCTCGGACGCAATTCGCGTTCTCGCCTATGCCACCGCAGAAGACCAGGGCGTCGATGCCGCCCAGGATCGCGGCCATCGCGCCCAACTCCCGGCGAATACGAAACACGAAATAATCGATAGCCTGAGCGGCTTCGGGCGCATCGGATCCCTCCAGTACGCGCATGTCGTGACTGATACCACCCGATAGGCCCTTGAGCCCGGATTGATGGTACAGCATCCGGGTCAGCTCATCCGGCGACATGCCTTTGTCTTGCAACAAATAAAGCAGCACGCCCGGATCGATCTGCCCGGTGCGCGTGCCCATGGGCAAGCCATCCAGCGGCGAGAAACCCATGGTCGAGCCTACGCTATGACCATCGCGCACCGCACACATGCTGGCGCCGCTACCCAGATGGGCTACCACCACCCGTCCGGCTGCGTGCTGGGGTGCGATGCGCGCCAGCTCACGGGTGACGTATTCATAAGACAAACCGTGAAAACCGTAGCGGCGCACGCCCTCATCGTAGAGCTGTCTCGGGACGGCAAAGACATCGTTCACCCAGGGATGGGCGCGATGAAAGGCGGTATCGAAGCAGCCCACTTGCAGCGCTTCCGGAAACGCCGCCCGGGCCGCTTCCACCCCCGTGAGGTTATGCGGCTGATGCAAGGGGGCGAGGGGACTCAATTGCTTTAGGGCGGCGATGACCCTATCGTCGAGCGCTAAGGGCGCCGCGTGATCCGGACCGCCGTGCACGATCCGATGCCCGACGGCAAGCATCCGGAGCCGGGGATATGTGGCCTCGAACCACGCGAGCACGTGGATCAGCGCCTCCTGCGCGGAATGAGGGCCAGCCTCAGCGGACCAGTGTTCCTCCTTGAGCACGGCTCCGTGCGGATCCGCGATTACCATCCGCGGCTTGGCGCCCAAGCCTTCGATCTGTCCCCGCGCTTGTTCAAGGGGGGTGTCGCCATCGGCCTCGAAAAGCGCAAACTTGAGGCTGGACGATCCCGCATTGAGGGTCAGGATAGACTCGCTCACGCCGCCATCTCCTGCTGGCTTTTGGGAGCGGGCCGGCCGGTCACGCGCCAATGCCGATAAAGGACGGCCACGGCGCAGGAGTCCAGGCGCGACTGGTCGCTGTCTGCGCGGCTCGTCAAGATCACCGGCACGTGTGCGCCCAAGACCAGGCCCGCACACTCGGCGTGGGCGACAAAGGTCAATTCCTTGGCAAGCATGTTGCCGGCCTCCATATTCGGCGCGACCAGCACCTCCGCGCGGCCAGCGACCAAGGAGGTCACGCCCTTGGTGCGCGCGGCCTCGATATCGATGGCGTTGTCCATGGCCAGCGGTCCGTCCACGATGCCGCCCTTGATCTGGCCACGCTCGGCCATCTTGGACAGGATCGCGGCATCCAAGGTCGAGGGGATCTTGGTGTTCACGGTCTCTACCGCCGACAAGAGGGCGACGCGCGGCTCGGGGATCCCGAGCGCTATGGCGAGATCGATCGCGTTTTGCACGATGTCGACCTTGTCCTCCAGGGTCGGCAAGATGTTGATCGCGGCGTCGGTAATGAGCAACAGGTCGCTTAATCCAGGCACGTCCATGACGAAGGCGTGGCTCACCCGGCGCGAGGTGCGCAATCCGCCGTTGGATTTCACGACATGGCGCAGGAGCTCATCGGTATGCAGGTAACCCTTCATCAAAGCAGACGCGCGTCCCGCATGCACCAGCGCGATCGCCTTGGCGCCGGCCTCATCGTGGTCGGCGGCCTCGATGATCTCGATACCGGACAGCGATTTTCCGAGGTTCTCCGCGGTCTCCCGAATGCGCGCGCTCGCTCCCACCAGAAGCGGCTCAATGAGGCCATGCTCGCGCGCGAGCAAGGCCCCACCCAAGGCCTTCTCCTCTTCCGGGCAGACCACGGCTGTTGGTAGCGGATCCAGATCATCGGCGATATCGAGCAGGCGGTCGAAATGCTGATGGCTCTTAAGGATCAGGTTGGGCAGATCGTCGGCCTCAAGCTCAAGCTTTTTCTCCGGCGCGATGACCTCGGCGTAACCGTCGGCGACGAGCAGACTGCTTTGATTGCTCACGCGAGTCTCTAGCACCACGACCCTTTTGGGCTTTTTCTCGGTGACGCGTACCGTCGCCGTCAGCTCGTCACCCACCCTGGCGCGGTCATGGAAGCGCAAGGTCTGCCCCTGGTAGAGCGTCCCCACACCTGGCAGCACGTTACCCAGCAGGGCGGAAAACAAGGAGCCAACCCACATGCTTGGTGCGAGCGCTTCGGGCTCCCCGTCGCTTTGCGCCTTGGGCAGGTGTAAGGGATTTAGATTCCCCGAGGCATGAGCGAAGATAAACAGGTCGTTGGCGGTGCACACGCGGGTGAGCGAGGCCTCGTCACCGACGCGGATCTCATCATAGGTCTTGTTCGCGGCCATCAGGATGCCTCCCTCACGGTTTGAGTCTTAGCAGTGGAAGATTGGCGCCGCCGGGCGGACGTCCAACCGGGGGATTGGGCCGCACCAACGCCCAGGATCGTCTTCAATTCCTCCAGCATCATGAGGGTGGGTTCGTTCATCTCTTCCAGAGGACCGGCGATCTCCTCGACCAACGCCAGCGCACGTTCGCGCTGGTCGGAGTCTGACAGGAGCTTGGGCAGCGCGGCCAGAGCCCGCTCGGGCTCGAGGTCCACGATCAGCGATTGCTCAGAGATGAGCCGGGCGCGCGTTTCGCTAGCCAGACCCGCGAAGGGTTCGTGTGAGCGCAGGATAAGGTTGGAGCGCTCGAGCCGGCTGCGTCGTACTGAGCCTCGCGCGTGCGCCATCAAGATCAGCATGCGGATCACCGCCTCCGGGAATTGCCCCTGCTCTATGCGGGACAAGACCTCCAGGACTTCAGGCTTATGCCGCAAGTCTTCATCGCGGTCGATTCCGCGCCTGAGGCTCTCGTGCTCGGTCACGCGGTGCATCATGGGCAGGCTGTAGATGCCATGGAAGATCACTTCGTACCAGGCATCGCGGACGTCTCGAAAGAGGTTGAAGCCTTGCTCGATTAGACCGGCATTGAATCGCTCGAGCCGTATGAACGGATTGTCCTCGGCTGCGGGCCGCCGGTTTTCACGTGCCTTCGCGGCTAGGGCCGGAACCCCCCAGAGTCCAGGGTTCTTATCGCTCAAAATATAGCGCCGCTGACGCAAGGGATGGGACTCGAACAACATCGCGGCCGCTTCTGGAGTGGCCATGGCTTGTACGAACGGACGCAGGCTTAGATCGTAGAGATCGGTCGCTAGCTCCGAGAGGCGCGCAACGGACTTGAATTGCTGCTCGTCTTCGCGACCGCCGTCATAGAGGGCCACCAGATCTGCGATCGTTCGTTGCTCGAAGCTGACCGAATACTGAGGCGACGCCCCATCGGATGTCTTTTCGGTGATCACCAGCTCATAGAGTCCTGGCGCTAAGGCTTCGATGCTCTTCAAGGTGGAGCCGATTTCCTTGTGCTCTTTCTGGGCGACTTTGGCCGAGACGAAGATCCCCAGGTGTCCGATGGCCGAATGCAGCGTGTATAGGATCCGCTGCCCGACCCTTTGGGTGTTCGTTTGTATCGGTACGGGGATCGCGCTCGGTCGATATTGGCCCCAGGTATTTCAAGCGATAGGTCAACTAAAGCTCGCCGAAGTCAATTTGCCGGTGGCGGTTTTAGTTTGGCTCATGATTGTGCCGATGTTGCTCAAGGTGGATTTCGGTGCCTTGCATGAGGTGAAGCAACATGCGCGCGGGATCGGGGTGACGCTCTTCATCAACTGGGCGGTCAAGCCGTTCTCCATGGCCCTCCTGGGCTGGATCTTTGTTCGACACCTCTTTGCCTCCTGGCTACCGCAAGACCAGGTGGATTCCTATATTGCGGGACTCATCTTGCTTGCCGCTGCCCCGTGTACGGCGATGGTCTTTGTGTGGAGTAATCTCTGCGACGGCGAGCCGCACTTTACGCTCTCGCAAGTGGCACTCAATGACACGATTATGCTGTTTGCCTTCGCGCCCCTCGTCGGGCTGTTGCTCGGCCTCTCCAGTATCGCGGTGCCCTGGGCCACTTTAGCGCTCTCAGTCGTGCTCTACATTCTTGTACCCGTGCTTATCAGCCAGTTGTGGCGGAAAGCATTATTGCGCCACGGCGATCGCGGTCGTCTTGCCATGGTTCTGAAGCGATTACACCCCATTTCGTTAGCGGCGCTGCTAATCACTCTTGTCTTATTGTTTGCCTTTCAGGGTGAACAGATCCTGCGTCAACCGCTCGTCATCGCGCTCTTAGCGGTTCCGATTGGGATTCAAGTCTATTTCAATGCGGGGCTCGCCTATTGGATGAATCGCCAATTCAACGTAGTCCATTGCGTTGCTGGCCCTTCGGCGCTGATTGGGGCAAGCAATTTCTTCGAACTGGCGGTGGCGACCGCTATCAGTTTATTCGGCTTTGAATCTGGTGCCGCGCTAGCCACCGTCGTCGGTGTGTTAATCGAAGTGCCCGTTATGCTATCGGTGGTGAACATCGTCAATCGAAGTCAACCGTGGTATGCGCAACGCACCACAACGGGTAATCAAGGCGCGCTTACCTTAGACAGATAAGTCGCTCGATTGAATTATTAGTACGAGATCCTCCCCTGCGATGCGTCGTTCCGCAAGGGCGAGCAAATGGGTTGGTTTCAGCACGGATCCACCATTTTCGTATTCGCGACCGACGGCTTCAAGCCGTGCGAGCACGTGAAAGAAGGAACCGTCATCCGCACCGGACAGCCGCTACTGCGGTTGCCGGAGCGTCAGGATGCCAGCGGGCTCGTGTCGTTATCGAAAATCTGCTCGCCTGGGAAGCGCTCTGGAGGAATGTCACACAGTAGTAATCCTGTAGCCTAGCGGTCACTCGGTCGTCACAATCCACTACTATTATTCCGCTCACCGCGGGCAGATCACAAGGACGCGATCGCTCGCGGATCACAATGGATGAACACTTCTGAATCGGGGGACAAAAATGAGCGTATCGAGAACAACTGTATCCATGATCGCTGCTGTGTTTATCGTAATGCCGACGCTCGCGACGGTTGCACGCGCCGATGGCGTTAGCGACGACCGAGGTCAGGAACACTTCGTAAACAAGCACCGCAAGAATGGGACGAATCACGTGCAGCTCGGGCCTCGTCCGTTCTATTTGGTGGAAAAAATGGAAACGGGCAAGCTCAAGACTGCGCTTCAGCAATGCTCCGATGGCCCGTTTTACAAGACCGATTTCTCGATCGGCCACCGCGGCGCTGCTTTGCAGTTCCCCGGGCACACGAAAGAGTCCTACCAGGCGGCCGCTCGCATGGGTGCCGGAATTCTGGAGTGTGACGTGACCTTCACCGAGGATCTGGCGCTCGTATGCCGCCACTCGCAGTGCGATCTTCACACCACCACCAACATCCTGGTCACGCCGTTGGCCGCACAGTGCACCGTGCCCTTCAGTCCCGCCGAATTCGATCCGGATACCGGCGCGCTTACCAAAGCGGCATCGGCCCAGTGCTGCACCAGCGACATCGCGCTGGACGAGTTCAAGACGCTCTGTGGCAAGATGGATGCGAGCAATTCCAATGCGACTACCGCCGCGGAGTTCCTCGGTGGCACCCCCAACTTTCGCACCGATCTCTACGCCACATGCGGCACCCTCCTCACTCATGCTGAGAGCATCGAGCTGTTCAAGGATTTGCACACGAAGATGACGCCAGAGCTCAAAGCCCCTAGCGTGCCCATGCCCTTCAACGGTTTCTCACAGGATGATTACCGCCAAAAGCTGATCGACGAATACAAAGCGGCCCACGTCAATCCGCGCAAGGTATACGCCCAGTCCTTCAACCTCGATGACGTACGCTACTGGATTGAGCACGCGCCACGCTTCGGCAAGCAGGCGGTCTACCTCAATGACCGCTTCGACCCCCCTTCTGCTCAAGATCCTAACGACTCTACGACGTGGGATCCCACCATAGAGACGCTAGTCGCTGATGGCGTGAAGGTCATCGCGCCGCCCATGTGGGTGCTCCTAACGGTCGAAAACAGCAAAATCGTGCCTTCGAAGTACGCCAAGGCGGCCAAGGCCGCTGGCCTCGACATCATTACCTGGACCACTGAGCGTTCAGGGCGCATCGTCGAGGACGTATTGATCGGCGGCGACACCTTCTACTATCAGTCGACGCTCGATGCGATCAGCAACGACGGCGATATCCTGGTTACCCTCGACGTGCTCGCGAAGGACGTAGGCATTCTGGGCATCTTCTCCGACTGGCCTGCCACGGTGACCTACTACGCGAATTGCATGCATCTCTAACTCCGGTCAGAAGAGGCGAACGGGCGACCACGGGGTTTATTCACCAACAAGTAATCAAAGGGTAATCAAAGTGTCACCAAAGGCCGGTACATTTTAATGCGCAGTTCCCTCATAAAATAACGGAGTGAGTTCATGAAACATAGACGCTTGAAACATAACCATGCGCCGATCGCCTTAATTGCCATCGCGTCAGCGGTGGCGGTTGGTGCGGCGATAGCGGCCGAGCCTGTGGTACAAGGACCCGAATCGGTATCCGACTGGTTCGATGCCGGCCAGGAATACATAGAGACCGCAAAAAACCATCGCCCAATAAGGCACCGGGCTAAGAATGTGATCCTTTTTATCGGTGACGGGATGGGAGTCTCTACCGTGACGGCTGCCCGCATCTTGGAAGGGCAGCAGATGGGTAAGCCCGGTGAGGAGCACAGCTTGTTCTTCGAGAAGTTGCCCTACGTCGCGCTGTCCAAGGTTTATTCTTGGGACCAGCAGACGCCCGATTCCGCACCGACGATGACCGCCATGGTCACCGGCTACAAGGCGCGCGAGAGCATGCTGGCGGTCGACCACACCACCGCGCGTTACGAGTGCGATCCGGGGGTGATCGCCTCGAAGTCGTTAGAGACCATCCTCGAGCAGGCCGCCCATGCCGGCAAAGACACCGGCGTCGTAACTACCGCGCGCCTGACGCACGCGACTCCGGCCGCAAACTACGCGCACACGGCGGTGCGTAACTGGGAAAGTGACAGCGAGATCCGCTCGCACGAGGAGACGAACGGATTGCCCGCTGGTTCCTGTACAGTGAAAGATATTGCCCGCCAGCTCATCGAGCTACCCGATGAGGTCAAGGACAGCCTTAAGGTTGCCCTGGGCGGCGGTCGTTCCTATTTTCAACCGAACACCCTGGTCGATCCGGAAGACGGCGACACCAACGTGGGTCGTCGCATGGATGGCCGCGACCTGACCGCCGAGTGGGTGAGCACGCGTGGCCTCGGCGCCAAGTTTGTTTATGACCAGGCAGGCTTCGACGCGGCGGATCCAGCGGCGACCAACTACTTGCTCGGCTTGTTCGAACGCTCGCACGTGGAATACGAAACTGACCGTCCGAACGACACGGGCGGCGAGCCCTCGCTGTCCGAGATGACCGCGAAGGCGATCCAGATCCTTTCGAAGAAAAAGAGAGGCTTCTATCTGCACGTGGAGAGCGGGCGCATCGACCACGCGCACCACGCCGGTAACCCTTATCGGGCGCTTACCGATACCATCGAGTTTGCGAAGGCGATCCAGAAGGCTTACGAGATGACCGATCCCGAAAAGACGCTCATCATCGTGAGCGCCGACCACAGCCATGTGTTCACCATCGCCGGCTACCCCCATCGCGGCAACCCGATCCTCGGTAAAGTAGCCGAGGTGCCGGACGTAGACGGCGATCCGACGGAGCTCCAAAGCGATGCGCTCAGCCTGCCTTACACCACGCTGAGCTATGCCAACGGCCCCGGGTACACCGGTGCGTCTGATGTCCAGCCTGCCGGCCTCAAGACATTCGAGCACATTCCGGCATCCTTCACCAACGGCGCGTTGCGGCCCGACATGACCAGCGTTGACACCACGGTACCGAGCTTCATGCCGGAAGCGACGGTGCCGCTTTCTTCGGAAACGCATTCGGGCGAGGACGTGGCGATCTACGCCAGCGGTCCCGAAGCCCACTTGGTGCGCGGCGTCATGGAACAGAACTGGATCTATCATGTGATGAAGGAAGCTTTCCGCTTCTGAGCGGGGCTCAACGTCAGTTGTGCTTCGGGTGGCTACTCCCAGCCAGGCGGAAATTCGGGGGCGTCTACGCACGCCCCCATACTTTTGATTCGGCTATCGCTAAACCGGGACGCCTATGAAACGCCTCACAACAGGCACTGCATGGCTCTTAATTATGTTTTCAGCCACCCTAGCGGCGGTTCCGAGAGGGATAGGGGCGACCGGCACCCGCGAGGGCCGTGACCATGAGCCGGCCGCGGCGCCGGCGAGACCGTTCCCGCCGCTTGCCGCGCTATACGAGACGCAGACGCTTGCCGAGGGAGATCAGACCACGGCACAGGGTCACACGCCGTTGCGTTGGTATCTCTGGCGCGACGATCGGCGGGTCGAAACTCGCACGATGTGTTCGGCGAAATCTGGTCGAGGGATAGCGGGGGAGGCATCTCCAAGGAGCAGGTTTTTCCCGACGACCGGGCGATCGTCGACTATTACCCGGGCGATCTCGCTGCCATGCAAAGCCGTTGTCGTGGCCTCATCTGCAATCCCTTATCGATCCCCAGGCACTCGGAAAAGACTTACAGGAAGTCAGCTCACGCACGGCACAAACGGGCTTGGTCAAGGTCTTTCGCGGCACGCTCGAAGACGTCTCGACGGAAGTGCACTGGTTACCATCGATCTCGCTTCCGCTGTTGATCGAACGGCGTGATCAGCGCCATCGGATCGTCACGCGCTTGGTCAAGACCTGGGCTGTCGACGCTGCGCCTGTACCGCGCAGCAAAACAGAAACGCTCGCGGGGTATCGCCGGATTGACTTCGCCGATTTCGGCGACATGGAGAAGGATCCGCTGGTGCGTAAGGCCGGCCACATCGCTGGTCAGGCACACGTCCACTTGCACTAACGCTTGCGGGGTAAGTCGGTTAGGATCCGCTTGGCCGCGAAGGATCTCCGATTCAGGCGAGCCTATTGCTGGGTGTTTACACCGCGACCCACACCTACGGACGTCGCGCTTACGAGTTGAACCCGCCGCCTACTATACGCAGCGCGAGGCTTTGCGAGGACCCCTGTCAGCAGCATCTCGAATTGTTGGACCACGCACTGCCAGCCGAGGGTGGCCACGTATTCCCGCGCTTGGCACCGCATCCTGGGCAGCGCCTGCGGCTCGCGCGCGAGATCCGTCGCCGTGGTCACGAAGGCTTCTGGGTCGCCATAGGGAACCAGAACGCCAGTCTCGCCATGCGTGATATGCATGTGTGCGGCGGCATAGTCATAGGCGACCACTACCAAGCCGCTGGCCATGGCTTCCACCGTCACATTGCCGAAGGTTTCCGTGTCGCTAGGAAAGAGAAATACGTCCGCCGAGGCATAATGTCTCGCCAACTGCTCACCTCGATGTACCCCGCAGAAGAGCAGATCGGGATGGTCCTTTTGCAACATGGCACGCTGCGGTCCGTCCCCGACAATTACAAATTTGATTGACTTGCTGTTCGCTTGCATGGCGCGGTAGGCGGCGATGGCGAGCCCGAGATTTTTTTCCGGTGCCACCCGCCCCACATAGAGAACGACCAGATCGTGCTCCGAGACGCCCCAGGTCTCCCGCAGTGCCTGACAGCGGCGTGCCGGGGTAAACAGCTGACTATCGACACCGCGGCCGAGGACACTGACATTCTTGAAGCCACTGGCGTGCAGCCGGTCCCGGAGCTCGATGCTAGGTACCAGGGTGCCGGTAGTCCGGTTATGAAACCAGCGGAGATAGAGGGCGACTAAATGTTGCAACCAGCCCGCCCGGTAGTGCCTCAAGTAGCTGTGAAAGTTGGTATGAAAGCCACTCAAGACCGGTATTCCTAAACGCTGGGCGGTCCGCACTGCCGACCACTCGAGAGGCCCCTCCGTGGCCACGTACACGACATCTGGACGGTGCTGCGTCCAGCAGTCGCGCAGCAACCCTCCCGCCGGCAAGCCAACGTGCAATCCCCTATACCCAGGTAATGGGACGCCGCGCACCAGGCTTACCTCGGGATCGCGTCCGCCCCTCGTACTATCAGCACTCCACTGGTGCGGACACACCACCGATACTGCATGACCACACATCTTCAATCCGTCCACCAGGCGCGCTAAGGTGAGTGCCACGCCGTTGACTTCGGGGGGATAGGTGTCGGTAACGACACAAATATGATGGTGCGAAGCCTGGTGATGAGACCCGGCCGGGTAGGTAGTAGGCATCAGCGCGTCCCCCTTTCGTGCGTGAGTCATTGAGTTGCGCGTGCCGCACAAAGGATCTCTCTTTCCGCCCGACACAGTACAAAAACAGTACAAAACAAGTGTGTTTTTTGCGTGATGATTACATGAAGATTGCGTTACATTTGGTTCGCCGGCAACGGCTGCTCCGCAGAACATAGGTACTGTTTGTCATCATTCTTTCATAAAAGGATTGTATTAATTAAAGCAACTTCGGTTTTCTTAAACGCGCAGATAGGAGAGTTTATGAACAGCTTTCTTCGGGCTCTCGAAACGCAGCGGTGGGACGATCACCGCTATTACCACCACAGCCGCATCAACCAGTCGCTGCATTTATTGAGCGCGGTCAGCTTTCTATGCACCTACGTGCTGCTTTTCACCGATCCGGCCGCCGCAGCGCTGGTTGGTTGGCTGGTGGCTATGGTCAGCCGGCAGGTCGGGCACTTCTACTTCGAGCCCAAGGGCTACGATGAAATCAATCAGGCAACGCATGACCACAAGGAGGCGATCAAGGTAGGCTACAACCTCAAGCGCAAGATTGTACTGCTGGCGATCTGGGCAGTCTCCCCGCTGGCGCTTTACGTCGATCCGACGTGTCTTGGGATCTTCGAGCCCCAGGCGGGTGCCGCCGACTTCGTGCACCACATGGCGGCGCTCTGGATCGCGATAGGCCTCGGCGGACTGCTGTTCCGGACGGTGCACCTGTTTTTTCTGCAGGGCGTGCAGACCGGACTGGTGTGGCTGACGAAGATCCTCACCGATCCGTTTCATGACATCAAGCTTTACCACACGGCCCCGCTGTATCTGTTGCGCGGCGAGCTGATCGATCCGGGCCCGGCGAAGCGGCACGCTTGAGAATGCGAGTCGTGGTTGCCCCTCTGCCGTCCGGCCGGACGGAAATGGGCGGGGAGACCGTCAGAATCGGTGCGCGATGATCTCTCGCAGAATACGGCGCTTGATCGATCTGTTCGTCAACGCAGGGCCCGACCACCACCAGCCTTCTTGCTGCATGGCCCGGGCAGCTGCCACGAACCGATCCGCGACGGCTTCGAAATCGGCGTCCGTATAGTCGAGGCTGAAGATGAGGCGGCCGGTACCTACCCAACTCAGGGCCAGTCCTTCAGCGCGAAGATAATACTGGAGCATCCAGTTGTAGCGCGACGGCTGCGTGTAGCAGACGGTCCAGATCGACGACAGGCTCGCCACCTGCACCGGCAGGCCTTCCTCCCGCAGGCGTCGATTGAGCCGTTCGGCCCGGCCGTTCCAGATCTCATCGAGGTTGCGGTACAGCGCTCGAACCTGCGGGGTGTCGAGGCGCTGCAGGAACTCGTGCATGGCTCCCATGACGTAGGGATGCGAGTTGAAGGTGCCGCGAGCGAAGCAAATGTCCGTCGGGCGATCCTCGCGAAAGCGCTTCATCAAGTGCCGGCGGCCGCAAACGGCGCCAGTCGGCAAGCCACCGCCGAGGGTCTTGCCGTAGATGACCATGTCGGCCCGGACACCGAAGTACTCCTGGGCCCCGCCCGGCGCAAGTCGAAAGCCGGTAAAGACCTCGTCGAAGATGAGCACGATCTTGCGCTCGGTGCAGACGGCGCGCAGCCGCTTCAGCCATTCGGTGTAGGCCGCCCGATCGAAGAATGCGCTGCGCGCGCTGTCGACCAGTGCGGCGTCACCCGGCGCGTTCGCGTTCGGATGGAGCGCTTGCAGCGGATTCACAATAACGCAAGCGATATCGCGGCGCTTGCTCAACACCCGAAGCGTATCATCGTCCATGTCTTTCAAGGTATAGGTTTCGCGCGCCGGCACGGGGTTGCCGACACCCGGCTGGACATCTCCCCACCATCCGTGGTAAGCCCCGCAGAAACGTACCAGGTGCGACCGCCGCGTGTGGTAGCGCGCAAGCCTCACCGCCTGCATGACCGCCTCCGTGCCGGACATGTGGAACGACACCTCCTCGAGCCCGGCGATCTCCGTCAGCCGCTGCACGTTGTAAGCGACGACGGGATGATAGGCGCCGAGCACGGGTCCGAGCTCCCGCACGCGCTCAATGCCGCGCGCCATGCACTCCTTGTAGAAGTCGTAGCCGAAGACATTCACGCCGTAGGAACCGCTCAGATCGTAGAAGCGGTTGCCGTCGAGATCGGTAAGATTGACTCCGGAGGACGAGCGAACGAACGCCCCTGCCTTGAGGTGTCGGCGTACGAAGCGGCTGTACTGGAAGGGCACGCGGTAGGCGCCGGTAAACTGCAGATCGGAGATGCTGTCCTCGACCTCGGCGGTGAGTCGGAGCGTTTCCGGAAAGCGCGCTCGATAGAGATCCGAAAGCCGCATGAAACCGGCGCGGCGACGCGCGGCGATATCTTTCGGCGCATCGTCGGATCGGAAGAACCGCACCTCGTCGTACTCGTAGAACGGTACGAGCGCTGCGATCCGTCGCGCGATACGGGAATGGCCGGACAACGACCGGTGCTTCGCCTTGGAAAGCGCGAGGCGCATCTTCAATAGCCGAAGCGACGCGACCAATACCGCGCCGCTGAGCGCGTACAAGACCCATGTTGCGTCCACGAATCTCAAAACCCTACATGAGCGACTTTACAATTCGATGACCGCGCGATCGGTGATTTCCCGGATCTTCCAGCAGGAAGACCTCAATTTTCTCCTGACGAACCGCATTCCGCGGCGTCTGCTCACCCAGCTCATGGGCTGGTTCAGTCAGATCGAGCACCCGCTCGTGCGCGATCTGTCGATCGGCGTTTGGCGACTCTTCGCCGGCCTAAACCTGAAGGAAGCCAAGAAAACACAGTTCCGGAGCATGCACGATTGCTTTACAAGGGATCTCAAAGACGGGGCGCGGCCGATCGACTCGGAACCCGCGGTGCTCGCGTCCCCATGTGACGCTATTGTCGGCGCCGCGGGGCGCATCGAGGGCACCACGCTGATCCAGGCCAAAGGCTTCCCGTATACGCTGCACGATCTGCTCGGCGATTCGGAGCTGGTGGGTGTCTACCGCGACGGCTGCTACATCACGCTTCGGATCACCTCGAGCATGTACCACCGGTTCCACGCCCCGCATGACTGTCGAGTCAAGCGGGTCGCCTACCTATCCGGAGACACGTGGAACGTAAACCCGATCGCGCTCAAGCGTGTTGAAAAGCTCTTCTGCAAAAACGAGCGCGCTATCCTTGAAACCCGGCTGGCGGCGACGGGGCATACGGTCACTTTAGTCGCGGTTGCGGCGGTGCTCGTCGCCAGCGTCCGCCTGCACTTCCTCGATATCCTGCTGCATCTCAAGTATCGCGGGCCGAATGTCATTCCCTGCGATGCGTCGTTCCGCAAGGGCGAGGAAATGGGTTGGTTTCAGCACGGATCGACCATCATCGTCTTCGCGCCCGACGGCTTCAGGCCGTGCGAGCACGTGAAAGAAGGAACCGGCATCCTCACCGGACAGCCGCTACTGCGGTTGCCGGAGCGCGATCAGCGCACCTCCCGGTACCAAGGGCAGAGGGAGCTACGGCCGTAGCAGAGCGAGGTGAGTGTTTTGCGAGCCGCCTCTCGATCTCGCGCTTGCCCGTGACTTCGGTTACCTTCCTTCTATCAATGGCTACTCAAGATCGTCGCCCGGGACAAGCGGACCGCCTTCGCTTCGCCTCCCCTTACCTTCCTTCAAAAAAAAAGACCCCGCCGGGTGGCGGGGTCTCGTGAAACCTGCTTACGCAGTGCTTGATGTTTAGGCCGGCTGGACTGTTGCCGCCGACGGGCCCTTCGGACCCTGCTCCACGTCGAAGGTTACCTTTTGGCCCTCCGCCAGGGACTTGAAGCCGTTACCCTGGATGGCAGAGTGATGCACGAACACATCCTTGCCGCCGTCCTCCCGGGTAATGAAGCCGTAGCCCTTACTGTCGTTGAACCACTTTACTATTCCTGTAATCACGGAAATACCTCTGTTTGGTTGAATTGGAATGGTGCAAACCCGATCCTGAAGACGACATTGCGGGAGTAACTACCGAAAAAACTGGAGGGACTTCCGAACTGACTACAAGACGTGTACTGCAACGAGTACATTATAGTTGATATGGACACAAAAAGCTATGGAATGTTTTGTCATTCATCGGATGGACCGAAACCATACCCAGTATTTTTCTCCACATTCTATCGATTGTCAGCGGCAAGCGTGCACATGAGCGCAGCCGGGTCGAGGCCAAGACGAATGATACGTGCAAGTATTTCCACTCGTTCAGAGGACACGGATCGCCTAGTACACCGCCAGTAGCCAGAGGACGGCCGACCATAAAGTTCGGGGGTTGTCACACGGTAGCCGGCTGTTGCAAACCTCCCCAGCGGCGTAGACTACTTACTCGCCACGAACAGCTCGCTTGCTGCGCGGCACCACATGGAGATAGTCGTATGTCAAACGAGAACAAAGCAATCATCTACCGTCTCATTGACGCAGTCTGGAATCAGCGAAGGCTCGATATTTTGGACGAGATTATCGCCCCCGACGCGCTCATCCACTCCAACACGATTCCCGATCTGAGCCGCGGCCCTGAAGGAGCTAAGCAATATGTTCGACTGTTTTGCGCTGCTTTCCCTGACTTGCAAGTCAGGGCCGACGACATGGTTGCCGAGGGGGAGAAGGTTGCGCTCCGCTGGTCAGCGTACGGCACGCACAAAGGAAAACTCTTGAGCATTGAACCGACGGGCAAGTCCATGAGAATCACGGGGCAAGCGATTTACTCCATTGTTGCCGGCAAGATCGAGGAAGATTGGATTAGCGCAGATACCTTTGGCATGTTGCAGCAGTTAGGGATTGTACCCTCGTTACCATATCGGTCCTCTTGATCCGACTCAGAAAGCCGTAATGAAACAAGTCTTAGGCAGCTTGTTAGTCCTGTCTTTGCTTGGTGGGTGCGCAAGCGACGTGCCGCTCGTGATCCGCGAACCGCTGGCAGACAATCCTAGTTTGGCTGACGTACAACATAACCCCAAGGCATTCGTGAAACGACGCGTTCGGTGGGGCGGGAGAATCGTGCATACGAAGAGTGTGGCAAACAAAACGGAAGTGGAAATCCTTGCTATAGCGCTAGGCGCCGATGGCCGACCCGAACCAGGCGACGCATCACTCGGGCGGTTCATAGCCGATAGCGGCGCGTTTCTTGACCGGGCGATCTATAGTGCCAATCGCGACGTAACGGTCTATGGAGTTTTGGAAAACGTGCTCATGCGCAACATAGGTGAACATCCTTACACATACCCGCTTGTACAGGCGGTTCAGATTTACTTGTGGCCGGAGTGGCGTGACTATGGGAACGCTGCTTGGTACCCCCAGTTTAACTTTGGCTTCGGGGTCGGCGGTGGCTTTTGAGTCGGCCCGGCCCGATCCTGCTCGTATAGATCAAATCGTTGATACACGACCTGAACCGTGAATTTATTGATGGTAAGGAGAGCTGCCTAGCTTATCGTCGATGAGTCGGCTTACTAGAGCTTTTTCCTCATTGATGAACTGGGCAATTGCAGTTCGAAACCGCGGATGAAAAATCCAATGTGCACTGTAGTTAAGTTCCGGGAGAAAGCCGCGCGGAACCTTATGTTCGCCTTGAGCCCCAGCTTCAAAGAGTGTGATTCTATTGCGTATGGCATAGTCAATGGACTGGTAATAGCAAAGCTCGAAATGTAAGTGCCTCACGTCTTCATCAGCGCCCCAATAGCGGCCGTAAAGATGATCCCCTTTTCGATAGTTGATCGT
Source organism: Chromatiales bacterium (assembly GCA_043673815.1). Classification (GTDB taxonomy): domain Bacteria; phylum Pseudomonadota; class Gammaproteobacteria; order JACCXJ01; family JACCXJ01; genus USCg-Taylor. The sequence goes on from JBIMKD010000310.1 coordinate 30,518, forward strand.
GCCTGCTATTTCCGTCCCCCGGTCGTAGGCCAAAATAAGGACCAGTCGATCTCTCATCGTTGCAATTACCGTATCGAAAAAGCGAGGCGTGAGATAAGGATAACCGCCCATTTTATCTATCGTCGAAAGATAGAACCGGTACATGATGCCCGCATGTCTAGGACGAATAGCCTCACCTGTAACAACTCGGATCTCAAGCCCTCGTGCTATTAACTGTTCTCGTTCCCGTACGATCTGTTTTTTTCGTTTTGTCTTAAGATGGTCCAGAAAATCGGGGAAGTCCCGATACTCTCTATTTAGCCAGTGGTACTGAAAGCTATGTCTTATCAAAAAACCTCTTTCAGAGAAATGAGGGACTTCCTCCGGCGGGAGGAAAAGACAATGCACGGAATGACACCCTTTCTCTTCAGCCAATGCCAGCATCGCAGAAATTAGTGCGCGTGAGACAGCTTCTCTGTCCGCATTCGGGCGTAACAGGATCTTGGCACCCGTAGCAGGAGTAAACGGTATGGCAGAAACCAGCTTTGGATAGTATGGCAACGCGTACCGATGATAGGCAGCCGCCCATTCCCAGTCGAAAATGTATTCTCCATAACTATTAGTTTTCAGATAAACAAAGGTTGCTCCCACAAGCTCGACTCCCTGCCATACAGTGAGGTAGTGAGGTATCCAGCCCGTTTCACTCCCAACACTCTGACTCGTTTCAAGCGCCAGTAGGTACTCGTAATCTGAAAATGGAAAATTAAGAGAGGTTATTTGACCCCAGTCCGGTTTCTGAATATCTTTCATGGAATGAAAGATCTTTATTTGGTAAGGCGATATTGTCATGCGTAAGTTCTGGTCGCCCAATGAGTTAGAAAGGATCAGCTCCACTACGATTGAACATTACAACGCAAATGCCAATAGTTTTTGGCACGGGACAAAAGATCACGATGTGACGCAAAATTATGAGGCATTGTTGTCGGCTCTGCCCAACCAAACAGGTCTATCACTTTTGGATCTGGGGTGCGGTCCGGGCCGCGATCTTCTCTATTTTAAGAACGAGGGACATCATGCCATTGGGTTAGATGGAAGCTACGAATTTTGTGAGATGGCGAAATCACTGACCGGTCTTCCGGTGCTCCACCAAGATTTTCTTAAACTAGAATTGCCGGAGCAGTTTGTCGACGGTATTTTTGCAAATGCTTCGCTCTTTCATGTTCCTTCACAGGAAATGACCAGGGTCCTAAAACAGCTAAGGTCCGCACTAAAACCACAAGGAGTACTTTTTTCTTCAAATCCCAGAGGAAACAGCGAGGGATGGCAGGGAGATCGCTACGGCACTTACCTTGAGCTCGCTACCTATCAGCTACTGCTGGAATCCGCCGGTTTCGAGATCATAAAACACTACTATCGACCGCAGGGACTCCCTTGCGCTGCACAGCCTTGGCTTGCCGTTGTCAGTCGGACAGTGGCTTAATTGGTTTTCGTCGGGATTGCACGCGGGACAAGCGCAATTCACGCATTTGACAAATCGTTGCCGCCCGCGATCTCTCGGCAATGCACTCGATCAATCGGCGCTTGCCCACGGGGATCCGTTTGCAGCAACCTGCTTAGGCGTCACCCCGGACGCGGAGCTTGGTGGCGATGAACTTCTCATGGGGCACATGGAGAAGATCTGCGACCTTGCGGATAAGGTGCTCCTCGTACTTGTGCAGGGTGCCGTCGGCGTAGGCGACTCGCCACAGGTGATCGATGAGCTTCACCTTCTGCGCGGGGCTGAAGGCAAGGTTGATCTGGGAGGTGAACTGATAGAAATCCGTGGCTTCCCGCGCCTCC
>JBIMKD010000311.1:0-6577 GCA_043673815.1 Chromatiales bacterium
CCAAGGCCTCTGACCGAGAATGACAGCGTGCGCTCCTCATCCACCACGCTCCTCAACGCCGACATCGGCTACAAGCTCCGCGACGGGCTGCGCCTCGGCATCGAGATTTTCAACCTCCTCGATGCGGAGGACAGCGACATCGAGTATTTCTACACCTCGCGCCTTTCCGGGGAGCCCGCGGCAGGTGTGGACGACATCCATTTCCATCCGGTCGAGCCGCGCTCGGTACGCGTCACCCTGAGCCTGGCGTTCTGAGCATGGCCGTACTCGGCATGGATGATCGGAAGCCGGTCCGGCGGCCTCTGCTGTTCCTCGCTTTCTGTGGGCTCTCGGTCTCCTTGCCGACGGCGCTCGCGCACCCGCCGGGATTGAGCGGCGCCGAGGTCTCGATCGCCCGGGACCGTATCGCCGTGGTATTGAGCTTCGCCGCGCAGGACCTCGAGGCGCTGGCCCAAGCCGACACCGATCGCGATGCCGAGGTCTCGGCCGCCGAGCGCGCCGAATGGGCCGCTAAGCTCGTGCCTCTCGCGAAGAGGGTCGTCGCGATCACGGCGGAGGGGAAGACCTACGGCGCCACCGGACCCCCGCGGGTCCGCCTCGACGACGCCGACAACGTGTATTTCGACCTCACCTTCGACCGGCCTGCCACACCGAGCTTCAATATCAATTCGGTCTTCCCGAGCCGGCTGCCCGCGTGGCACCGCCAGTTCGTCACGGTGAAGGATGTGGACGGCCGGGTGCTCCGCGAACGCATGGCGGAACGAGACGGCTGGTCGCTCGCTATTGCGCCAGACAGTCGGATCACGTTCCTCGCGGACGAAGGTCGGTCGAAGGTATCCGAACCCACGCCCGGCACCTTCGGGGCATTCCTGAAGCTCGGGGTCGAGCACATCCTGACGGGGTATGACCATCTCTTGTTCCTCTTTGCCCTCCTGGTCGTGAGCCCGGGCCTCTGGTCGTCGATCAAGATCATCACGGCTTTCACCCTGGCGCACTCGATCACCCTCGGGCTCGCAACGTTTCACTTGGTCGAGCTCCCGAGCGCGATCGTCGAGCCGCTCATCGCCGCGACCATCGTCTACGTGGGTCTGGAGAACCTGGTGCGCCGGGAGGCGCCTCGAGGCCGGTGGTTTCTGACCTTCATCTTCGGGCTCGTGCACGGCTTCGGGTTTGCGGGGGTGCTGCGCGAGCTCGGCGTCGGTTCCGGGGAGATCGGGATCGCGCTGCCGTTGTTCTCCTTCAACCTCGGCGTCGAGCTCGGTCAGCTCATGGTCGCCGCGTGCCTCCTCCCACTCCTCGCCTGGCTGCGCGCAAGACCGAGGTTAGCCTGGCGTTGGGTACCGGTCTCTTCGGTGTTGGTCGTGATCGCCGGCGGCTACTGGCTCGCCGAGCGCACGCTGCCCTAGTCGTGAGAGTTCGGGGTATGCGGCAATTTGTCGCATTCCGCATCGCGTTCGAGCGCGTTACTATTTCGTTTGGAGAGAGGAAGAGCGCCACCCGCTCAAGCAACATCCTCGCGTTTGAGGGCACCAACGCGAACCGAAAAGTCGCTTGGCGGGTGACGACCCTTTCTCCCGTGCGCATTGCGCATTTCTTGCCCTCGGCACTTTACCCCCGCCACCGCGGGGGTCCTTTTTCGACGTCGGATCCGTCGCATCAGGACGCATGCCACTTAGTCGACGCCTTCTGTGGTGGTCCTCTTTCTTGACCCGATGTTCCTTCATTCCATCTGATTTGCAATGCCTGAGGCATGAAGCCAAAGACGGTCATTTGGCTCTCGAGACGGGTGCGACAATATGCCACATTGACGGAAGGGCATACATTTGGTCGAATCCCTCCAACCGCCGGTTCAGCCCGGCGCACAGGAGGTAAGAATGGCTCAGGATACGTTTCTTACAGATGATCATGGGACTGGACACGCGGGTGACGGCTCACGTTGGAGAAAAAGAAGGAGTCGCCCTATCGCTGGCCGGCAGGGTTGACGAATGGGCACACGTTCCTTGCAATCCAATCGAGGAAGCCCTGCTCAAGAAGGCCGTGGAACAAGGGGTAACAATCGTTACAACCATCGATACGCTGTCCCATTGCCCAGGCATACACGCGAATACCGCGATCCTGGCCAAGCTAGGCGCGGAGTTTCTCTACGGCGCGGAGATCGCGCATACGGACATACCACGCGGTATCGATGCACAAGAGCTCCATCTCATGCTGCACCTAACCGGAATGACGCCGCTCGAGCTGTTCCAGACCGCCACGTCCAAGGCTGGAGAATATCTCGGTCTCGCGCCGCTAGGAACACTCACGGCGACCGCTCCGGCAGACCTCATCGCCGTCCGCGGCAATCCCTTCGAGAACTTCAAACCACTGGAATACCCGGACCTTGTCATGTCGGGGGGGCGTATCGTCGTTAATAGGTTCTAGTGCGCGGCAGGAGTAAAGAGCCGCCGAGTCAGGCCATTCTCATGCTTGATTCGGCGACCTTTGAATCTCGCGTCCGATTTCGGTCTCACGTCGAATGCACGCTGTTCGCTGGCGCTGACTTTCGCCCCTTCCAGCGTGCATAGATCGTCGGAAACACTATCGCGATCGCCTTTTGAAATGCGACAAATTGTCGCATCCCACGACCTGCGACATATTGCCGCGCGGCAATTTGCCCTATTGCGCCGCGTACGGGCCTGGGGTTAAATGCAGGTGCTATTAAATTTATTTCCCTGCGGTCTTGCCGCGGGATCCTTAGCCATGGGGTTTCCAAAGGGGAGAGGCGCAGCTCTCCCTTGGTCACCCCACGGGGTTCAAACCCGTGGTGGCGAAATCAAATTGATTCTCGAAACGCTAGGAGACGACGATGGCAGCCTTTACCATCATGTTATCGGCGGACCGCAAGACCGTCACGCTCGGCGCCGTGGGTCAATTTGATTTGTCGCACGGTTTCGCACTCTGGCAGTATTGCGAGCCGGACCGAAACCGCCATGAGAGCTACATCATTGATCTGACGGAGGTGACGGACATGCGGGACTCGGGTCTCGATTGGCTCATTATGTTTTGTCAGTGGGCGCGGCGGAGCGACGCGCGCGTGCGCGTGGTCCACGCGCGCCCGGCGATCGCCTACCGATTATTGGCGGCCGGGATCGCTCACGAACCTGCCTGCCTGGTCGATCCGCCCCCAGCCGTCGTGGATGTCCGCGACGGCTCCCTCGGCTGTGTGTCTACGGCGGGGTAGGAGACTCCCGAACTCATCGCTGACATCGCGACACACTTTTGCAGAGCTTCCGTAGCACGCGATACAAGACAACGACGATGCGTTAATAGCCTGCGACAATTTGTCGCATATTGGTGAGCCGAGCGGTAGGCTATTATATTCGCAGAACGAGGTAGCTAGACGGTGTGATACGGCGCCGCGCTATCACGTACGAAGGGGGGATCGTTGCCGATACCTGTGACCGAGAACGGCACTACCGCTGCCGATCCTGCTTGAGACCCTTAGCGATGACAACCCTAGGGCAGGCTGATAGTACCGCCGGTGGCCTACTCCTCGTTGACGACGATCAAGTTTTTTGTCAGGTTTTGAGCGACGCGCTGAGGAAGCGTGGCTTTACGGTCAGTATTGCGCACGATGCCGAAGCGGCGGTGAAGCTCGCTCGGCAAAGCGCGCCCGCTTACGCGGTGGTCGATCTCGTCATGCCCGGCCGGTCGGGCCTCGAGTTGGTCGCTGAGCTCAACAGTTGGGGTACGCAGATAAAAATCGTCGTGTTGACGGGTTACGCGAGCATTGCCACCGCCGTGGAGTCGATCAAGCTCGGGGCGGTGCACTATTTAACCAAGCCCGCGGATGCGGAAGAGATCGTGGCGGCGTTCGGGCGCGACCGAGCCAAGCTCGGAGCCTCGGTTTCAGTGCAACCGGTGTCCGTACAGCGGTTACAACGGGAGCATCTGCAGAAAGTGTTGCACGATTGTAGCGGCAACATCTCCGAGACGGCTCGCCGCCTTGGCCTGCATCGGCGGTCATTGCAGCGCAAGCTAAGCCGAGGCTCGTCGGAATAATTCCATGACGCCTTGGAGGCGCGCACCCAAGGGGCGATCGCTTCGCTAGTGCGACCTTCTTCGTGGATTTCCAGCGCTTCGAGGGCGAGGACGCGAGCGCCACGCGTCGGACTTGTGATCCTTGTATATCATCCATAGGATGATAATGTACACGGCCCGAAACCGGGAAAAGGTTTCCACATCGCGCACTCCATCTTTAGTTCTGAACACCCCGCCGCTTTACGGCGGGCACTTTAGCATTGGGGTTTCCAAAGGGGAGTAGTGCAACTCTCCCCTTTGGTCAAGGGCGGGATCATACCCCGCCCGCGAAGTAAAATTGATTAAGCTAAGCCGCTTAGCTTTTTGGCGCTTTTTTGCAATGTCGTGCCCTTTGACGCCGACAAGGCGGACCCGTATCTTGCAAATCTGCCCGAGCCCGAGATGGCTGAGATGGCGGTTTAATCACCGGGTCGACTAAGAGGTTGTGAATGGAGGATTACCTATGAGTCAAACTACGGCCTCCGGGCCCGCGTCCATCGCGCTCATCGATGAGGCTTCGGGACGACGGGTGGAACTGCCCCTGCTCGGCGGCACCCTGGGCCCGAGCGTCATCGATATCCGTAAGCTCTACAGCGAGCTTGGCTATTTCACCTATGACCCCGGGTTTACCTCGACCGCGAGCTGCGAATCGCGGATCACCTTCATCGACGGCGAGCAGGGGGTGCTGCTGCATCGCGGCTACCCGATCAAGGATCTCGCCGAGCATTGCGATTTCCTCGAGGTGTGCTACCTGCTTCTTTACGGCGAACTGCCAAACGTCAGTCAAAAGACCGGCTTCGAGGATATCATCACCTACCACACCATGCTCAATGAACAGGTGCTTTCCTTTTACCGTGGTTTCCGGCGCGACGCGCACCCCATGGCCGTGATGGTGGGCGTGGTGGGAGCGCTGAGTGCGTTCTATCATGACAGCACCGACATCACTGACCCCGAGCAGCGCAAGATCGCCGCGCACCGGCTCATCGCCAAGATGCCGACCATCGCCGCCATGGCCCACAAGTACTCCATCGGCCAGCCGTTTGTTTATCCGCGCAACGACTTGAGGTATGCCGACAATTTCCTGCAAATGATGTTTTCTGTGCCGTGCGAGACTTATAAGCTCAGCCCGGTCATGGCGCGCGCGATGAACCGGATTTTTATCCTGCATGCCGATCACGAACAGAATGCCTCTACCTCAACCGTGCGCACGGCCGGTTCGAGCGGCGCCAACCCCTTTGCCTGCGTCGCCGCCGGCATTGCCTCGCTCTGGGGCCCGGCCCACGGCGGGGCAAATGAAGCCGTGCTCACAATGTTGCGGGAAATCGGCTCCAAGGATCGCGTCCCCGAGTTTATCGCGCGGGTCAAGGACAAGAACAGCCCGCTGCGGCTCATGGGCTTTGGCCATCGGGTCTACAAGCACTATGATCCGCGGGCCGCGGTGCTGCGTGAATCCTGTCACGAGGTGCTCGCGGAACTTGGCGTCACCCGGGAGCCGCTGCTGGAGATTGCCATGGAACTGGAACGCATCGCGCTTGAGGATGACTATTTCGTGCAGCGCAAGCTGTATCCTAACGTGGATTTCTACTCCGGGATCATCCTCAAGGCCATGGGCTTTCCGACCAGCATGTTTACGGTGCTCTTTGCCGTGGCCCGCACGGTCGGCTGGGTCGCGCAGTGGAAGGAGATGATCGCGGATACCGATCAGAGGATCAGCCGTCCGCGCCAGCTCTACACAGGGCCCGCCGCCAGGCCCTTCCTACCCGTAGAGGAGCGTGGCTGATCCACCGCCGGCGCGGTGCGCGCCTCCGAGAGCCCGAGATCATGGCAGCTAGGCGTCATTTTTCGGATGGTAGGGCCCATAGAGCAGCCCCTAGTTTGCGACCCTCGGTCTGTTAACGCGAAACCTGTAGCTGTTGCGGAGGAATGACAATGTTTTGCATGCAATTCATTAAACGCATACCCTGCGGTCTTGCCGCGGGTACCTTAGCGATGGGGTTTCCAAAGGGGAGAAGCGCAGCTCTCCCCTTTGGTCAAGGGCGGGGTTCACCCCGCCCGCGAAGTATATTGATTTCGGTTTGCTCGATGATATTCGCCGGGATCGCGACGGTACTGCTGGCCAGTGCTGAAGCAGCGCCTGGGCACGACCACGCGGCCCGGGGCGAGGTCGGGGGCTTCGCGCATCAAGCGCGCCTCGCGTCTGAGTCCTTCGTCGATAGTGCGCCACCGCTTTGGGACAACCTCGGAACGCTGAGCTACAAGATCACGACAACGAGTCGACGCGCCCAGAAGTACTTCGATCAAGGCCTGCGGCTCACCTACGCGTTCAACCATACCGAAGCGCGGCGCGCCTTTCGGATGGCGCAGAAGCTCGATCCGAAGTGCGCCCTCTGCTCTTGGGGTGAGGCGCTCGTGCTCGGCCCCAACATCAACGCGCCGATGGACTCCGCCGCAGTCAAGCCTGCGCTCGCGGCCCTGCGCGAGGCGCGAGAGAAAGCCCGCTACGCTTCGGGCCGTGAAC
>JBIMKD010000312.1:0-3757 GCA_043673815.1 Chromatiales bacterium
CGGCGGTATAAACTTAATATGATGCCAGCGATATCTTGTGCGGCAGAAGGAAGGGTGTGACAACCCCGTCCCTTTTTCATAACCTCCAGTAGGGAGGCAAGAAAGATGCCTACCGAAATCCTGACCCTAGCCCCGGTCGTCTGCGTCCTGCTCGCGGTCGGCGTGGTGCTCTACTTTCTTCGATCCTAGCAAGGGCTCAGAGAGTCGTCTCAGTTTTTTCCAGTGGGACGACTCTCTACAGGGAACAGACCCGACCGGTTAAACCCAATCAGTTCTCGAATCAAGGCGCCTCTGCGAACGGGAAAGTAGCCAAGGATTTGATAAAAAGGCTCTGGCGGAAAAGCCGATCACCGCGTTCCTGCGACCGATAGCGTGAGCCAAAGTGCGACCTCGGAGCGATCCTATTCTCGTCGTAAGCGGAGCGTTGCTCGCGACCAGCGTGGCGCTTTTCTTGGCCGGAGTCACTCCTTACCCTTACGGTTGGATAGCGTTAAGCTTTATGGTTGCTTTACGTCTCGGTTTCCTGTCGCGAAAGAATGGGGGTAAGCGCGGCAAATTCCGCGCGTAGCACACCTCGAACCTCACAGGCGCCAACTCACAACGTCATCAACGAGGTCGCGATATTTTCTCCGCGGCCCTCGCTCGCCAGTCTCCGAGCGCGCGCCATCCAACCATGCGGCACCTCGTGCAGGGTCACGGCGACCACCACAGGCGGCGTCCACACGATGAGCTTCTGTATGAATGTCAGAGGTTCCACGCAACTCAAGCCTACCGCGCCTGCGCGCGACACCGCGAGCGCCCCGCAATCCCTCCGGTATTAAGGGGGCTGGTCACTGCTGGAATACCGAAACATCGCCTTTGCCGCGACGCACCACAAGCGGGGTACCGTCCACCAGATCAACCACCGTCGTCGGCTGGTAGCCGCAGTTGCCGCCATCGATGATGAGGTCGACCTGGCGGCCCAGCCGTTCCCTCATCGCGTTCGTATCGGTCAAGGGACGATCGTCGCCCGGCAGCCAGAGCGTCGAGCTCAGGATGGGCTCCCCTAGCGCGGCCAGGATCGCGAGCGCCACCGGGTTGTCCGGGACGCGCAAGCCTATCGTTTTACGGCGCGGCGCCTGCAAACGCCGCGGGACCTCGTGGGTCGCTTTCAAGATAAAAGGTATAAGGACCCGGGGTCAAAGACTTGATCAAGCGGTAGGCAGAGTTGTCGACCTTGGCATACAGTGCGATCTCGGAGAGGTCCCGGCATACCAGGGTAAACTCGTGTTTCTGATCGACCCCGCGCAGCAGCCGGATGCGTGCCTGGGTACCCTTGTCCCCGATACGCCATCCGAGCGCGTAACAGGGGTGGGGTAGATGATGATGCCCCCGCCGCGCAGGATCTGCACCACCTGGGCAACCAGGTGCCGTGGCGGGGACCTCGGGTGCATGCGGAACAGCTGAACCATCGAAACCTCTCTCACCGGGTAGGGCGCCGCTACGCAATTCATGGAGTCTCCGTAGAGATTTTGATTATACCGGTCATCGCCGACCGCGAACCATCAAATTCCTCGTCGACACCTTCCCGGTCATCGCCTTCAAGATCCTCGGGAATCCCCATGATGGCATCCTGCTCGGGACAGCGGTGGCTCTATGCTAATTTCGGAACGGCAATGACATTCCAAAACACTCGGATCAATTCCGAGTGTCGTTGCGGATGTGATCGCTAAGATTCTGCAATGCTGTCAGGGCCTTCCGCTTGTCAGGGATTTCTGCCGCATTGCCTGCGCTTTTGGCAATAGATCAGGGACACGCGCTACGCTATAATAATTTTGCTCCTTTTGGTGATGAGAGCTACGGGAAGCAGCGTCGCATGTGACGAATAATAGAAGGGAAGGAGGAATTTATGGACGAGCTTGGTATGCTTATTCCAGTACTAGTAGCGTGCATCGGTCTTTACGCGCTTTACTGGGCGAAAAAAGAAGACGTTGTTCAGCCCGAAGGGGGTGCTCAATACCTCCGGGCCGATCAGGGCGGTGTTGTTGCCGGAGATGAGGCTGCGGCTGCGGCCGATGAGGCCACTGAAATTGAGCCTACCGCCGGCACCGAAGGTGGCGCAATTCCGTTAGAATCAGAGAGAGCACCTGAAGGAGTTTCGTGATTCGTTAAGTTTGCTCATTTATGATTCCAAGAGCCCGGCCTTGAGGCCGGGCTCTTATTATCTGGGTTGACAGACGATCCGCGCTGCCGGTTGGTTTCAGCCAAATTGGAGTCGGATTGCGGCGACGCGTCATCGGGGAGCCGCAAGCGATTGACCCAGGATCAACCCCGAGCATCTCGGCAAGCTCTTCAATCGTAAGCCCTCTGTGCATTCGGTGAAGCCGTAACCGATCCCCGAGACCAGGCACTCTGGTAAGGACAGTAGCTTAAGAATTCCATTGCTGGCCAGTGTTTAACCGCTGGCGTGGTCTTCCCGGCCTCCCAATTGTGTAGCGTCTCCGATACTCACAAAAAGGCAACGCAGGTATGGCGGTAGCACAATGCCAACAATTGTAATCGCAACGGTTTTTTTAGAGATTTACGCTAAGCCTTGTCTTGAGTGTCGAAACAGCTGTGGGTTCAATTAAATCCGCTGAATATGGAATCAATATGTTGTGTCCTGTATGACTCTCTCCCATCAAGCGGTACGATTGGGGATATTGGAAGATTCTCCACTCCTTGCCGAACTGAGCATACAGACCTTTCGAGACTAGTGTTGATATCCAACTATATATTACTCCAGGTTATGATTGAGCATCATGGACTAGCAGTGGTTGCTTGGTCAACTCGGGAGAACACTCCAGAAGATCGAATGGGCAGGCCCGCGACCCGGTGTAGGAACGGGTCGGTCGCCAGCGTCTCGGGCGTACCCACCGCGACGATCCGTCCGCCGCCCTTGCCAGCACGCGCTAATACCTGGTTAAGGCATAGTAGCGTGGCAGCGGCCCGCAGACAGATTTGAGAAACGCGCGGCGACTCAGGCGTAGTCGCAGCGCAGTCGCCCACGTAACGGTGCGCCTCCCGGTTTGCGGCCCACGCGAGCCAGTTCAACGGGCGCGGCAGAAATTCACCGTTCGATGTGGTATCGATTTTGATCGGTAGCCGCTGGCCTTCAGGATCGAAACCTTCGTGCATGGACGTTCAGTTTGATGTCGGCACGGAGCCTGTCGTGCCTCTGGCCGCGTTCAATCATCGCGTGCGGTACTATTGCGTGTGTTGCTGACCGCTACTTTCGGGGTATGCGCCTCAATTGCAAGCGCTTGCTGCGGGTGCCGTCGGCAGACAATCTACGTAAAAAAGTCTGTGAGGCTTGCGCTATGAAGATCTATCATTTCCCGTACTCACCAAACTCGCGCCGCGTGCTGGCGGTGGCCTTTCACCTCGGCCTTGAGCCCGAGCTGATCAAGGTGGATCTCGGCCAAGGCGAGCAAATGGGCGCGGAGTTCCTAAGACTCAATCCGAACCACACAATCCCTGTGCTTGTAGAGGGTGATTTCGTGCTGTGGGAATCGGTCGCCATCATGCAATACCTCGCCAATCAGGTTTCATCGAACACCATCTGGCCGGTGGAACCCAAGGCGCAGGCGGACGTGAGCCGCTGGCTGTGCTGGAGCCTCGCGCACTGGGGACCGGCCTGCGGGTTTTTTATTTTCGAGCGATTGGTCAAGAACATGCGCAAGCTGGGGGATCCGGACCCGGTGGAACTGAAAAAGGGCGAGGAGCGCATGGCGCGCTA
>JBIMKD010000313.1:0-4903 GCA_043673815.1 Chromatiales bacterium
TCCAGGAATTCCCGCATCTGAAGAAGCGATACTGGGGCCGGCATTTCTGGGCACGTGGCTACTTTTGCGCCACGGTGGGTCAGATGACGGAGGAGATGATCAAACAGTATTTGGAGCACCATTTTGAGCCCAGTCCGAGCTATAGTTTCCAGATGGAGCCCGACTAAGACGCGTCGTTCAGTCGACGCGTATCCGGACTTTCAGTCCGTAACTCAAACCCACCGGCTTCAAGCCGGTGGTTGTTTAGTTGCGCCTTTTTCCCTAGCGTTTCCTCCAGCACTTCGATGAACGGCATCAAGTGTACCAGTTTATTGTTCCCGATATTGTACAATCGATAGGGCGCGCGGCTGGAGCCGGGATCCGGCGCGTGACCGGACCACTCCGGGCCGGTGCCGCGACCGTATCTATAACGCGAATGACGCCTTCGACGATATCATCGATATACGTAAAATCGCGCCCATGCTCGCCGAAGTTGAAGACATCGATGGGCCGTCCCTCGATGATATTACGCGCAAAAAGAAACAAGGCCATGTCGGGTCTGCCCCAGAGGCCGTATACGGTGAAAAATCTCAAGCCCGTCACCGGCAGGGCGTATAGATGGCTATAGGTATGCGCCATCAGCTCGTTGGCTTTTTTTGTCGCCGCATACAATGAAACCGGGTGATCGACATTATCGTGAACGGAGAACGGCATCCGGGTATTGGCTCCGTACACCGAGCTTGAGGAGGCGTAGACCAGGTGCTCGACGCCATAATGGCGGCACCCTTCGAGAATGTTCATGAAGCCGAGGAGATTCGCATCGACATAGGCGTGGGGGTGCGTGAGCGAGTAGCGCACCCCGGCTTGCGCCGCTAGATGCGCGACTCGCGCCGGTTACTAGGATTTTCATTGCTATTGCCTAAGCTGCCTGTGTGTTCATCATGATAGATTGCGGCTTTTCGAGTTCGAGCGATCCCGGACAATCATTGTTATGCGCAACTCATTCTGCGCCACACTCCGGGGTTCCTCGACGAAGGCCGGTATTCATGCCGCTCTAGTACAAAGCTCAGGCAATAATCGATACCATGACTATTCGATTCGCGTGGAAGCTCGCCGGTGGTCTCCTCATCGGTCTAACCATCTTCTTCTCCCTTATACCTTTACCTCCGGCGCAGGCTCCGGTGATCCTCGATAAACTGGTCCACGGCGCGGTTTACGCCCTGCTGATGCTATGGTTTGTCCAGATCACCCGGCGCAATCGTTGGGCTGCGCTTGCGCTTGCTTTAACGCTGCTCGGTATCAGTCTGGAACTCGGTCAAAGAGCCGGCGGGTATCGAGTCTTTAGCTACCTGGATATCGCCGCTAACACCTTCGGCATCGCGCTCGGCTGGATCTCAGCGTTATTGGGATTGTCGTCCATTTTAGCGCGTCTAGAAACCGTCTTGGCGATCCATAATACCCGCCGCACCACCCCGTAAGCGCGCGGCGCGCAAAATCATCGCGGCGGACTGACTAGCGAACCATTGGCGTCCCCACGGGGATTCGAACCCCGGTTGCCGCCGTGAAAGGGCGATGTCCTAGGCCTCTAGACGATGGGGACAGGATTGTCTGTTGAGATTCGCGGGGCCGCACCTAAGCTTCCTCTGCCGTAAACCGCTGGAGGCCGCGGCAAGGCAAACCGCTTACCCGTGCGATAGGTGGTGGAGCCAGGCGGGATCGAACCGCCGACCTCTACAATGCCATTGTAGCGCTCTCCCATCTGAGCTATGGCCCCACGGATTGTTCAAACCTTAAGATAGGCCCGCGCCTGTGTCAATAACCCCTTGGCTCTGCATATAGGCAATGGCTTTGGCTATACGCACCAAGGAACGTTCCCTACCCAAGAGCCAGACCGTGGTGTCGATAGGCGGGGAGACGCTCCCGCCGGTCAACGCGACTCTTAGAGGCTGAGCAAGCTGACCCAATTTCAATTCGAATGTCGCCGCTACGTGGGTGATGGCTTCATGGACAGCCTCCTCGGTCCAGCGCGGCAGATCTAAGAATCTTTGCCTTAACAGCAGCAGTGGATCGGCCATGAGCGAGGTGAGGTACTTTGCCGCGGCGGTCTCGTCATAGTTAGAAAAATCCCGGTAAAAAACGCCAGCGCTCTCCGCCATCTCCACCAAGGTTTTAGAGCGTTCACGTAACGGCTGAACAACATCCGCCAACGCCGGAGGACCGCTCGCCGCGATGCCGAGACGGGCTAAATGCCAACTGAGGCACGTCAGTAATTCGGGCGTAGAGATGTTTTTTAAATAATGCTGGTTCAACCACTGTAGCTTTGCCGAGTCGAAGGTCGCCGCTGCCTTGTTGACCGCTTCGGTCCCGAATTTATCGATCATTTCCTGCTTCGAGAAGATCTCTTGGTCCCCGTGCGACCAGCCCAGCCGGAGCAAGTAATTCAGCAACGCCTCGGGGAGATAGCCGTCCTCCCGGTATTGAAGCACGCTGACCGCGCCATGTCGTTTCGACAGCCGCTGGCCGTCGCCGCCGAGGATCATCGGCACATGTGCATAGGCCGGGATGCGTGCGCCCAAGGCCCGCAGGATATTGATCTGCCGGGGCGTATTGTTCAGATGATCATCGCCTCGAATGACATGGCTGATCGCCATATCCATGTCATCGACAACCACCGTGAGATTATACGTCGGTGTGCCGTCCGCCCGCGTAATGATGAGATCATCGAGCTCGCGGTTGTGGAACACGACCTGGCCTCGAATCAAATCGTGCACGGCTACTTCACCATCGGCCGGGTTCTTGAACCGCACCACAGGCCGGCTGCCCGTCCTCGCCGCGTTACGGCAGTAGCCGTCGTAACGCGGCTTTTCTTTGCGCCCCATCTGCTCGGCCCGCAGTGCCTCGAGCCGCTCTTTCGAGCAATAACAATGGTAAGCCTGTCCCTCTCGCAGCAACCGATCGATGATCTCTCGATAACGATCGAAGCGCCGTGTTTGAAAATACGGGCCTTCGTCATGGTCGAGACCGAGCCACGCCATGCCCTCCAGGATCGCATCGACCGCCGCCTGCGTCGATCGTTCGAGATCGGTGTCCTCGATTCTCAAAATAAATACGCCGCCATGTCTTCGCGCATAGAGCCAAGAGAACAGGGCCGTCCTCGCGCCCCCGATATGCAAGTAACCCGTCGGACTCGGCGCGAAACGCGTACGTACTTGAATTTTCTCCGTCATGCCGCCTGCGTTGTGTTCCAACTTATTCGCCGCTCAGGCCACCGCTACCATCGCCTTGGGCTTTATTGACCCTGCGGTTTAATGTCCTTAGAATTCCTGCCACGGGCGATTAGCTCAGTG
Source organism: Chromatiales bacterium (assembly GCA_043673815.1). Taxonomy (GTDB): domain Bacteria; phylum Pseudomonadota; class Gammaproteobacteria; order JACCXJ01; family JACCXJ01; genus USCg-Taylor. The sequence continues at coordinate 3,327 of JBIMKD010000313.1, forward strand.
GGAGAGCGCTGCTTTCACACAGCAGAGGTCGCTGGTTCAATCCCAGCATCGCCCACCAAGTAAATCAATCAGTTGGAAATCCTCTGCGACGGAATTAGGGTTTTCGGCTGATTATTTGTCACAGTGATGTCACACTCGTTTCGAAGACAATTGAGGGAGTGGCCTAACGAATAGACAGTGCTTTTCTTCTGCGCGAGAAGGCCGTACAGTGGGCCACTATACGAGAGTCCTGCCCCAAGGATCAAGCACTTGGGCGAAGTATAGTCCCCCTGCTCGGGCGGACAAACCGAGATGGGTAAGGATCTGGACGATCACGGTGGGGTCAAGGAGGGCGGCGATGATCTTCAGCGTGCCGCGGGTAGGTGCAAGCCGCCGCTTGCAGCGGTCCGAGCGGGGTTTCCGGATCGCTGTCGGCCAGGTAGGTCATGCCCTGCTCTTCAATCAGATAACCCTGGCGGGTTAATAGCTTCATGAGGCGTTTTATGATCCGGTTGAGTAAGGTCTGCAGCTCTGTGGCGGTGGGGCGTGCACAGTGTGGAATACCGGCACGCCGTCGGTGGCGCGATAGACGCCATCAAGTACCAAACAGTGCAGTGTATGTTCAAATTGGCGGCAGATCCGAAACGCTGTATAAGCGTCACGGCGCCGGTGGCGGCTTCAGCGCGCTTGAGTCCCGCTTGTTGGATCAGGAAGGTGGAAATGACCCGTGGACGATCTGCAACACGGGCGCGAGCAGGTGGGGATGGGCAGCGAACAGAACGCGCAGTGGGATCGGAAACGAGAGCACCCACTGCCGCACCGGCACCCGGGGGATGACGTAATCGACCAGGTGAGCGGCCGTCTCCGCCATACGCCGAGGCGCAAAGAATGGGTAGCCACGCGGGTACCGGAGCAGAGGGGATGGCTAAGGGCAGTAGCAGCGTCTTTGTCTGTCGAGTGGCCCCGGGCGCCCGAGGCCCTCACCAGAACCGGACAAGGAGATTTCCATCATCCGGCTCTTCCGTTGAAATGACTCATGGTTTACGCGCCCCAGAGACTGGGGCAGCGGGAAACGTTTGAGCAACCGCGCATAACGCGGCCACGTAAGATGCGAGCGTTGGCTGCGACGGCGCAGCCACTTGAACCAGACGCGCTCGGTCATACGCACCAGACCGGCCAAACTGCGGTAGTTGCCGTTCACTCCAAAGTAGTTGAAGTGCCCGACCGAACGTCTCGTGAGCGCTGCATGCTGTACCTGGACCGGGAGGTGTCGATGGTGACGACACCACTCGGCGACGGACTGCATCGCCCGTCGCAGGCGCGCGTGCCGGGTTTTACACCACGTCATCCAACGGAGGGACTCGACGATAAACGGAGCCCAAGCCAGTGGTGAAGGCGACGCAGCGCATAACGAAGCGGGGGGCGGAGCCAGGGACAAAGCAGCCGGCGCAAATTATTTCGATCGCCCCATCCAATTTCGACGCGGCCAGTGGCAAGATCGTGGGAGTGCGCCTGGCGCTGGTGGGCCAGTGCCGCGACGTTGCGCTAGTCAATCACCACCTCATGGGGTGACCGGTGAAACAGAACCATCTCGTCCA
>JBIMKD010000314.1:0-4995 GCA_043673815.1 Chromatiales bacterium
ACCGATGTCATGGATGTGAGATATTCCGAATGCACGGCATTGAGACCACACCGACCGAGATGGATTTCCTCATCATGGAAACACGGTACCTATCCCTGCATTCGCACACTCAAAACTGTCCACCAAACCGGGGTAACTCCAAATTCCCGTTCCGCCTCCTTCAAGCGCTGGGCCTTCTGCAGATAGAGCGGCAGGCGCAGGTAGGTCGCAATCGGGTAGCTGGTCGAGGAGTCTGCCAGCAGCGCGTAGGCCTTGCGCAGGCAACCGACCGCGCCGTCAAAGTCCTTGTCATCATGCCGCGCGTCGCCTCTTTGAGCAGCTCCGAGGCCCGCAACTCATCTCTCGTGGGCTCCCTCACGACAATCTGCGCTGTGAGTGTCACACCTCCCGCGTTGCCTATCGTCACCGGCCCTTTTTCGCCCGACGCTACCAGCCCATCCGTTTGACCGGACACAGTTTTGCCGCGAACCATCCTAGTCTTCACCCCTACCATCTGGGTGGGGCCGAGCCCCACCCAGATGGTTAGCGAATAACACCGTCGACCGCTGACCGGTCGCACGAACTACCGATCCTAGTACCTATCGCGATAATGCACCACCGATAACTTTGGCTGCCAAGCAAAGGTGGAGGTTGTCAGGCCGCGAGAGAGGTAAGCAACAAAGCGGTAGGTGACGCTTTGCCCGGCCGAGCAGGTATCAAACCGCGATATGGCACCGGGGTTGCTCTCGAACGAGTCTGCAGCTTCTCCCTCGAGCGCGTGATGATGGTTTTCGTCGAAGGCCGTGGAATTTCGGCTGATGCCATAACCGACAACACCCTCGCTCCCGGAAAACACAAGACCGAACTGCGTGTCTGCGTGAGCGATGGTAAACCCGGTGACCGGACACACGACGGTGACCGTTCGAAGTATGGTCGGGGTTATGGTACTACTGCTGGTGATAGTAACTCGGGATGTCGTCGAAGAGTAGTCGGCCCCAACCTCCGGATTGGCAAGCGCCTGGCCGGTTAACGCAAACAGACCCAACAGCGCTGGAAGGTGCATACGATTTGCTTTCATTGCAATCTCCTAACTAAAAGGTTGTGTATATACTGGTTTCCCGGTTAAGTCAGCGTAGGCTTCTCGGAACGATCTGCGGTTACACGCCACGCATTTCTCAATCGGAGGAATACGGTAGGCGGTCTGCCTTACCGGATGATTTCAAGACCGGACAATTTGCTTACAATTGAAACCGTTTCGGTTACCGTTGTAACCGAGCCCATCACGGTTGGAGATAGGCCGGTACGGGGTCGAGCGGGCGGGCGTGATCCCGTCGGCCCGACCCAACGAGCTCCGATTGCGACCGGGCCGGGCAGTCGGACAGTCAGCGGACGACGAACGCCCCTTGTGGGCGTTCCGCCGCATGCTTCACCTGTAGGTTCAGCGAGCCCTGAGCCTGGCCCCTTTAACCCGTTAACCCCCGGTAGTGAACCCGACGCCGGGTCCGCGTGCGGCACACCCCACGACTCTCCCCTTACCGGTCTGCGCGTGTCAGGGTTGAGCCGATCTCAGGTAACGATCCATGTCGAAAACCGCACGTGCGGCGAGTGCTCGCACCTTTTCATTGCTATCACTCGCGAGCCGTCTCAGCGCTTCGGTTGAGGCGGGTTCGGCGAACTGGAGATCGGCCGCATGCCGCCAGAGGGCCTCGACCGCGTAGCGCCGATGAACCGGCCCGGCGTCCTGCGTGTCGGCGGCGGATACTAAGGCTTCGGTCGCGTGGGCATCGCGGATCCCTACTAGGGCATCGACGGCCTCATTCCAGGCTTGTCCGGCCGGGGCGGCGCGGAGCCGATCGATTGCCTGCTCCACAAGCACGTCGTCTTGGGCGTTCTCCGGGGCGCCTTCATCACTGGCGCGCTGTTGCAGCTCTGTCGCGGTGGCGGTCGCAAGCGATCCTGGCTCACTGAGAGGCGCGCCCGGAGACGACGTCGGAGTGCCTTGTGCTGCTGGGCACGCAAGCCCTGCACCCGATTTCTTGGTAATCTTGGGAGGCGTCGATAGCACGATGACGATGTCCTGCGCGCCCTCGGCCGCGTGCAGGTAGGAGAATATCGACAGGATCTCGCGGAGCGCCTGGTCCAGGGGGATCGCGTGAAGCTCCACGGATACCGCGGAGTCTGCGATCTGTGGGTCGTTATACCTTATCTCCATTCCGGACTGCGCGGCGAGCGACTGCAGCACGCTGCGCAAGGGCACGTGTTGGGCGCGGGCGTTGATCACTCCGCGCTCGTAGCGGAGGGATACCTCCGGTGTTGCATTTGCCGCGCTGACCGCCGAAACCGCGACGGCTCCGAGGGCAACGAAGAGCTTGACGAGATCGGGCATAGAAGCTCGCTCCTGGTAAGTTCAAGGATAGGCGGCGGCAAAACAGGTGCTTCCAGCCCACCACCTTGCGGCTTGTGCCGCGCCGCCTTTTCGCGCTGAGTTTCTGGCATCCAGGGCAGATCGGGATCTTCGTAGTGCTCCGGAAGAGCATATTTTGTCCGAAGGTCCAACAGTCCGGTGCGGGCACGCTCTACGGCGTAATGGCAGGCGTTGACGATCTGTTGTGGGGCGTCCTTCCATTCCATCACTTGAGAGATCGCTGCATCGAGGCCGCAAATAGCGCCCAACACTCCCAAGATTTCGCCTTCAATCCGCTTGGCGAGGTCCTGCGCGCGCTCGTCGATCGGCGACCGGCCACGGCGATCGATCTGCTCTTTGAGCTTCTCAATCTCACTGTTTTTTTCCGCGACGCGCTCTCGCGAGGAATCCAAATCGGCCTGCAAGCCGGCATTGCGCTTCTGCAGCGACTCCTTTTCGCGCGCGTGCTTGGCCGCCAAGTCGTCAATCAGCGAGACGATGGCGTCACGGTCGCCGACATTTACCTTGATCTGTCCTAGGACCACGGCGCGCTCGTCCTCGGGGAGCCGCCTAAGCTTACGCAGATCGCGATAGCCGAGACCTATGCGGTTCATAGCGGCCAGGGCTTCTTCGCCGAATTGGGCTAGATTTTGAAGCTCTTCATTGATATGGCGGCTGGACCTGCCTAGAAAATTGCAAAAGCTCTCCCAACTGGAGACGGTCTCCGATGTTCCGTCGGGCAATTCATACGTTTTTCCGCGCAGCGCGCGCCAAAGCCCCTCTCTTTTTATCCTGGCGAGGTCGACCAAACCGGAGACGGTCACCAGTTTTCTGAGCCCGTGGGCAAACTGGACGCGACCGATGAGCTGGTTTACCAGGTCTCTATCATCCGCGTAACCGCTCTTCACATAATCCTCATGGCCGGCGAATGTCTGGCGCTCAGTAACGATCTCCAGCTCCGACTTGGCCCGCTCCTCGCGCCGCTGGAGGGCACCCGCGTTCTGCTCGTCGTCGATGTACTTGGTGGCGTCAGTCATGGCGAAAAGGCGTTGGATGAAGTGCATTACCTAATCAAGATCCTTGCGTCTTCTGCAGACCCAATACATCCTTATGGCCAGGAGGAAGGGATTTTAGCAGACGAAAGGAAAGAGTCCCCCTAACTCGGTGTGTTTCTTATGTTGGTAGGAATACCGCACCCATTTCATGGAGCCTCGCCCCGCCGACTCGGGCCGCGCCAATAACAGCCGGCGCCATCTACGATAGCGCTGGGAAAGTCGATGTGACGAACAGGTCTCAGGCGCCCGACTTTGGACCCGATGAATCGACGGGCGGTCAGTTCCTCCACGTCCTGGCCCAACAGTCACTCTCAAAACTCTGAAAATCGCCTTTCATTTTCGCGTCTCCCTATATCTAGATAACGGCCATCACATCCCATTTATCTTAACCAACCCCCCCTAATTATCTTGTCAGGACACAGCATGCGCCGGCGGACGATTTGTGAATTCTTCACAGAAATTGGTAGGGCAATCGGATAACAATAGGCGCGGCAAACCTACACTTCGAGGGGGCACACGATGAAAATCTTATTTCTTACCTCTGCGCACAACAGTCTAAGCCAGCGCTTATTGATCGAGCTTACAGATCGCGGCCATCACGTTTCGGTGGCTTTGGCCACGAGTACAGCAGATCGATATGCACAAAACCATCGCTAACACGCTTTCCAAGCTTCGCACTGAGTGGGCTTCATGGATCTCTCTTTGGAGTTTCCTCGCGCACCTCAAGGATCTGGACTTCTACAAAGGGCTAGATGAGCAACGCGAGATTTGCATTGCGCCATCGGCCTCGTACCGCGAGCGTGTGCATGGGAAGCGTGATGAGGCGATGCTAACCGCGGTCGCGGAGCATGCGCCCGATCTCATCATTGCGCCGATGCTAAAAGTCGCTATTCCGGAGGCGATCTGGTCTCAGTATGAATGCAGGTGCTGGGAGAATTCTTCCAGCCCCCTACCTCCATGCTTTCAATCGGGGGGCCGATGGATTTCCGCACCTTCCACGAGATCCGCTACGCCGAGAAGGACCAGGTCGGGTATCTGTACTTCGATTTCTACAACGGCGCCATGAGCACCGAGCAGTGCTATCGGCTGCGCGACGCGTTTCTGGCGGCGCGGGCCCGCCCCACCAAGGCGATCGTGCTCTTCGGGGGGCGCGACTTCTGGTCCAATGGGATCCACCTCAATGTGATCGAGGCGTCGCCCGATCCCGCCACGGAGTCTTGGCGAAACATCAACGCCATCGATGACCTTATCTATGAGATCCTCAACACCATGTCACATCTCGTGATCGCGGGTTTACGCGGCAATGCCGGCGCAGGAGGCGCGATGCTTGCCCTCGCGGCCGCTGGGTGTAGGCCGCTTGCTTAATGAATTTGTGCGCCCGATAATTGAGTATGGCATCTATCGCGGGAGGGCTCACGATGAGCTCGGCTAATTTATCTACCAACCGCTTCTCTCATTTGGCTACCATCGGCCACGCGCCGGACAAACCCGGTATGCACGTCAGAGAATTGTCGGAGGGCGATCGCCATCGTTTGCTAATGCATTGCCTCGCGCTTG
>JBIMKD010000315.1:0-2793 GCA_043673815.1 Chromatiales bacterium
TAACACCAGCCCCACCGCGATGACGGGCTTGCGCCCGAGCCGGTCGGAGAGGCTTCCGAACGGGATCTGAAACAGGGTCTGAGTTAGACCGTAGGCGCCTAGCGCGAGGCCGGTGAGCAGCGGGGTTGCGCCCGCGAGCCGAGTCGCGTACAAGGAAAATACCGGTACGATAAGGAAGAGTCCCAACATCCGTAACAGATAGATCGCACTAAGCGACGCCGCCGCGCGCAATTCGAATGTGCTCATTCGGAATGCCCCGCCGTTCACGGCGGGCACTTTAGCATTGGGGTTTCCAAGGGGGAGTAGTGCAACACTCCCCTTTGGTCAAGGGCCCGGGTTCATACCCCGCCCGCGAAGTAAAATTGATTTTTGGGCCCGATGACGCCGTGCCGTTTTGCCTCACCGCCATGATCATCCTTAAAATTCAAACTTTGCTTGGGTAGCGTAACGCTTCATGGAAACCATTCGCATCCGCGGCGCGCGGACGCATAATCTAAAGAACATCGACATCGACTTGCCGCGCGGTGCCCTCACGGTAATCACGGGCCTCTCGGGTTCGGGCAAATCCTCCTTGGCCTTCGATACCCTCTATGCCGAGGGTCAACGGCGTTATGTCGAATCGCTATCCACCTACGCGCGCCAATTCTTATCCATGATGCAAAAGCCGGATGTCGATTCTATCGAAGGCCTTTCGCCCGCCATCGCCATCGAACAGAAATCCACTTCGCACAATCCGCGCTCGACCGTGGGGACCACCACCGAGATCTACGATTATCTGCGCCTCCTGTTTGCGCGGGCCGGGGAACCCCGTTGCCCGGAGCATGGTTCGGTGCTCGCGGCGCAGACCATCAGCCAAATGGTGGACCGAGTGGTGGCCGAGCCCGAGGGCACGCGCTTGATGCTGCTGGCGCCGGTGGTCCAGGGCCGCAAGGGCGAGCACCGCGACATCCTCAACGCACTCGGCAAGCAAGGCTTCGTGCGCGCCCGCGTCGACGGCCGCCTGATCGATCTCGACGAGCCGCCCGCGCTGGCATTATACAAAAAACATGCTATCGAGGCGGTGGTCGATCGGTTCAAGGTGCGGGCCGATCTCGAGCTGCGTTTGGCCGAGTCGTTCGAGACCGCGATTAAGCTCTCCGGGGGCGTCGCCCGGGTCGCATTCATCGACGATCCAGCGAGCCCCGAGCTGGTGTTTTCGGCGCGCTTTGCCTGCCCGCATTGCGCCTATAGCATCGAGGAGCTCGAGCCGCGCCTCTTCTCCTTCAATAATCCGGCCGGGGCCTGCCGCGATTGCGACGGGCTCGGGATCGCCGAATTTTTCGACCCCGCGCAGATCGTGCGGCATCCCGAGTTGAGCCTGCCGGGTGGCGCGATCCCTGGATGGGACCGGCGCAATGTGCATTATTTCCAGCTCATGTCGGATTTGGCCGCGCACTATGGCTTCGACCTCGATACCCCGTTCAAAGAGCTGCCCGAACCGATGCAACACCTCATCCTCCAGGGCAGCGGGAGCGAGGCGATCGCGTTCCACGATACCGACAGCGGAGGCGAGACGAGGACGCGCCGCCACCGCTTCGAAGGGGTCATTCCGAACTTGAAACGGCGCTACCGGGATACCGAATCGAACCTGGTCCGCGAGGAACTGCGCAAGTATATCAGCACCCGGGCCTGCCCCGCGTGTCGCGGCACACGCCTCGGAACCCAGGCGCGCTCGGTCTTCGTCGGGGGCTTGCCCCTGCCCGAAATCACGGCGATGACGGTGGAGCAGGCGCGGGAATTTTGCGAGGCTCTCCGGCTCGAGGGTTACAAGGGCGAGATCGCGGCCAGGATCGTGAAGGAAGTCAGCACCCGGCTCCGGTTTTTGGTGAATGTCGGGCTCGACTATCTCACGCTCGATCGCAGCGCGGATTCTCTCTCCGGGGGGGAAGCGCAGCGGATCCGCCTTGCGAGCCAGTTGGGCGCGGGTCTCGTCGGTGTCATGTATGTGATCGACGAGCCCTCGATCGGGCTCCACCCGCGCGACAATCGGCGCCTCCTCAGTACGCTTTGCCACCTCCGCGACCTCGGCAATACGGTGATCGTGGTCGAGCACGATGAGGAAGCCATCTGGGCCGCGGACCACGTGCTCGACATGGGCCCCGGCGCCGGGATCCACGGCGGCCGGGTGGTCGCCGCCGGTCCAGCGGCGACTGTCGCGCAGCATACGGAATCGCTGACCGGGCAGTATCTCTCCGGCCGGCGGGCGATCGCCTTGCCGCGCACCCGCACCGCCGCCGATGACAGACCCGCGTTATACCTTTATGGGGCCCGGGGAAACAATCTCAAATCGATAGACGTGGAGTTTCCCTTGGGGCTCATGATCTGTGTGACCGGCGTGTCCGGATCGGGGAAGTCGACGCTCATCAACGACACCCTGTATCCGATCGCGGCGCGGCGCTTGCACCAGGCGCATATCGAGCCGAAGCCGTATGCCGAGGTCGAGGGGATCCAATGGTTGGATAAGGTCGTCGCCATCGATCAAAGCCCCATCGGGCGCACCCCGCGCTCCAATCCCGCCACCTACACCGGCCTATTTGCTCCGGTGCGCGAGCTTTTTTCTGCCACCCAAGAAGCGCGTTCGCGCGGCTATATGCCGGGCCGCTTCAGCTTCAACGTCAAGGGCGGGCGCTGTGAGGCCTGTCAGGGCGAGGGCATGATCAAGGTCGAGATGCACTTTCTTCCCGACGTTTATGTGGCGTGTGATCTCTGCAAGGGCTCGCGTTATAACCGCGAGACGCTCGATGTCAAGTACAA
>JBIMKD010000316.1:0-3311 GCA_043673815.1 Chromatiales bacterium
ACCTCGAGCGCACCCTGGATGAGGTTGACCAGCCAGTATTCCGGGACCCTATTGCGGGCATACAGCACCCGCTTTGTGGAACGGTCGTAGGCGAGCGTGGTGTCGGCGATCTCCACGAGGAGCACGGCGCTGCTCGGGTGGCTCGTGAGGAAGTCCCGCGGCCTGCCCGGGACGATCGCGAGATCGGGCTCCGGTGCCGAGCCGGCGTCCAGGGCCACGGGAGACTGGATGCGGACGACATAGCCGTCTCCGTACGCACGGCGCAAGGCGTCGTGCAGGAGGCAGAGGGCCACCGCGTGCGGTTCGTTCTGAGGCGCCCTATCCACGATCTCCCCGTTGATCAACTCCAGGCGTCGGTCGGGCTCGAAGCCCCCGAGCCGCACTACACGCTCATATTCCTCGCGCGTCCAACGATGGGGCTTGGGGAGGGTACTCATGACAACTCAAACATACTCTCACGGTGGACTTGAAACAAGCTACCGGCGGCTGAGAGTCGGGGAGAGAGCCGTCGCGGGCTGTCTCCCGGGTTCGAGCTGGGGCGCAGCTTGTAGGATGGGCTGAGGTCACAAAGCCCATCAATCGCGAACGATGCGCCTCCTTCGTCGGCACATCCTTCTATGAGCCGAGACGGCTGTTTCCTGAGGATCGTGCTCCAAGCCGACCGCCCGCGGCGTCGTTGTGAACACAAACTCTCATCGTAGAAAATAAACAAAAGGTTATCAAACGGCCGCACACCAGCCGAAGAAACATCCGTTCCAACAGTTGAAATCGAAAGGCGAGCGCCTCGCTTGACAAGATCATACTGTTAGATAAGCTGATAATATGATCGTAAACATCCTGGAACGGAATATGGAGAAATAGGTATGACCATTAGTAAACTCGGCCAGCGCCGGCAAGTTGTCATCCCCAAAGCGATATGGGAGGACCTCGCGTTAGAGACCGGGGATTTTGTGGAAGTAGAGCAAGTGGAACATACGGTTGTGATCAAGCCCAAGAAGCTGGTCGATGCTGAAGATGTCCTCACTCCTGAAGAGGAAGAACTGGTTCGTCGCGGGGAGGAGGAGATCCGACGGGGGGAATACATTACCTTAGAAAAGCTCGAACATGAAATGGAACGTCCGGCTCGCAAAACACGCGGCAAAGCAGCTCGAAAAGGCGCCGCGTGATTACTACGAGCTTCTACTCAAAAAACTGAGAGAGACGGCCGATGACCCGTTCCGAGGCGATGTCGTCCAGCTCAAAGGAAAGGAGTGGAAAGGTTACTACCGCAAACGCGCGGGAAGGTATCGCATTATTTTTCTTCCTCATCAGAGCGACCACACCGTAGATGTTATATCAATCCTCACGAGGGATGAGAAAACGTACCGGTAATCACGGAGATCAATTCTCGGTTGACGAAGCGGATGCCTTGTCAAAGGCACCTTGCGCCGTTTCAAAGCGCTGACATTCCATTATCCTTTAAAGGCCAGTGCTGGTTCTGAAATCGACCGTCTCGATGATCTCGCTCCCCTGGCGCGCTGTCTCCTGCGCGACTATCGGGCGGGCGGCGCCATCCCATTGCAGAGCGCCGAGGAAGGCGCGATTCGGTTTCGCTTCGGCCCCTGGCGCCCGCCGCGCTCCAGAGCTATACCGTAAAGAGAGGAGGCGGTTTTGGCGGACTGACGGGGTCAGGTCTCCTTTCTTGCATACACTCAAACGATGATTGCTACGGCATGTGTCGTCTTCTACGGTGAGTCGTGAAGACTGGTGAAACGGCCAACGCCGTTGGGTGCAGGTAAACCACTCTCAGTATCTGCGATTGCCTGTCGGCCGATACAGCCGCACGTGGGGATACTTAAAGAATGGGATCAGAGCCATTCCCGCGACAAAGCCGCTCGCATGAGCAGCAAACGCCACACCCCCTTGGTCCGCGCTGGCGAGCGCCGAATAGATAGAGTAACTGCATGCCAAACCAGAGGCCCAGAACCCACAACGCGGGCAGGCGCCAGCCGAAGGGTATTAGAACCATGACTTGGGCACGCGGAAGGAGCAACACCTGCGCCAGCGCCGAGCCCGCGTCCGCGGCGATCCCTGCGCATATGGCCGCACGTGCGTCGGACCGTGGCGGGTGCACCCGGAAAATTCTATGCCTGACCTTCCTGTTCCTGCAAGCCGGCGATGGCTACGAGAGAGTTATTAACTGCTCGAATTCGCTCCCGCGAGATCGATCAGGGAGTGCACCGATTCCCGAAAGTCTTTGGCAAGCTGGGGAGGGACCTTCGGAGATGAAAAAACCTCCGCGAGTGAACGGTAGAACCAAAGCTGCTCGGGTTTGCCGGCGTTGAATCGTTTCCAGAGAGCTTCGCCGTGAGTTTGATAGTCTGCAAGAGTGGAGCGGAGGTTATGCAGTTTGTCACAGCACGCGACGAGCAGCACCGCAGGTGAAGCCTCGACTAGATGTTCAAGATAGCGTTCCTTTCGTTCGCGCCATGGTGGTTTGGGAATCGTATCTGTATCGGTGCAGCCTTCGATGATCGCTGCGACGCTTTCGCCGTAACGCTTCGTAATCTCTTGACGTAACCCCTGTGCTCCGCCGGGCCAGGTGTCTGACTGATCTTCAATGGCGTCGTGCAACAAAGCCGCGATTGCTTCTTCCTCACGGCGACCATACTCGATGACGAGCGCGGCGACCGCGAGCAAATGAGAGATATAAGGAATGCCAGTCTGCTTGCGGACTTGTTTCCTATGCAGTTGCGAGGCAAAGGTCAACGCATCATCGAATCGTTCGCCTAACATGGATGGTCTTCGTCCGTTCCCCATAGTAGAGGAAACTCCGTCCGTTCGCAATTTCTCGATGCTTGCGTCCGCAATGTGCGAGAGAGCACATGATAAAATATGCAAAATGGGTATCCACTTCGCGCAAGTGCCCCCTATGTGTTGTGGTCAAGTGATTTGGCTCTTCTCACGAGGCTTCGGTATGGTGTGGATGTGATGGTGGCGGCTTGCTGCATCAGACGGTAGAAAAGCAACCCGCGTGAACGAGATGTCCGCCGATTGAATCGGAACGTGAATTCGTCCAGGTAGTAGTCCAGGTGACGTTGCTGAACACCACCTTGGAGTGTCCCCATGAGCCACCGCTTCAAAAGCGACGCGATCCGATGGACGCGTGGCAAGAGTTTGTGGGCAGGACCTCCGCTGCGTTTTATGTTTCTGATGTTATGTTGGTAGCCGAGAGGCTCCAACCCAGAATATCCCAGCCATCCATCGGTGATCACCAAGGCGCCTGGGGTGACCGACTCTTCGACGAACGCGCGCAGATTCTCCGCCGAGGC
>JBIMKD010000317.1:0-4624 GCA_043673815.1 Chromatiales bacterium
CCACCCGAGCAGCGCCGTGCTCCTCGTGGAGATCGCCGACACCACGCTCGCCTACGACCGTTCCACAAAGCGGGTGCTGTATGCCCGCAATAGGGTCCCGGAATACTGGCTGGTCAACCTCATCCAGGGTGCGCTCGAGGTCTACCGGAACCCGCAAGGCTCAGATTATCTTGAGCACCGTATTGTAAAAAAGGGTGAAACGCTCGTGCCGGGCGGGGCGAGCCGAACGGTCGCGGTCGCCGATCTCCTGCCTTAAGCGGGCGCCCGAGCGGCGACCGCTCAACCCCGCTTCCGGGATCCGGCGGGGTCTCTTCGACCCAGCCTTGCTTGGGCCCGAAATCGGCCTCGCAGGCGCGGCGGGCGGTGGCTGGGTATACCTTCGATCCCCCGCCTCGTAGGATGTGCCGACGAAGGAGGTGCATCGTTCGCGATTGATGGGCTTCGTGACCTCAGCCCATCCTACGAGCTCTATGACCCCTTTATTCTAGGCCACGGGGTCGACCACGGATAGGGAGAGCAATGTTGCTGGGGAAGCAATCGAGGGGCCGGGAGCGTTGGGATTGTGAAAAGTATTTCGAGCCTGCCCCCTTTAACTTGATTAATGGTGACGCGCAGGCCGGTTATGGGTGATGATTGTGTTGTGTCACATACGACTTCAGCCGCGTCTAGGCGGCTCCATCGCCTCCAGCTCGCGTTTTCCTCTGCTGAACCCATTTCATAACGGCGCCGATGAGCGCTAGGATCCACGCTCCGCCGAGCTCGTAGGATGTGCCGACGAAGGAGGCGCATCGTTCGCGATTGATGGGCTTCGTGACCTCAGCCCATCCTACGAGCTCTATTGACCCGCAACCTGTTGACCCAGCACATCTTCCAGCGCTTTCAGCACCTTCTCATTATCACCCACATACAATACGAGTAGTTTTTCTCTCTTATAGAAATGCGGTGGACCGAACCAATGGATCTTGGTTGTCCCCACTGTGCTCCCATCGGGTGAAACCTGAATGGCCTGTGCATCCGTTTCCGTCTCGTGAGAATACTGAAAGACCTGCACATCCTCACCGCCAACCTTGATGATCTTTCCTTTCACGGAAAAGAAAGGCTGAACGACTTCCCCTTCCGGTTTAACAATAATTCCCGCAGCGCGCAGGTTGTCTATGAGACTGGGATAGTCCGTCACCGGTTTGCCGCGTGATTCTCCTCCAACGACAAATAGCGGACAGATGAAAAGCAGAAACCAAAGCAGAAACCGTTTCATAGGTTAATCCTTCAAATTGACAGACCGCAAACAGGTGATGGCGAGGCATACCCGCCATCACCCTATCATTAGCGCCGTCCTGTGGTCATCTTTTTGCCGCCCAAATAACGAAATTGACCACTTTGTATCCATCTCCGAGATCGCGTTCGTAAACCTCGGTTCGGCCGTCGTTGACCGACTCGAGCAGCGTGCCCCACTGGTCCGGCTGGTTAAAGTCAATGCTTTCCGACCCAAAGGGCAGCGCGGCCGCGAGGGATGTCTGCGTGAGGGTCGTATAGCCGTCGAGGTGAGCATAGATCGCATTCAGTTGAGCGAGATCGTGCTGGTTTAGAGCCAGGTTGTTCGGCGGCCCGAACGGCAGGCTCGTATAGTCCATGCAGGTCCCGAGGTTTGCGTTGCCAAAGCCTTCGTCCTGGTGAGCGAGCCCAAACGTGTGGCCGACCTCCTGACACACCACGAGTTGCCTGTTCCCCGGGGACCAGCTGTACGAGTCGTTCATCTTGGCCGTGCCCTGTACAATGTGATTGTTACCATCGAGCCAGATGGTGGCCAATCCAAGCCAACCGGTCAGGCCGTAGGGGAAGTTGCAGACCACCGTTCGTCCGGCAACGGTCGCGCAGGCCTGCCGCGAAGCGGCATCGTTGGCCCCGAGGACGATTGTGGTATTCAGCTTGGGCGATATAGTCCAAGCCGCGGAGGCCAGATCGAGATAAGAATACCACGTGCTGGTCATTTTTCTGACCAGTTTTAGGGTAAACGGGTTGGCTGTCCGCGCCCAATGAAAAGAGCCCCACGCATGAGCCGCAGACGCGCTGGATGGGACCGTGGCCAATGCCAACGCCGTCAGAAGCCCCGCGGTCAATAGACGGTTACGGAAGGTGTTAAATGCTATTTGCGAAGATGTTTGTCCAATTGCTGATGTAGGCATGACATTTCTCCAAAAAATACTTAATGATTAATAATTCCCGCTGGGACACCTGACCTTACCCATTAAGCGTTCAGTAAGGCGCTCCGCAGGTTGGAACTACCTGCTCCCCTTCCTATGCTTCCTTTCGATGGGCAGATTAGGCGGGCTGGCGCCTTATAGCTGTAAGCTTTTTCACATTTAGGTTGTGAGAAATTGCCTTGACACCCCTCGTTTTAATAAGGGCCAACTGTACCAGGCCACCCCCGTGGGGCAGACTGAGGTTGAAGGAATACGCTACGCACGCGCCATTAAGACGCAGGTGTAGCGTGGTTAAACAAAAAGGGTGAAATTAACCGAGGGCGCGACTTAGCAGAGAACCGGTGAGCTCGGTCCTATCGTCGTGCACCCGAAATAAGGTATTTTGCAGCGGGTGCAACGAGGACCATAGTAGGGCGGATGCCCGTCAGAGCGATCCGCCGCATGGCGAATCGTTTCGCGGAACCACCTGTTCCACCCGAGAGCTGACCCCCGCTGCGGGTTCAATGACATGGCTCGTCAAGGGCCATCGGCCCGCCAAAACCGTCTTCTCTCTTTACGGTATAGCTCTGGAGCGCGGCGGGTGCCAGGGCCGAAGCGAAACCGGATCGCGCCTTCCTCGGCGCTGAGCAACGGGATGGCGCCGCCTGCCCGATAGTCGCGCAGGACAGCGGCATCAGGAAAGCGGTAGCGGTTTCGATAACCCACGGAGAAAAGCACGTAGTCGGGGGCGACCGCATCGATAAAGCTTACGGTGGACGAGGTTTTACTCCCATGATGGGGGGCCACCAAGATGTCCGCCTTTAGGCTTTTTTGGTGTTGCTTTAATAACTCGAATTCCGCCTCGGCCTGGATATCGCCCGGTAGCAAAACGGACCTGTCCCCCAGGGATACTTTGAGGATACAGGAACGGTTGTTGTCGGAACCGTTCGCATCGAACGCGGGATGCAGCACCGAAAAGTTCGCCTCGCCCCAGCGCCAGTGCTGACCGTCTCGACACACCGAGACCCGCCGGCCACTGACAGGGCCATTCGCGAGAATTCGTCCCACCGGGACTTCCCCGAGCAGACTGCCGAGCCCGCCCGTGTGATCACTGTCGCCGTGGCTGATGAGGAGCGTATCGACATGCTCGATGCCGTGTTGCCTGAGATAGGGGACCAACACCGCGCGGCCGGCGTCGAAGCGCTCGCTGAACCTTGGCCCGGTGTCGTATACCAAGGTGCGGTCGCGGGTTTGCACGACCGCGGAAAGACCCTGTCCGACATCGAGCAAGGTGAACCAAAGCTCTCCTTCTTTCGGGCGCGGCGGCGGCGTGATCAGAAGCGGGAGCAACCACACGAGCCCCAGCCAACGGGCCGGGATGCCGCGCGGTGCGAGCACGATCAAGACTCCGATAAACGCCGCCCCGCCGATCCAAGGCACCGGAACGGCCCGCACCCAGGTGGCATGGTCTAGCTCCGATAGAAACTGTAAATAAACCCAAAGCCCCTCCAGGTTTTTTAGCGCCAGATCCAGCACGGCGATCCCCGCCCACTCCCAGACAAAGCACAAGGCCGTGCCGGCCAAGGCCAACGGCGCCGCCACCACGCTCACCCACGGCACCGCGAGGACATTCGCGACCGGACCCACGATGGGATTCTGGCCGAAGATCATCAACAGCACCGGGGTTAAGCCGATCGCCACCACGACATGCAGGCGCGCGATCCGCCACCAGAGGCCGGAAGGCGCGACCCTCCCGCCCATCCCATAAAGGATCAAGGCGACTGCCCCGAAGGACAGCCAGAAGCCCGGCGCCAGCACGCTAAACGGGTCCAGGATCAGCACCAGCAAAAGCGCGATGAACCATAGGTCAATGGTTTTGAACAAGCGGTTTACTATGATCCCGCACATCAATACCGCGACCATGATGCAGGAACGCTGCGTGGGCACCGAAAAGCCCGCGAGACCCGAGTACACGAGCGCGGCCAGCGTTCCAGAGAGCGCGCCGACGCGCGGAGCGGCCAGGTATAGGACGGTAAATCCCGGCAGGGACCAGAGCCAGCGGCCCACCCAAAAGCCAAGGAGCGCAATGAGCCCGATGTGCAGGCCGGAGATCGAGACCAAATGCGAGGTGCCGGTGCGGTTGAAGACCTGCCATTGTTCCGCGCCGATGGCGTCCTGCGTCCCGATCACCAGGGCCGTCAACACATTACCCTGGGATGACTGCCGCGCCACCCCCGCGAGCTTCATCGCCAGCCGCTGGCGCAAGCGATCGACCAGGGCGCCGCGAGCGGTCTCCAAGCGCTGGTTTCGGGGGCTATCGATGACATGGCCGAGCGCGCGGATACGGTGCTGAAACAACCAGCCTTCATAATCGAAGCCGCCGGGATTCATGAATCCGTGCGGACGTTTCAGTTTCACCGCGAATCGCCAGGTCTCCCCGGGAA
>JBIMKD010000318.1:0-3620 GCA_043673815.1 Chromatiales bacterium
AAGGCTTCGGCCACGCGCATCGAAAAACCGCACTGCGGGAAATCCGGCGTTCCTTTCATGAAGAGCACGATAGGATTGCTATGAATGGTCGTCTTGATTTGCTCCATGATATCCATGGGTCTATACCTCCGGTCGTTCTCGAACGACGTATCGAATGGGATCGGCTTAGCGTATGGTTGCCGTCATTCTAAGAGCCAAGCGGTCGCGATACCAGTCCCAGGCCGTACCTGTTCGCGGATCGCCGCGCCGGTTGCGTAGGATTAGAACCTCACACATCCAATGTCGTACACAACCACTTCAACAAGTCCGGGAGTCCCTTCTCCCTCCGGGAGAAAGCCAGGGCCAGGGAATGGCCCTGCTTGGCGCGCCGAGGATGCAAGGTTAGGATGAGGGAATCAAATCAAACACATGCGTCGATTATTCCGATCCCCTCACCCCAACCCTCTCCCTGTGGGAGAGGGAGAAAAGACGGTGCCTCTGCCGGAGCCACAGGAAACTTTGAGAGGTACCTCGAATTTCCAATATGATTGTCTAAGTTTCGGCCTCCGGTTCGACATTCCGCCCGCGCTTGAGCAGACCGCGACGGCGCTTGCTTTCGAGCCGGATCCTCCGCGAGGCGCGCGTCGGCCCGGTCTTCAGTCGCGGCGTTGGGATGATCGCGGCTCGGCGGATAAGGTCCAGGAGGCGTTCGAGCGCGTCTCGCCGATTGCGCTCCTGGCTGCGATAGCGGTGGGCCTCGATCACCAACGTCGCCTCCTTGGCGATGCGCCCGCGCGCGAGGTAGAACAACCGCTTGCGCAGCGTCTCCGGCAGATAAGTGGCGTTGCCGACGTGAAAACGAAGCTGCGCCGCCGTCGCGACCTTATTGACATTTTGACCGCCGGGTCCCGGGGCCCGCACGAACTGCCACTCGAGATCCCGCTCCCGGAGGTAGAGTGTGGGGCTAACGCGGATCACCAGGCATCGATGGGTTCGAGGAGTCTCGAGCAATGTCCGCGGCGAATTCGCTCAATTGCACCAGCAGCGATTGAATATTTTCTCTCACCGATCCTTCATGCGCCTTGCGTACCCGGCTCACACCGTACAGCGCCTCGGCGAGAGGCGCGTCATAGGTCGAGATCACCCGCCGTTGCCAGAGTTCCTTTTCGCTCCAGCCATCCACGATCCGATAATCGACCTTGAACACTGAGCGCATCGACAGGCCCGGGGTCACGTCTTGGTATACAATCTTGGGATAAAGCACATAATCACCGTGCAGGTCGATAAACACGATGCGGAATAGTCCTGATTCTTCGAGCGCGATCTTCAGGGCCTTCCGAAACCCTTCGTTATCGATCTCCGAGGTCATGAAAAAATGGGTCTCCTTACCGCCTAGTGCCCGTGAGATGGCGATCGTTTTTCGGCTGGAGACGGACGGAGCGGCGGTGATGTCAGGCACCATTGCGGGGACCTCCGGTCCCTGTGCGCAACCCGATTCAAACACCGCGAGGATCAAGAGAAGACGCTTCAGCATGATAGGACTGGCGCCGGGTCGCCGCAGGCATACTCTGAAGGCGGGTGTAGAGGCGCCTGTTCTACCGCGTCGCTTGCCGGGTTACGGCCCCCCGGGGTTTGGGACCCTCCCTCATAGACCCAGCGGAGCAGCGCGTCCTGAGCCGCGCCGCCCGCCCCGGCGTTGCGGTGATTGATGAGGCAGACGACCGCGATCGTGTGCCCTAACCGGTCGTGCACATAACCGGCGATGGCTTTAACGCCGCGCAGACTGCCGGTTTTTATGTGGGCATGACCCGCAACGTCCGTGTGGCGCAGCCGCCGGCGCATGGTTCCGTCCACGGAGGCGATAGGCAGGGAGGATACGAATTCCGGCATCAACGGACTGCGGTACGCGGCGAGCAACAGTTTGCCCATCTCGCGCGCCGTGATGCGCTCCGTTCGCGACAGCCCCGAGCCGTTTTCGAAAGTGGCCATTTGTGGATCCAAGCCTTGATCGAGAAGCCAATCATGCATCGATTGCTGCGACTTCACCAAGGTCGCCGGCGCTTGCCGAGCGGCCGCACCGAAGGTGAGGAACAACTGCCGCGCCATCACGTTGTTGCTGAACTTGTTGATGTCGCGGACCATCTCGGCGAGCGGCGGGGATTCGCTTGCGGCCAGAAGCTCGGCGCGCGCCGGCACCGGGCCCTCGCGCACGCGGCCGTGGAGCTCACCGCCGAGATCGCCCCATATGTCCTTGAATACGCCGTGGACGTACTGAGGGTGGCCCAAGACAGCCGTGTAATACTCGCCGTCGCCGCAGGCCGCGGCGTAGCGTCCATGGACCGTCACCCTCGCCTCCGAAGCATCGCCGCGGACACCGATCGACGGATCGCCCCGGCACGGCCCGCGCGCGTCGCCGAGCCGGTTGACGAGCCGCAACTGCGTGGGCTTCGGATCGCTCACCACGCGCACGGCGCCGGCGCCCGTCGGCAACAACCGGATCTGTACGGATTTGAAGTTCAACAGCAAGGCATCGGGTCCGGTGTTGTACGGGCTGAAGGGCTGGTGATCGAACTGCCCGGGGTCATCCTCCGGGATCGCGAAGTAGCTGCGATCGAGCACTAAGTCCCCGCGGATCACCCGAATGCCGCGTTGCCGGACGGTGCGCAGCAGGAGCCAAAAGCGTTCCAAGGTCAGCTTGGGATCACCGTAGCCCTTGATGATGAGATCCCCCTCGAGCACATCGCCTTGGGTACGGCCCGAGCCGTAGATTTCGGTCTTCCAGGTGTAGCCGGGACCGAGCCGATCGAGCGCCGCGAAGGTCGTGAGGAGTTTAACCGTCGAGGCGGGATTCATCGGCGTTTGCGCCGACCATTCGAGCAACGGCTCCCGGGTGGCCGTGTCTTGCACGAAGATCCCGGCGCTCGCGGCTGGGATCTTGGCCCGCTGTAGCGCTTGCATGACGGGGGGCGGTAACCGGCCGGGAGGCGTTTCCGCCCGCAGGGACGGGAGAACGAATGCCAGCAGGAGGGAGAACGCGATCGGTCCTCGAACGCGCATGCCGCGACGGCGCGATGCTCGGTGCGCCGAGCCCAGCAATGGGAGAGATTTCTTATTCACATTGCTCCGCTATCCAAGAGCGCAGGGTATAACGCGTCGGGCCTCCGCTAGCCACCCTATAGCAGCGCTCCCCCGAAATCAGGAAATCACTCGCTAGGCCGGCGAGGGATGCCACCCCGCATCGGCCCAGAGCTCTCCGCTCACCGCGGAGTTGGTAATCATAAAGCAAATCGCGTCCGCGATCTCTTGGGGCCGGATCAACCGCCCTAACTGGGTCTCGGGGAGAACGTATTTCTGAATGTACTCCTCGCCGAGGGCGCGGACCATGGGGGTGTCGGTGAAGCCGGGGTGAATCACGCTGCAACGGACACCGTGAAAGATGGCTTCCTTCATCAGGGTCGCCGCCGCCCCTTCCAGACCGGCCTTCGATGCGGCGTAAGCGATCTGGCCCTTGTTGCCCTGCGAGGAGATCGATCCGATGAAGATGATGACCCCCTGCATGCCTTCCTGGGGTTGCCAGCGCTTCAAGCCCATGCGATAACGCACCTCGGCGGCGCGCGCCACCATCTCGAGCGACCAGTAGA
>JBIMKD010000319.1:0-2217 GCA_043673815.1 Chromatiales bacterium
CCCTAGCTACTTTCCGGCGCAAAATTATAGACCTCCGCGCAGAGAGTTTCGAGGCCGAGTGGTCGCGTTCGGTGCAAGAGCGTACCGGGATTGGACGTAGGGCTGTGCCGGGTCCAGTCGCGGCGCATTTTTTTCGAATGGACTATTGACGGGCATCTTTTTTGGTGATACCTTACCTTGTATGATAGTTAAGGGGAGAGTGATTGCTGAGCTCGCAGAGGCCACCCAGTCCATGGTCCAGGGCTCCTTGTCCGAAGTCACCCGTCAGTGCGGCGATCCGTCGTGCGTGTGCGCGTCCGATCCAGCGCGCCGTCACGGCCCGCACCTGTATCTGAATTTCCGGGACGCGGGAAAGGCACGTTCCGTCTACGTGCCCGCCGAGCAGAACGCAGTCATCAAGGACGCACAGCGAGCGTGGTTGCGGTTTCAGGAGATCGGGACCGCGATCGCTGGGGATAACCGCGAGCGTTTCTTGCGCGCCCTGCAGCGCGACAAGCAACTGGCCAAAGCGCGGCGGGCCACGGCGCGCCGGAAGGCCGGCCAGTGATTGAATTGAGCCGCCGGCAGCTGAATTTTGCCGAGGGGCTCATCGCTGAGGAAGTCGGCGGCTTGTGGGAAGGGTGGATGCGGCAGGTCGATGAGGTGCTCGCCGACCCGCAGCTGCTCCACTTGGTCTACGAAGCTTTGGCGCACCGCCGGCCGAATAGCCGCACGCGCGGGCGCCCGGGCACACCGGCGGAAGTCGTGCTGCGCTTGCTGGTGCTGAAGCACATGCGCAACTGGAGCTATAGCGTACTCGAGCGCGAGGTACGGGCGAACTTGGTCTATCGGCAATTCACTCGTGTGGGCGCGGAGAAGGTTCCCGACGCCAAGACGCTGGGTAAGCTCGGCGTCGCTCTGGGTCCTGTGATCATCGAGCAGATTCATCAGCGTGTAGTGGGCATCGCGCTGGAAAAGGGAATCGTCCACGGCCGCCGGATGCGGGTGGATACCACGGTCGTCGAGACCGACATCCACTATCCGACCGACAGCAGCCTGCTGGGCGACGGCGTGCGGGTGCTGACGCGGGCGATGAAGAAAATCTCACAGCTCTCCGATGCGGTCGGCGCCAAGCTACGTGACCGCACACGCAGTGTGCGCTATTGTGTGCTGCAGATCGCCCGCGCCAGCCGCAGCCGCGCCGAGCAGGGCCAGGAGCGCTTGAAGCAGAGTTACCAGAAGCTCCTGTCCATTACCGGGCGGGTGGTCGGACAGGCCAAGCGTTTCGCGCACGAGGTGGCCACTGGCGTGAAGTGCAGCCCCGACATCGTTAAGCAAGTGTGCATCGATGCTCAGCGGCGGTATCTGGAAACTATGGTCCCGCGCCTCCAGCAGGTCATACGGCAGGCGCGCGCTCGCCTCTTCAAGGGCAATACCCGTGTGGCCGGCAAGCTGGTGAGCCTATTCGAGCCGCACACCGAGGTCATCCGCAAAGGCAAGGTGGCCAAGCCGACCGAGTTCGGCAAGATAGTCAAGGTCCAGGAAGCCGAGCGGCAGATCGTCACCCACTACGAGGTCTACGACGAGCGTCCCAGCGATTCGGATTTGTTGATCCCCGCGCTGGAAACCCACCAACGGCAATTCGGACGGCCGCCCCGCCTGGTCGCCGCCGACGCCGCATTCTTCTCGCAGCGCAACGAAGACGCCGCGCACGCCCGCGGAGTAAAACGGGTTGCGATTCCCAACCGCTCGACCAAGAGCGCAGAGCGCAAGAAGCTACAGAAGAAACGCTGGTTCCGAAACGCGCAGAAATGGCGCACCGGAGCAGAAGGCCGAATCAGTCTCATGAAGCGACGGCACGGCTTGAACCGCTGTCGCTACAAGGGACCCTCCGGCATGAAGCGCTGGGTCGGGCTCGGCGTCATCGGCGACAACCTCATCAATATCGGCCGCGCTCTCCTAGCTTCAGCCACGCGCTGAAGCTCCCTCCATTCGTCCCGATCACCAAAGTGGCCTCCTCAGGACGGCCGTTGCATTGGCATTTCGTCCCGGCCACACTGCGATCCTCCAAGGTGCTATTTTTGCGCCGGAAAGTAGCTAGCTCTAAATAGCTCGGCGTTCGGCCATTGCTTGAGCACTGTCCCAAGTTCTCAACGGAAGTTAAAGGTTCTCGGCTACCGCCGATACTAACCCGGCCGAATGGAAGTAGGGCTACATTGGACGTAGCCAGGAGCTTTC
>JBIMKD010000320.1:0-6295 GCA_043673815.1 Chromatiales bacterium
CATCACAAATTCTCGACGTAACGACATGGTTGACACCTCTTGCCAGGGCATGATCGTCCTCCCTTCGGAAAATTATCATGCACTCTAAAAGTGTTACCCATGTCTGTGAACATGTGTTACCTATCTCACCGGTCTATACACTCCCAGAGGGAGAGGGGACTAACGGAAAATGGCGGGCCTACAGCTATGACGAGCTGATCAAGCGCGACAAGACGAGCCTGGACATCTTCTGGCTCAAGGACGAGAGCCTCTCGGAGTCCGAGAATCTTCCGCCCCCGGACGTGATCGCCCAGGAGATCGCCGAGGACTTGGAGGCTGCGCTAGGGCAGATCCAGGAGCTACTTTCGGACCTTGGCCCGCAGCCACGGCGGCGTACCTTCTAAGCTACCGTCCGGCTGCCGTCGCATGTATGGGATCCGTACTCCGTGTTTTTTGCGCTATGGTATATTCGAATGAGACGACCCATGCTATTCGCTTCCATTGAGTTTGACCATCCGGGGCAACGACGGGTGGAAGGGATTGCAGGGATCGACGAGGCGGGCCGGGGACCGCTCGCCGGGCCCGTCCTCTGTGCGGCGGTGATCTTGGATGAGGCGCGGCCGATCGCGGGACTCGCGGATTCTAAAACATTGAGCGTGAAACGGCGTGCGGTCTTGGCCGGAAGGATCGAGGCGCACGCCGTGGCCTGGGCGCTCGGGCGCGCCGAGGTCGCCGAGATCGATGCTCTCAACATTCTAGCGGCGAGCTTGTTGGCGATGCGGCGAGCCGTGCTCGCGTTGCCGGTGGCGCCGGCGCAAGTCTGGGTGGACGGGCGCCAGCGCCCCGATGTGCCGTATCCCGCGGTCGCCGTGGTCGCGGGCGACCGGCTCGTGCCTCAAATCAGCGCGGCCTCCATTCTGGCGAAAGTGGCGCGCGACCGCGAGATGGATGCGCTGGACCGGGATTATCCCGGAAACGGGTAGGCCGTGCACAAGGGTTATCCGACGCGGCGGCATCTTGAAGCCTTGATCAGGTTGGGAATATCGGCGGTTCACCGGCGGTCGTTCGCGCCGGTGCGCGCGTGCTTGCAACTTGGCGGCGCCCTGTCAGACTAGATTCACTGCTACCCCGCCGCTTGCGACGGGGACTTTAGCATTGGGGTTTCCGAAGGGGAGTCGTGCAACTCTCCCCTTTGGTCGCCTGCGGGTTCCGTGGCCCGCAGGCGAAATATTTTGACTAACCCGCGTCCGGCGAGATCCAAAAACGTGTTCGTGCATCTGCACCTCCACAGCGAGTATTCCATAGTCGATGGCCTGATCCGCATCAATGATCTGGTCGATCGAGTGGCCGCGCTCGGGATGCCGGCGGTCGCGGTGACCGATCAGAGCGCGTTGTTTTCGATGGTGAAATTCTACCGTGCGGCGCAGGCACGCGGGATTAAACCGATCATCGGCGCTGACCTCTGGCTCGCCGGCGAGGCCGCAAAGCGTACCCGCATCGTCGCGCTCTGCCAGGACGCCGCCGGCTACCACAATCTGACCGAGGTCATCACCCGCAGTTACACGGAGGGTCAGGTGCAGGGGGTGCCGCACGTCCAGCAAGAGTGGTTATTCGCGCGTTCGGAGGGTCTCCTTCTCCTCTCAGGCGCGGGCGGGGGCGAGCTCGGCCAGGTCTTGAGCGGCGGCTCAAAGGCGGAGGCGAAACGCCGGCTCAAGCGCTGGTTAGACTACTTCCCGAATCGTTACTACCTGGAGTTGCAACGCACCGGGCGCTCGGGCGAGGCGGAATACATCGAACGCGCGTTGGATCTCGCGGTGGCCTGCCAAGCGCCGGTGGTCGCGACCAATGACGTGTGTTTTCTGCACCCGGAGGATTATGAGGCCCACGAGGCCCGGTATTGCATAAACGCCGGCCGCGCTTTGGCCGATCCGCGCCGGCCGAAGCCCTACAGCCCGCAGCAATACCTGCGCAGCGCCGAGGAGATGGAGGCGCTGTGGGCGGATGTACCCGAGGCTATCGAAAATAGCCGGATGATAGCCGAGCGGTGCAGTCTCGAGCTGACGCTCGATCGCTATCATCTCCCCGATTTTCCGGTCCCGCCCGGCACCGTGGTCGAGGACTACTTGCGCAGCCAAGCCGAAACCGGTCTGCGCCAGCGGCTGGCGGTGATCTCGGGCGCAGATGCGCCGAGCGGCGGTCCCAAGCCCGCGGCGTACGCGGAGCGGCTCATGTCGGAGCTCGAAATGATCGCCAAGATGGGTTTCGCCGGCTATTTCCTTATAGTGGCGGATTTCATCCGTTGGGCTAAGGCGTGCGGTATACCGGTCGGGCCCGGGCGCGGGTCGGGGGCCGGTTCGCTCACGGCCTACGCCTTGGGGATCACCGATCTCGATCCGATTCAATATGATCTCCTGTTCGAGCGCTTTCTCAATCCCGAGCGGGTCTCAATGCCCGATTTCGACATCGATTTCTGCATGGACCGGCGCGACGAGGTCATCGACTACGTCGCAGAGCGCTACGGCCGGGATCGGGTCTCCCAGATCATCACCCACGGCAGCATGGCCGCGCGGGCGGTCGTGCGCGATGTCGGCCGCGTGCTCGGCTATCCCTACGGGTTTGTGGATCAGATCGCCAAGCTCATCCCCTTCGACCTCAACATGACCTTGGAGCGGGCCCTTTCCGAGGAGTCCGCCTTACGCGAGCGTTGCGAGGCCGAAGAGGAGGTGCGCACGCTCATCGATTTGGCCAAGAAACTCGAGGGCTTGGTGCGCAATGCGGGCAAGCACGCGGGCGGCGTCGTGATCGCCCCGGCGCCCTTGACCGATTTCATGCCACTATATTGCGAGCAGGGTTCGGTGGCCCGGGTTACCCAGTTCGACATGAGTGATGTCGAGGCGATGGGACTGGTGAAGTTCGATTTTCTGGGTCTCAGAACGCTTACAATCATCGCTTGGGCGGTGCGCGACATCAATGCCGCGCGAGAGCTTCAAAGCGATCCGATGCTCGACATCACCCGCATTCCGCTCGACGACGCGAAAACCTTCGCATTGATACAGCGCGGCGAGACGGCGGCGGTATTCCAATTGGAATCCCGCGGCATGAAGGACCTCGTCAAGCGCTTGCGGCCGGACATGTTCGACGACTTGGTGGCGCTCGTGGCCTTGTTCCGCCCCGGACCCCTCCAGTCGGGGATGGTGGACGACTTCATCAACCGCAAGCACGGACGTGCTTCGGTACGCTATCCACACCCGGCGATCGAGCGCATCCTAAAGCCGACCTATGGCGTGATCCTCTACCAGGAGCAGGTTATGCAAATCGCCCAGGTGCTCGCGGGGTACTCGCTCGGGGCCGCGGATCTGCTGCGCCGGGCCATGGGGAAGAAGAAGCCGGAGGAAATGGCCAAACAGCGCGCCGTCTTTATTGGAGGGGCCGTGGAGCGCAAGGTCGCGCCCGCGGTGGCCGGCGCGATTTTCGACTTGATGGAAAAGTTCGCGGGTTATGGTTTCAACAAGTCGCACTCGGCGGCCTATGCCCTGATCGCCTACCAAACCGCCTGGCTCAAGGCCCATTATCCGGCAGCCTTCATGGCGGCCGTGCTGTCCGCGGATATGGACAACACCGACAAGGTGGTCGCGCTCATCGATGAATGCCGGCGCCTCGGGCTGGGGATCTTACCTCCCGATATCAATACCTCGGCTTATGGTTTTACGGTCGCGAGCGATGCGTCGATCCGTTACGGGCTCGGGGCGGTCAAGGGCGCGGGGCGTATGGCGATCGAGGCCATGATGGCGGTGCGCGATAGCGGCGGGTCCTACCGTGATCTCTTTGACCTGTGTCTGCGAGTGGACGCGCGCAAAGCCAATCGCCGCGTCTTGGAAGCGCTGATTCAAGCCGGTGCCATGGATAGCCTGGGGCCGGATCGCGGAGCGCTGCTGGCAACGCTCGACCCGGCCATGCAGACCGCGGGGCAAAGCGTCAAAGACCGCGCCTCGGGCCAGCATGATCTCTTCGGGTTCTCGCCTGAGGCGGCGGAGACGCTGGGACAGGGTGATCCGAAAGCGCTGAGGTGGTCGGATGACCAGCGGCTTGCGGGGGAACGCGAGACGCTGGGCTTATACCTGAGCGGACATCCCATCGATCGCTACGAGGATGAGCTGAATGGTCTGGTGAGCTGCCGCTTGCGCGATCTTAGACCGGGTACGCGGCGGATAGGCGGGTTGGTCTTGGCCTTGCGGCATACGGATAGGGGGCGTGGCCGCATAGCGATCGCGACGCTCGACGATCATAGCGCGCGCATCGAGGTGGTGGTCTATCCGGAAACGCTGAAGCGTTATGCAGAGGTGTTGGTCAAGGACCGCGTGCTTATAGTGGAAGGCGCCTGCAGAGTCGATGAAGTGACCGATGCCTACACCTTGGTCGCCGAAAACTTGTTGGATCTACCGCAGGCGCGGGCGGCCTATGCCAGGGGCTTGATAGTAGGCATCGATGGGGCGCGGTTCGCCAATGGGGCAGTCCCGGACCTGCAACGGTTGCTTGAGACCCATCGAGGCGGCCGCTGTCCGGTCTTTATCGAGTATCTAGGTGAAGAGGCAAGCGGACGGCTACGCTTGAGCGACGCCTGGCGTGTGGATCTCAGTGACGCCTTACTGGAAAAGTTGCGCGCGCTCTTCGCGGGCGGCCAGGTCACTATCGACTACGGGTTGAAAACGACCGCTTCGCCGTGAACCCCGCGTAAGCGCGTGCCCGAGCTCGAGGCGGATCCAGCCCTCATCCGGTCATTGCTTGGAGGCTGTATATCGGGTAACTTAAAAAATTCTCACCCCGGCAGCGGCGATGAATCTTAACTTCCTGGACTTTGAACAGCCGATCGCGGAGCTTGAGGCGAAGATCGAGGAGCTGCGCCTTTTGAGTGATGAGTCGGCCATCGATATCAGCGAGGAAATCCAGCGGCTCCAGGCGCGCTCAAAGGACCTGACCAAGTCGATATTTTCGTCCTTGACACCGTGGCAGATCTCGCGCATCGCCCGTCACCCGCAACGTCCCTACACGCTGGATTACGCGAAGCGGATCTTTACTGAGTTCCATGAGTTGCATGGCGACCGCGCTTTCGGCGACGACGCCGCCATGGTGTGCGGAGTCGCGCGTTTCGAAGGCGAGCCCGTGGCCGTTATCGGGCAGCAGAAAGGGCGAACGACCGCGGAGAACCTGCAGCGAAATTTCGGCATGCCCCGCCCGGAGGGCTACCGCAAGGCGTTGAGGGTGATGCGGCTGGCGGAGAAATTCAAGCTTCCGTTGCTCACGTTCATCGATACCCCCGGCGCCTACCCCGGTATCGACGCGGAGGAGCGTGGCCAGAGCGAAGCGATTGCCCGCAATTTATTCGTTCTGGCCGAGTTGAAGACACCCATCATTGCCACCGTGATCGGAGAAGGCGGTTCCGGGGGCGCGCTCGCCATTGGCGTCGCGGACCGGGTGTTGATGCTCGAATACAGCACCTATTCGGTGATCTCGCCCGAGGGCTGTGCGTCGATTCTATGGAAGAGCGGCGAGATGGCGGAAAAAGCGGCGGAGGCCATGGGAATGACCTCCGCGCGCCTGCTGGAGCTGGAATTGATCGACGAGGTGGTGCCCGAGCCGCTCGGGGGGGCGCATCGGGCGATGGACGACATGGCCGAGCGGCTTAGGCAGGTTCTCATCGACAACCTGAGCAGGTTGCGAAAGCTCGATAACGGCGATCTCCTTACCGACCGCCGACACCGCTTGATGAGCATCGGCCAGACGAAGGAGAAACAGTAGCTTATACTCCCCGCGTTGGTGTGATCCGCTTTTCACCCGAGGCCTTACGCGCGGTGCTGGCAGCCTTGCCGAAGGCCACGGCGTACTGGATAGCTTTTAGCGGCGGACAGGACTCGCGCGTATTGCTGCATGCCTTAGCCGCGCTGCGCTATGCACTCGAGGGGCCGCTTCAGGCCGCCCATGTCAATCATGGGCTGCACGCCGACGCGGCCTCTTGGGCACAAGCTTGTACCGAGACGTGCGAGCATCACGCTATTCCGTTATCCGTGGTCCAACTCGATGCGCGGAATCCCGTCGGCGATAGTCCCGAGGCCTGGGCTCGCGAGAGGCGCTATCGGGCCCTGGAAGCACTCATGCACGAAGGCGAAATGATGCTGACGGCGCACCACCGTGACGACCAAGCCGAAACCCTGCTGATGCAACTGCTGCGGGGCTCGGGACCTCGAGGCCTCGCGGGGATGCCCCGCCTGGTGCGCTGGGGGTCGGGCTGGCTCGCGCGGCCTTTGCTCGCCTTCGATCG
>JBIMKD010000321.1:0-25558 GCA_043673815.1 Chromatiales bacterium
CCGGGGTTCGATTCGAGGTCACGGGTCATGTTGGGGTTCGGGGTCAATGCCACCATTCCTACATCGACCTCACGACTGCCCCCCACCCCCATCATCTTTCATTGTCCGGGGTGACGACAAGACGACATGACCGTTGGGGTGGGGGCCCTTCCCCATGGCGACTGCGTCGCGCCGGACGCGCTCCCTCGCTTCGCCTACCAGGTCAGAGAAGGTCGTCAGCGCCGCGAGCTGGCGGGGGGTGAAGAGGTCGCCGTAGGTCGTCAGACCGTAAAGCGGCGGCGAGAACCAACGCGGGTTCCCTGGCATCGCGACGTCTGGTTTCCACTCCGGCTGCGCCTTGCGCGCGACTGCCTCGTGTTCCGGCGTCGGTGCGAGATAGACCCGCCCTCGATCACCCTCCGCGACGATGGCCATCAGCCGCGCGCCCATTCGCCCAGCC
This sequence comes from Chromatiales bacterium, assembly GCA_043673815.1. GTDB lineage: Bacteria > Pseudomonadota > Gammaproteobacteria > JACCXJ01 > JACCXJ01 > USCg-Taylor. The sequence goes on from JBIMKD010000321.1 coordinate 440, forward strand.
TGCGCCTCCTGGTAGATGGGTCGGGCGCGATCGGCGTCCCCGACAGCAGGCATTGGAAGTTCGCGCCGCGCGCGAGCTTCGTGCCGTTCTTCGCCGCCTCCGCGTCCTTCGGCTTCCCCACGTTCACTGTGAATAGGTAATAGGGGATAGGGGATAGGGGTGGTCGGGAGCTACGGCCCTATCCCCTACCCCCTGTTCCGGATCCCCTACGATCACCGGCTCGACATAGGCCTCCTTGCCCGCCTTGGTGGAGAGCATGAAGGTCGAGGCGAGCGGCACGTCCACCTGCGCGAAGGCCGGGTTGGGGCTCTTCACCGTGCGCGCCCAGAGCCAGGCGATGACGGTGAGCTTCCGGCCCACGTAGGGCTTGAGATCCAGCCGCTCCTGCGCTATCTCCGCCGTGATCTCGACCTTCGGGTAGAGGTGGCCGATGCGCTTCTCGGCCTCGTCGCGCATCCATCTCCCGTAGTAGCGCACGTCCTCGGCCAGTCCCTGCGCGCCTTTCCACTCGCGCTCGAACAATTCGTCATTCCCGCGCAAGCGGGAATCCAGTTTTTCGGCTGGATTCCGGGTCGCGCCGGCTCCGCCGACTTGCCCGGAATGACGGGCGCGGGGATTGGCGTCCGGATTGACGGGCGGCAGCCCGGCAAACCTCGGCGGGATCTCGATCATCGCCTTGTTGATCAACACCGCCACCGGGTTGAGATCGCTCGCGTAGGCTTCGAGCCCCAGCCGCTGTGCCTCCAACGGCAGCGCCCCGCCCCCGGCAAAAGGGTCGTGGAAGGCGGGAAGCTCATACCGATTGAACAGCTCCTTCGCCCGCGGATGATCCACATTCTCGGCACAAGCCGCGCGCCAGCTCTGCCATATTTCCGCCCGCGCCCGTTCGAGCACCTCTTCGTTCGTAGTGTTCTCCCACTTGACCAGTTCCTCGATGATGCGAAATAGCCGCTAGCGCTCCTTCTCCTGCGCCTTCTCGGTCGGGAACAGGTCCGGGTGGGCGGACGGGTCGTCCACCATCTGCGCAAAGATCACCGCCCGCGCCGCCGCCAACGGCCGCCGCGCCCACCACAGGTGCAGCGTCGAGGGATGCCCGTGGCGAATCGACTTCTCCCGCGCGGAGGCCTTGTTGATGGCCTCCAGCGGCAGGGCGACTTCGATGAGTTTTTTCTTCACGCTTAGGCTTCCTGGATCACGTGAAGTCGACACGCCACAAATGCACCGCCCGTTTGGCAAAGTGCCGTTGGCGTTCCTCCAGGAGTTCGAATGTCCATTGCTCGGGCGCAATCTCGGGAATCTTGCCCGTCAGGGCGTAGACGCTCTTGCGATACGCCGCGAGCTTCGATACATAAGTCGCGTTGCCAACCTGGCGGTTTGCGGCTGACTCAAGCAGCGTGAGATTCCCAAGGCGGTATACCGCCGCTTCCCATCGCTCGCGCGGAAAGTGCTGCGACCAATCGTCCAGGGGATTCTCGGGGAGGACATGCTCGATGGTTGCCGGATCGGTGTCCGGGTCGCAAGAGCGCCCGGATTCGTCTTCCTCGAGCCGGGCGAGGATGTACTTCACCAGCTTCTTGCGCTGCCCTCCGGTGTCCACGGCAAGCACGGCGAAGTCATTCTGGAACTTGTCATCCTCCACGTAAATGGCTTTCAACCGCTCGAAGACCGCCAGAGGACTGGTTAGTCTCCCAACAAGCACTCCCTTCGCCGCTTCATGATAGGCGGGCTCGAGCGCGTTCGGATTGAGGCCGCTTACCACCGTGTAGCGGAACGAGATTACACTCACGAGCTTCAGTACCCTGACAAAGTCCTCCCGCGAGAACCGCTCCCAGCATGCAAAGAGGACCGGCGTCATCTGCCGCACACGAAAGAGGTTTAGGTCGCGAATGAACGGCTTTGCAATCGGTTGCTCAGCCCAATAGCCATGATTGGGATCGGATAGGGCGGCGAACAGCTCTGCACGAGCCTCGAGCGCGTCGAGGAGCACGAAGACGTCCTGTGCCGTCTTCACCCGCTCGCGTACAAGCTTGAACAGGCGTTGGCTGCGGATCTTCGGCTGCTCGCAGAGCAAGTGGTAGCGGAGGAACTCGGGAAAACGCTCCGTTGCCACTGTGGCAATGAGCGACCGCCAGCGCCGCTGGAGCACGTCCAGATCTGCCGACACCTTCACCCTGGCGAAGAGGTAGTTCTTTAAGAGGTCGGTCGTCGTGAGCTCCAGTCCTCGGGCATTGAGTGTCTCGAACACTGTGTAGGCATTGAGCTCGTCATCCACGGAAATCAGAATGAAAAGGAGCTGGCGGGCGACGGTTTCCGAAAGGACTCTCGCTAGCACCTGTCCCTCGTCGCGAAAATCGGGAATCTTATCAAGCTGGCCGTCAAAGTATCGGAAGCACTCCCACAATAACCGATTGGACTTCGGCAGGCCCCGCGGATTGAGCGGTGGTCTTAATTGAACAAGGTAGTCCTGATAAAACGCATTGTCGGTCGCGTTGAGGACAAGTCTGCTGCTTTCAACAAGCGAAGCCGGATCCTTCTCGCCGATAAATCGGTTGCGTAGCTCTTTCGCCCGCTCTAGATTTTGATCTGGTTCAATGCCACGGGCGGCTATCGTCCCGAGCTTGCCGATCACGGCAAGTGCAAAAATACTGAGCGTGGCCATCCGCTGCTGGCCATCGATGATAAAAAACTCACGGTCACTTTCTCCCTCGACGACCAAGGCACCCATGTAGTGACGGTCGTTAGGTTGACTTCGCAGCTCGAGCACATCGTTCCAGAGGTCTTCCCACTGCTCCTCGGACCACGAGTAATCGCGCTGGTAGGGTGGAACGCGGTATACCTTGCCGTTGCCAATCAACTCCAGGTAGTTGATTGTTCGCGTATTCAAAATATTGGCTCGGCTCATCACAGACCTCTCTGCGTATTAGGTCGGCGTTTCTGCGCGGAGGAGCAGCTCGGCAAGGTCATAGTTCACGCTCGTCACGCCGAAATCCGGCTCACGCTGGAAAGGCCGGCGCAGGTAGTGTACCCCGTGCCGATCGCCGTCCCGGAACTCCACGATCGCCAGGATGAAAAGATCTCGGCCAACAGGCTACCAAGCTCGCGCCACTTCGTATCTTCGCCGCGGCGCCGAACGGCCAGCGCGAGTGACGTCAGGCGCTTGAGCGTCTCGATCTCCGCCTTGAGCTCGGAAATGGTTCGCGCCGCGGTGGCTTGGTCGAGGATCTCCTCCTCGGCAGCCTCGATCTCGTTGTCAGGCGCATCTTCCAGGTCCTCGACGTCTTCGGCATCGAGCGCCGGCATCGCAGCGGCGAGAAGCGGTGCGATCTCCACTCCGCGCTGGAGCAGCTCTAGTTCGCGGAGCCGGCTTTCCAGGCGCTCTTGGCGCCGGCGCAGCGACTGATAGATCGCCTCGGGCGAGGACGCGAGCCGCCGCTGCAGGATGGTGAGCGCGAAGCCGACGGTGCCCGCACGCCTGTCGTTCTGCAGCGCCTCGGCCCGGTTGAACTCCTCGCGCACGTAGTCGGTGACTTCCTTGTAGAGCTGCGCCTCGGCGCTGGAGAGCTTGTAGGGAACGGTGTAGGCGATCCGCTCGGGGAAGAGCGGCGTGGCGTCGAACTTGAGGAGGCCTTCCTTGACCATGCGGCGCATCAGATCGGAGACGTCCGCGGCATGGACGCCGTCGCGGAAGCGGCCCTCGAAACGATCGCCGTCGAGGAGCGCCATGAAGAGCTGGAAGTCCTCCTCCTTCCCATTGTGCGGCGTCGCCGTCATCAGGAGAAAGTGCCGCGTCAAGGTCGAGAGGAGCTGGCCGAGCCGGTAACGCTTGGTGTACTTGATTTCGCCCCCGAAGATGGTCGCGGAGAGCTTGTGCGCCTCGTCGCAGACCACGAGATCCCAGCGGCCATCGGGCGCTTGGAGCTTCGCCTGCACGTCCTCATTGCGGGAGAGCTTGTCGAGCCTGGCAATCACCAGATTCGTTTCGAGGAACCAATTGCCGGTGCGGGCGGCTTCGAGCTTGTCGTTGGTCAGGATCTCGAAAGGCAGGTGAAATCGCCGGTAGAGCTCGTCCTGCCATTGCTCCGCGAGACTACCGGGGCATACCACGAGGCAGCGCTGCAGGTCGCCGCGCGCGATCAACTCCTTGATAAGGAGTCCTGCCATGATGGTCTTGCCGGCGCCCGGGTCGTCGGCCAGCAGGAAGCGTAGCGGCTGGCGCGGCAGCATTGCGTCGTAGACCGCCGTGATCTGGTGCGGCAGCGGCTCAACCATCGAGGTGTGCACGGCGAGCACCGGATCGAAGAGGTGCGCGAGCCGGATGCGATGCGCTTCGGAGACCAACCGGAAGAGGTGCCCGTCGCCATCGAAGCTCCAGGGCCGGCCCTGTTCGGCGACCTCTAGTCGCGGCTCGTCGTGACGGTAGAGCAGCACGTTGGCTACCCGCCCGGCCGGGTCTTTGTAGGTCAGCTCAAGGGCTTCGGAGCCATACCACTGCACGTTGACGACCGTGACCAGTGAGTCCGGCAGGACGCCGCGCACCGCGGCGCTCGGTTGCAGGTCTTCGAGGCGGCTCAAGCTAGAACTCGGGGCGGCTGATCGGAACGCCAAAAGTCCAGAGGTTGTAAATAAATCGCCGTGAGCAACGCAAAGAGCCGCGGAGCGAGCACGCGACGCGGCGATCGGGGTGCGCAGCAGGTTTTTTTCAAACTCTCACTCGTCCGTCACACAGCCTTCCGATGCCGATTTCACGTTTTTAATATACTTGTAGAGAGTTCCGCGCGCCGCCTTGTAGGGCGGGGGTATCCATCGGGCTCTACGGCGGGCGAGCTCTTCATCCTCTAGCTCGACGCTCAAGCAACGTTCGGCTGCATCGATGGTGATCCGATCGCCATCCTGAATGAGCGCGATCGGTCCGCCTTCCTGAGCTTCGGGGACCACGTGCCCGACGATGAAGCCGTGGGACCCGCCCGAAAACCGCCCATCGGTGATCAAGGCCACATCCGCGCCGAGGCCCGTGCCCATGATCGCCGAGGTCGGGGTCAACATCTCCGGCATCCCCGGTCCGCCTTTCGGGCCCTCGTAGCGGATCACGACGACATCGCCTTTTCGGATCTGGTTTTTTTCCAGCGCGGCGAGCATGGCTTCCTCGCAATCGTAGACCCGGGCCGGCCCGCAAAACCGCAAACCTTCCTTCCCGGTGATCTTGGCCACGGCGCCGCCGGGCGCGAGGTTTCCTTTGAGGATCTGGATATGACCGCTCGGCTTGATGGGGCGCGCGAGCGGCCGCACCAACTCCTGGCCCGGCGCGAGCCCCGCGACGGCGGCTAGATTCTGGGCCATGGTCTTCCCGGTCACCGTCAGACAGTCCCCCCGCAAGAGACCGTTTTCCAACAGGTATTTCATCACCGCCGGTGTTCCGCCGACCTCATGCAGATCCTCCATGACGTAACTGCCGCTCGGTTTGAGATCGCCGAGGTAGGGGATGCGATCGCTGACCGCTTGAAAATCGTCGAGATCGAGTTTGACTCCGACCGCGCGCGCCATGGCGATGAGGTGCAGCACGGCGTTGGTCGAGCCTCCCAGCACTGTGACCAGGACCATGGCGTTTTCAAACGCCTCGCGGTTCATGATGTCGCGCGGTTTGATGTCCTGCTCGATTAAATGGCGGATCGCCGCGCCCGCCCGCAGGCATTCGTCGAGCTTCGCCGGATCGACCGCCGGCGTCGATGAGCTGTAGGGTAACGACATTCCGAGCGCTTCGATCGCGACCGCCATGGTGTTGGCGGTGTACATACCGCCGCAGGCGCCCGCCCCCGGACAGGATCTTTTCACGATGTCGCTACGTGTCGCCTCGTCGATGGCGCCCGCGAGATACTCGCCGTAGCTCTGAAACGCCGAGATGATGTCGAGCTTTTTATCGCCACGGTGGCCGGGCCGGATGGTGCCCCCGTAGATCATGAGCGCCGGCCGGTTCAGACGGCCCATGGCCATGAGGCAACCGGGCATGTTTTTATCGCAGCCCGGGATCGAGATATTGGCGTCATACCATTGGGCGCACATCACGGTCTCGATGGAATCGGCGATGAGATCGCGCGATTGCAGCGAATAACTCATGCCTTCCGTGCCCATCGAGATCCCATCGCTCACGCCGATGGTGTTGAAACGCATTCCCACCAAACCCGCAGTGGCCACCCCCTCCTTACCCTTGTCCGCGAGCCGCAAGAGATGCATGTTGCAGGTATTGCCCTCGTACCAGACGCTGGCGATCCCGACTTGCGGTTTGTGCATGTCCGCCTCGGTGAGCCCCGTACCGTAGAGCATCGCTTGCGACGCGCCCTGGGATTTCGGTTGGGTGATGCGTGCGCTGTAGCGGTTAGCGGGATGGGCCATGCGAAACTCCGGAGGTTCTCAATCGTGACCGGATATTATACGGCCCGGCGCGGTACTCACAACGTACCGGGATTCTGCTCGATCGCCTGGGTCCGGGCTACAGAGGGTCAACGACTTCGAGAAAGGAGAAACCGGTGGAAATCTGCATCTCGTGTGCAGATCCGTCGGATCCCGTGCTCACGCATGAGGACCGCTGTGTGCGTGCCGTGGAGCAGGTTGCCTGACAGGTAAGGAAGCTCGGCGATGATCTGCTCGGCAACCTCGGTGTGTCGCTGCGTGGGAACCAGGACGCCGAGGCCGGGCGAGGCAAGAAGCGCCGAGACGAATCCCCAGGCCTCCGGCGCACTCCACGGTCGTCGCATCACCCGCGGATGGGTCGTGACCCGCAGGAATTCATACAGGATCGCCCAGGTGGTGTACCAGGCATCCGCGCGTCCTCGCTGGCGCTCCAGCCAGTTATGCGATACGGCATGGGCGAGTCTGCATCGGCGGCGTAGACCAGTATGTTGGTGTCAACGACAAGCACTATCTCCCTTCCATCGCCTGATACAGAGCATCCCGGTCTGCGATATCGACCAGAGTGCCGCCGCTGTGAAACGCCGGCAGGGGCGGGAGGTCCGTCCGCCTCTGCTGGGACCGGAACAGGCCACGCAACGCCGTCTCCACAAGATCGGACATGGTCCGTCCCTGACGTGCCGCCTCGCGCTTGAGTTGCGCCATGACCGTATCGTCGATGTTGAGCGTCGTTTTCATACGGAAACCATATAAGCCGTACGGCTATATGTCAACCGCGATGGGCAATCCGGTCGTGCAGAGCATCCCCAGCAACTTTAGAAGGTAAGGAAACGATGAAAGCGACATCTGCTGCCCCCGGCACCGCCATCGCGGATTACAAGGGATCGCCGTCTCGGGACCGGCAGCGTCAACTCACGCGAAGAACTCGACGGCACCCGTCTTCAGGTCGTAGAACGCGCCTGCGATCTTGACGGCACCAGCTGTCTCCAGCTCGGCGATCACCTTGCTGTTCTTCCTGATGTTGCCCATGGTCAGTTCGACGTTCTTTCGCGCCACCGCATCGACGAATTCCGCGTTGCCCGCCGTGCGATCCCCGGTGTATGTCGTCGCCTTGATGGCCGGCTGGATCTTCGCAAGCAACTGCGTGAGGTTGCCAAGCTTGGCGTCGGCGATTGCCCCGGCCACCGCGCCACACGCGGAGTGACCCATCACCAGCACCACCTTCGCCCCGGCGAGCTTCGTGGTGAACTCCATGCTGCCGAGGATGTCGGGGTTCTCGATGTTGCCTGCGATCCGGACGTTGAAGACGTCGCCCATGCCGAGGTTGAAGAGGATCTCCGCCGGGGCGCGCGAATCGATGCAGCTGAGCAGTACGCCGGCGGGAAACTGCCCGGAGGCCGTGGCGCGCTGCTCCGCGAGGAAGTCGCGCTGGACCTTCCGCCCTTCGCGGAAGCGGACGTTGCCCTCCTTCCACTTCGCGACGATCTGGTCCGCCGTCATCTGGTCGCGCGCTTCCTTCGTCAGCGCCACGACGGGCCCCTGCGCGGCGGTGGTCTCCGCCGGCTTCGTCTCAGCCGCCTTCGCACCGTGGGCGCCAAGCAATCCGACCGCCGCTGCCACGGTAGACGTCTTGATGAAGGCTCGCCTCGACGGCAAGTGACCCAGATTGCTCTTCTCGGATTCAGACATGAGGCTGGTCTCCTGGTAAGGTTGCCAGTAGGGTAACGGATAGGAATCGTAAACTGTATCACGCCTCGCGGGAGGACTCAAAACGAACTGAAGGTGCGGGCGCAGCGCAGTTGGCCGTCTCGTGCAGTGGCGTCTGACTGCCGGGGCAGCGCGCCAGGAGTGCTCGAGGCCGCGGACACGGAGTATGCGCCCTGGTACATCGTCCCCTCGGATGACAAGCGGTGCTCGCTCCGAGCAGGCGCACATCCATCTCGCTCAGGCGGTCGTGCAGCCGCGCTTCCGCGCGGATCGGCCACCAGTCGTACAAGAAAATCTCCAGCGGCCGCCACAACGCGACCCAGCCTCCGATCACCAGCGTTTGCTGGACGATCGAGCCGTACCGCTCGTTGGTGATCAGCGCTGCGACAAATTCGCCGAGGAGGATCGCGCCCGCGAGGAAAGCGAGGCCGATCACCAGACTGATGCGCCCCATCCGGAACAGCTACCGCAACTGGCGTCGGGTAGCACTCGCCCGTTGCCGGAAGGATTCATGCCTGGCCTCACGCAACAGATTGGCATCATCCGGCGTGGACTCGCGGCCGAGCTGCACGACCAGGCCCAGCGGCTGGGCGGCGCGGGTTTCCCGGGCCCATTCGACGATATAGGCCACGGCATGGGATCGAGGTCCCGTTCCCGAAATGGCGCCGGATCCATCGCGTTGAAGAGCTGCCTCAGTTCCGCGACATGCAATTCGAGCACGGCGCGCCCCAGTGCGCCGGCATCGCCGCCAGCACGCGACCCCGTATCGGGCTTAGATGCCAGCGTCAAGCGCGCCCCTCGCGGATCACGCGCGTTGCGGCGCCGGGGGCTACGGCACGTCGCCGTCGTAGGGGCAACCGCTGGCCCCACACTCGCTGCTGCTGGTAAGGATGCTGACCACGTCAACGCCGCGTTCGCGAATCGCATCCGTGCCGATGATCGCGACACGCCCGTCGGAGGTCGCGATGTATTCGTGCACGACGGCGCCGAAGGCGTTGCGCTGGACGGCGACCTTTTGGCCTTTCTTCACCGTTTCGTTGAGCTTTACCAGCACCTCGGTGAAGCCACTGTTGGCGGCGAACATATCGACGAGTTGGTTGCCGATGAAGACCTGTCTGTCCTTCGCCGTCTGTCCGAGCGGCCGATCCATCATCTTGTAGTGCGCCAGCATGTTCTCGACGCCCTCGACGCCGACGCGAATCATCTCCGGAACGAAGCTGCGCGGCCCGCCCAACTCGAGCGTGATGGCCGGGATGCCGGCGCGAACCAGGGCGTATTCTAGCGTGCCGTCGAACCCCGGCTCCAGCAAGATCTGGTCAATGGGGAAAAGCTGCGCCAGCTGTTGCGCTTCTTTGTCCTTGGCATTGGCAAACGCGAAGAGGGCGAAGTCGATGCCGTTACCGCCGGTGTGGAAGTCGACGCCGACGTCGGCATTGCCCTTGATGAGCCGGTTCATGACCAACCAGGAATGCCGCTCGACTGGGTTGCCGGACTCCTCACCCGGCCAGGTGCGGTTGGGATTGACCAGCGTCTTGCCCAGGTCGGTCCACGGCCATCCGCGCGTGACGTATTCGACGCCGGGCCGGCTCAGGCCGATGATGCCGATCACGGCACCGGAGAGCTTCGTCGCATCCAGGTCGGCGAAGACCCGTTGCAGGACCCCGATGGGGTTGAGCTCATCTCCGTGCACGCCGGCGACCAGCAGCACGCGCTTGCCGGCCTCGGCGCCCTTCGCGGCCATGACCGGGACGTACCAGTGCTGGCCGGTCCCCATCTCGACGCCCTGGAACATGAGGCGGTGCGTCTTGCCGGGCTCGAGGTCGTTGACATCGAGCTGGCTGATCACGCGAACGCCCTGGATCCTGTCTCCCGTGTACACGGTGGCGGCATGCGAGGCAGGGACTGCGAGGCCGACGAGGACAACGACGACCAACGCGCGTACGACACTAAGGTTCATTACAACCTCCTTGCGCCAACGGGACGGCAGGGCGCCGCCCGCAGCTAGAAGTCGACCGGGTCGCGGATGATCGGGCAAGTCATGCAGTGACCGCCGCCGCGTCCGCGGCCGAGTTCCGAACCGACGATGGTGATCACCTCGATGCCTTCCTTGCGCAGCAGCGTATTCGTGTAGGTGTTGCGGTCATAGGCGTAGACCACGCCCGGAGACGCACAGACCAGATTGGCGCCGCTGTCCCACTGTGTCCGCTCACGTTGGTACGCGGTGCCGCCGGTCTCGACCACGCGCAGTTTCTTGAGGCCGAGCGCATCGGCCACCGTCTCCACGAACGGCTTCGGGTCCTTGCGCAGCTCGACGCCGCTCGGTGCGCTACCGGGGCGGTAGGAATAAGCGTGGATGTTGTTGACGATGTCCGGGTAGAGGAGCACGCAGTCGCGGTCGGCGAAGGTGAATACGGTGTCGAGGTGCATCGCCGCGCGCAGCTTCGGCATCGCCGCGACGATCACGCGCTCGGCCGCCTTCTGCTTGAACAGCGCCGCCGCAAGCTGGCTGATCCCCTGGCGCGAGGTGCGCTCGCTCATGCCGATCAGCACGATGCCCTTGCCGATCGGCATCACGTCGCCGCCCTCGACCGTCGCGAGACCGTGGTCCTGGGTCGGATCGCCCCACCAGACCTTGACCTTGCCGGCGAAGTCCGGGTGGAACTTGTAGATCGACGTGGTGAGGATCGTCTCCTCGTGGCGGGCCGGCCAGAAGAGCGGGTTGACCGTGCACCCGCCGTAGATCCAGCAGGTAGTGTCCCGCGTGTACAGTGTGTTGGGAAGCGGCGGCAGCAGGTACTCGGTGACGCCGGCGGCATCCTTGACGAGCTTGAGCATGTCGCCGCCGTGGGTCTCCGGGAACTCCTCGGTCGACAGGCCGCCGATCAGCGTCTCCGCGAGATCGCGGGGCTGGAGACCTTCGAGGTAGCCCCGGATCTCGTCGACCAGTCCGAGGCCCACCTGGTTCGCCACGACCTGGTTGTCGAGGATCCACTTCTTACCTTCGGGGATCGCGACCGTTTCGGCCAGCAGGTTGTGCATCTCGACGACGTCGACGCCGCGGTCGCGCATCTTCGTGATGAAGTCGAAGTGGTCGCGCTTCGCGTTCTCGACCCACATCACGTCGTCGAAGAGGAGCGAATCGCAGTTGCTCGGCGTGAGGCGCTGGTGCGCGCGCCCCGGCGCGCACACCATCACTTTGCGAAGCTGGCCGACTTCCGAGTGGACGCCGAAGGAAGCGGATGTCTTGGAGGTAGCGTTTGCCATGATGAGCTCCGTTGTCTAGATGGTAATGTATCCGGTCGCGAGCCAGTAGATACCGACGACGGCACCGATAACCGCCAGGATGAAGATGACCCAATCCGAGGCCTTGGTAAATACGGGCTTGCCCTGTTCGCGGCGTGCCCAGAAATAGAGCGCGGTTCCGGGGGCATAGAGGACCGCCGACAGCAGGATGAACTTCATGCCGCCGGCGTAGAGCAGGAAGGCGGTGTACACCGTGGCGATGACGGCGATGGTGAGGTCGCGCGTGCGTTCTTCCGGCCGCACGTTGTAGGTTTCGCCGCGCCGCGTCAACAGCAACCCGTAGCCCGCCACAAACAAGAAGGGGATAAGCGCCATCGCACTGGTCAGATTCAGCATCAGCGCAAACGCGTCCCGCGACCAGTATGTGGTGATGACGATGAGCTGCACCACGATGTTGGTCGCCCACAGCGCCGTCACCGGCACCTTGTTCGCGTTCTCCTTGGCGAACGCAGCCGGCATGTCCTTGGTCTTGGCCGCGGTGAACAGCACCTCGGCGCAGATCAGCGACCACGCGAGGTAGGCGCCGAGGACCGATACCAGCAGACCCACGCTGACGAAGATCGCACCCCATGGGCCGACCACCGCCTCCAGAACCGTCGCCATCGACGGCTGCCGCATGCCGGCGACATCGGCGCGCTGCAGCACCGCGTAGGGGAGCAAGGTCACCAGCACCATCAGAGACGTCACGATGATGAACCCGAAGATCGTCGCTCTCCCGACGTCTGAGCGTTCTTTCGCGAACCGGGAGTACACGCTCGCGCCCTCGATGCCGAGGAAGACGAACACCGTCACGAACATCGTCGCGCGGACCTGCTCGAACACGCTTCCAGTCAGGTCGCCGCCGTAGAAGTTCGCGCCGAACAGATCGAGCTTGAACGCGAAGATGAGGAGCACGATGAAGACCAGGATCGGCACGACCTTCGCGACCGTGACGACGCTGTTGATGAAGGCGGCCTGCTGGGTTCCACGCAGGATCATGAAATGGAACAGCCAGATGCCGGCGGAGGCGACGAGAATCGCCGCGACCGTGTTGCCGTCACCGAAGACGGGGAAGAATGCGCCGAGCGTCGACTTGATCAGCACCCAGTACGAGACGTTGCCGATGCAACTGCCGATCCAGTACCCGAAGGCCGACAGGAAGCCGGGGTAGTCGCCGAAGCCGGCCTTCGCATACGCGAAGACGCCGGCATCGAGATCGGGCTTGCGCTCGGCGAGCGACTGGAACACGCGGGCCAGCATGTACATGCCGGTCCCGGCAATCAGCCAGGCGATGATCGCCCCCATCGGTCCAGTGGCGTTCGCGAAGGTCCGCGGGAGCGAGAAGATGCCCGCACCCACCATGCCGCCCACGACCATGGTGGTGAGCGCGAACAGGGAAAGCTTCTGTACCGACTGCGTGCTCATCGTGCCCCCTTTTGACGAAGATGATACCGCGTTTTCGTTTGCTTGTATGCTAGAGTCCTACTGGTGGTCATTATGGGAAACATGGCCTGTGGTAAGTGCCTTGGCTGTACGTCCGACCAGCTTATACTCGTGAGGCCGCGTGTCCGCGTGACGCTTGCTTCTTATCCCCTTTTTAGGACATAGTAACCTATAGTAACATGGGGTTACGCAGAGCACAGCGCCGCGGTAAGCAGGCGCGCGTTGGGTCGCGCAAAGGGGGAGCATGAAACGATCGATCGCGATTCGTCGGGAGTGCCTGGGCGGGCTTCGCCGGCGTGGCCGGGCAGTCTTGCGCGCGCTCGTCTTCGGTGTGACGCTGATCGTCGCGAATGCGGCGCTGGCCGCCGATCCCGATCTCGCCCGCGCGGAGCAGTTGGTGCGCGAGGGCAAGTATCAGGAGGCCTACGACCTGCTCGCGCCCTTCAAGGACGCCAGAGCGGGCGACCCCACGTTCACTTATCTGCTCGGCCGCGCAGCGCTCGGCACCAAGCGCCCGGACCAGGCGAAGGCGCTCTTCGAGCGCAGCCTCGCCGCGCGGCCGGATTCGGTCGCCGCACACCTCGCGCTCGGCCGCGCGTACTACGCGCTCGGGCGATACGCGGAGGCGAAGATCGAGTTCGAGACGGTGCTGCGCTTCGACAACCTGCCGCCCGACCTTCTCACCCAGGTCGAGATCTACAACCAGGCGGCGCAGCAATCTCTGGACGAGGGCAGGCGCCTGATGAGTTTCGGCTACGCGGAGACCGGCATCGGCGGCTACCGGGTGAACTCGACCCGCGGCACCGACGCGTTCGGCGGGGGCGATCGCGACAACACGTTCTGGAACGCGCGCGTGGGCGGCGGGCTGAATTACGAGCTCGATGATGGTTACGCACTCGACACCACCCTCGACTACCGCTTCCGGTACCACTTCGAGGACGACATCCGGAACGACTCCGACTGGCGCTGGCGCGCCGCGGGCAGCCGTGCGTTCGGCGAGAACAACCTGGCGCTCGGCTTCAGGGGCAGGGTGAGCTATCGCGGCGACAGCATCTACCGCAACGACTACTCGATCTTCACGAACTACCGCTATCGGTTCGACCCCGACAACCAGTTCACCCTCGGCGCGGAGGTCCAGCGGCGCCAGTATCCGGACGGGCGGCTGAGCGATCGAAGCCGCACTACCGCCACGGGCACGGCAGGCTGGGTCCGGTCGCTCCTGGACGGGCGCGCGAGCTTCTCCCTCGAGGGGCACGGCGGGTACAACTTCGATACGAGCCGGCCCGACGGGGACTCCGCCATCTTTGGCGCCACAGCCGAGCTGGACTTCACCTTCACCGATCGCTTGGGGGGATTTATCTTCGCCTGGTATGAGCGCGATGTGTTCAACACGGACCGCATCCATTTCCATCCCGATGCCCTCGATGAGGGCGTCATCCTGCGACGCAAGGACAATCTGTACGAGGTCGGCGCCAGCCTCGTCTGGGAGTTCGCGCGCGGCTGGACGTTTCGGCCCGAGGTCCTCTACATCCACGACGAGAGCAACGCGGTCGCGTTCAACTACAGCTCGACGGAGTACTGGCTCAATGTCCGGAAGGGCTTCTAGCCTGTCGCGTGAGGGATCAAACGAGTCGGAACTGCGGCGGCATTGGCGGTGGGGGTTGCGGTTGGCTCCTGGATGTTGAAGAAGATGGCGTACAGCACCGGCGTCACGATCAAGGACAGGACGGCGGCGAACGACAGCCCGAACATGATGCACACCGACATCGCACCGAAGAACGGATCCACCAGCAGGGGGATCATCCCGAGGACGGTGGTCAACACGACCATGCACACCGGTCGCATCTTGCTGACGCACCCATACAGGATCGCTTGGTAGGGTGTCTTCCCCTTGTCGCTCTCGGTCAGGACCTTGCTCAGGACGACGATCTGATTCTTGATCTGCTCGCCGCCAACGCTGAGCACCCCGAGCAGAGCCATGAACCCGAACGGCATGCCCGTGAGCAGCAGCCCCGTCGTCACGCCGATGACCGCCAGCGGCATGATCAACCAGATCAGGACCGTGGTGCGGATCGAATTGAACAGACACACTACGATGAAGACCATGAGCGCCAGCACATAGGGGAGTGGCTTGGCCACGGCGGCGCGGGCGTCGCGGGAATCCTCGTACTCCCCCCCCCATTCGAGCGCATAGCCCGGAGGCAGCTCGATCTGCTCGATCTTCGAGCGCACCCGGTCGAACAGCTGGCTGGGCAGACCGGTCCGCGGATCGGCATGCACGGTGAGGGTCGGGAAGCGATCGCGGCGCATCACGATCGGGTCTTCCCAGGCGACCCCGGCGCCGGCAGTCACCTGATTCATGGGGATCATCCGCCCGGCAACTGGGCTCCAGATCTGCAGGCTGTTGATCACCGAGACGTCCTCGCGCTCGGCCAGGGGCGGGCGGGCGATGATCGGCAGCAGCCGCGTCTCCTGCGGATAGACGCCCGTGGCGGCACTGCCAGGCTCGCGGTAGAAGCCGACCACGCGCCCTTCAAAGCTGCTTTCCAGAGCCTGAGCCACCTCAGCGCGCGTGATGCCGTTGCGGCGTGCCTGGAGCTCGAGCAGGTCGGGACGGATGACTTTTTCACGCTCGCGCCAGTCGCTGCGCACGGCCACCGTCCCCCCGTCGTCTACGAGAACTCTCTTCGCCTGCTCGGCGAGTGCGCGCAGTTGTGCGGGATCGGGGCCTCGGAACCGCGCCTGAATGCGCCCGCCCGCGCCCGGGCCCAGGAGAAACTTTTCGGCGATGGCGTTGGCGTTCGGGTGCTGCTCGTCCAAATGTCTCTGGATGTCGGCAATCAACCCGTCGATCTTCGTCCAATCATCGACATCGACCAGGAACTGCACGAAGGCTCGGTTCTCCCCTTCCGGAGAGTAGACGAGCATGAAGCGCAGACCGCCGCCGCCGATGAAAGACGTGACATGGGTGACGCCGGGCAGAGCCTGGATGTATTGCTGGACGTCGCTAGCGAACGCCTCCGAGTCGCGGATGTGGGTGGCGGAGGGCAGAAAGGTATCCACCATGAATTGCGGCCGGGTCGCGGGCGGGAAGAAGCTCTGATCGACCTTGGTGAAGCCGTACAACGCCGCGACGAAAGCGACCATGGAGCCGGCCACGACCGCCCAGCGGAAGCGGAGTGCCAGAACCAAGAGACCACGGTAGTTTCGGAAAAAGAAGCCCGCGTAGGGATCCTTGCTTTCCGCGGTGCCACTGCCCGCAATCGGCTTGAAAAACAGATAACTCAGGAGCGGTGTGACGGTGACCGATGATATCCAGCTCAGGCTCAGTGAAATCAGGATGACCCAGAAGAGCGAGTTGGTATACTCCCCGGTTGAGTCTTCCGACAGGCCGATCGCGGCGAAGGCGATGACGCCAATAGCGGTTGCGCCGAAGAGCGGCCCCTGGTTTTCCGCGACCACCTCGCGGACCACCTGGAGCTTGTCCTCGCCGGCCTCGATACGGACCTTGATCCCCTCGATGACGATGATCGCATTGTCTGTCAGCATGCACAGCGCGATGATCAGCGCGCCCAGGGAGATGCGCTCCAGCAGGAGGTCGCCCTTCATATACATGACAAGGAATGTCCCCATGATTGTGATAAACAGCACCAGGCCGATAATCACCCCGGTCTTGCGCCCCATCGCGAACAGCAGCACCACGAAGACGATGCTGACCGCCTTGCCTAGATTAAAGATGAACTCGCTGGTGGCTGCGGTGACCGCCTCGGGCTGGAAGTTGATCTCGCCGATCTCGATGCCGAGCGGCTGGTAGAGTTTGAGCTCCTCGAGTGTTCGCCGCACGCCCTCGCCCATGGTCACGACGTTGCCGCCCTGCACGGTGGAGATCCCCAGGCCGATCGCCGGCTTGCCGTCGAACCGGAGCAAACGGCGCGGCGGGTCCTGATCGCCTCGCTGCAGCGAGGCGACGTCCCTGAGGAAGAGCTGCCGGCCCGTCTGGTCGGAGCCAATCACCAGATCCAGCATGTCATCGGCCGAGCGGAAACCGCCTTGCGGATCGAGCGCGATGTGTTCGTCGCCGACGCGTACCTGACCGCCGTCGGCGGCGACGTTCGTCGCCTGCAGGTGGCTGTAGATTTGCTCCTCGTTGATGCCGAGCTGTGCCAACCGTTGCCGGGAGATTTCCAGGAACACGACTTCCCGCTCTGCGGCGAAGAGCTCGACTTTCTTGACGTTTTGCACTAACAGCAGCTCGCGGCGCAGGAACTCGGCGTAGCGCCGCAGCTCGGAGAACGAATAGCCGTCGCCGGTAATAGCCAGGAAGATGCCGTAGACATCGCCAAAATCGTCGATCACCATCGAATTGCCGCGTACCGAGGGGGGCAGCCGCGGTTGCACATCTCCGATCTTGCGACGCAGTTCGTCCCACACCTGGGGGATCGCGTCCCTGTGGAACCGATCCTTGATGACGGCGGTGACCACTGACATGCCGCGCGAGGCCTCCGAATCGACCCGCTTGACCTGGCCGAGTTGCTGCACCGCGCTTTCGATCGGGTTGGTGACCTCCTTGGCGACCTCTTCGGCGCTAGCCCCGGGGTACGGAGTGATGATCAGCGCTTCTTTGATCGTGAACTCCGGATCCTCGAGCCGGCCCATATTTTGATATGCCATGAATCCGCCGACCAGGACCAAAAGCATGGCCACATAAACAATACGGTCATTGCGGACGGAAAATTCGCCGGGGTTCATAACTGGCGCCCTCCGAGTGCGTCGCCGAGATCGCGCACCTTCATCCCTTCGCGCAGGAACGTCACTCCGGCCACCGCGATGCGGTCGCCCGCTTGCAGTCCTTCCACAATTTCGATGTCGCCGCCCGCAGCCGTGCCCAGCTTTACCGGGCGGGTGGCGACCGTTTGATCCGGCCTGATAACCCACGCCACTTGCTCGCCCGTATCTGGCTCGAAAATCGCCGAGATCGGCACCAGGATGCGATTGCCCAGGAGGCTGGCCCCCCGGTAGGTGACGGTCACGGTGGCCGTCATGCCGGGAAGCGCGCGGACGCCGGGCGGGGCCTCCATGCCGACGCGGACTTGGAACGTTTGCGTCGTTGGGTCCGCCACCTGCCCGATCTCGCGAAGGTAAACCGGAAACTGCAATCCAGGCGCCGCGCTGAACTCCGCGCGCATCTGCACAATGTCGGCCGAGCGAATGTCGGCGGCCATGGCCGTCTCCGGCACGTCGACGGCGATGTCGATCTCGTAAACGTCCTGGAATGTGACCACCGGCTCCTTGGCCCGCACGTTCTGATTCTGGTCGACGAACCGCCGGGCGATCACGCCGTCGTAGGGGGCGCGGAGCGTGCTGTCCTCGAGCTGAATGTTCGCTTCCACGACGCGGCCTTCAAGCGTGCGAACCTGCGCCTCCTGAGCCTCGATGTCTTCCACGCGCGCGATGGTGCCTTTATCGAGCATCTGGAGAGCAGCCTGGTGATCTTCCCGGACGACGCGGTAGTTGGTTTCAGCACGCTCGAAATCCGCGCGCGAAACGGCGTTCGAGCGGATCAGCCGCGCGTAGCGATCGTATCCCGTGCGGGCGTTCGCGAGCTTCGCCGCGGCCGCGCGCACCTGCGCTTCCCGGCGTAGCCGCTCCTCGGGCCGTTCCCCCGATTGCAGAGACCTGAGGACCGCACGGCCCTGGTCGAGTTGGCCTTGAAGTGATTTCAGCTGGGCCTGGAATTCGTCCTGCCGAAGCTGCGCGATCAGCTCGCCCTTCGCGACCTTCTGGCCCTCCTTGACCGGCAGCTTGAGCAGCAGGCCGGGCACCCGGAATGCAAGCTCGACCCGGTTCGACGCTTCAACCTTTCCGGGGAAGGATCGCTCCCGAGCTTCTTCCGCGGCCGCCACAACCATCGTTTTGACGGGGCGCACCGCCTCGGATTCGGTCGTGGCCGGCGGCGACGAGCACCCGGCCGCGAGGAGGAAGACTGTCGATGCGATCAGCGCACGTGGATCGAAGCCGCTGCAACCGCAACTTCTGGCGTTCATGAATGCGTCGCCTCACCAAGCATCAGAAATCGACGGCATCGCGGATCAAGGGACACAGCCGCGGCCGAATTTCGTCGCACCGCGTAATTCATAACGTGCAGGCTATCCCATCGACCGAGCGCTTGCAACCGACCCGGCGGCGCGCGGCCCGTTCCGATCCCTCCGGCACCTGCTCCATTGCCGAATGCATTGTCGAGATTGAGCATCGTAGGACCGAGCCGCCACAGGCTTGTATTGCGCTTCATCTAATATAGAATAAAATCCCCTCGTAGCGTGACGCAGCGTCTGACTTCAGCGCTCATGCTGTGGCGTAACGCTATGGTGAGATCGGGATTCGGTCAGAACTACGTTCCCCAGATCCCCCCAGCCTTATCGAAAGAGATAGGAACCAATGCTCCACGTCGACATTCCGTCCCGCTCCGATATCGAACGGCTAATTGCGGTGCGCGCCGCGGCTTGTCTATCGATTTATCTCCGAACCACGCCACTCACCCAGCAGGCCCAGGGCGACCGCATCGAGTTGAGAAACCTGGCCCGCGCCGGGCTCGAGCAGTTGCGCGCGAAGAACTTGGACAGGCAGGCCGTCGCGGCCATCGAGGAAGCGATCGATGACGTCGTCGACGACGACGACTTCTGGCGATTCCAGGCAAACAGCCTGGCCATGTTCGCGACACCTGAGGCGACGGTGACGTTCCGCTTGCCGAATGCGCTCACGCCCATGGTCGTGGCGGGGGATCGCTTTTTCATCAAGCCCCTGTTGCGCGCTATCACCGTGCCCCAATTCGCGTTTGTTCTAGCACTGGCCCAGGGCTCGGCGCGGCTCGTCGAGGTTTCCGGCGACATGCCGGCCTTTGAAGTCAAGGTCGCTGATATGCCTGAGGACGCGGCAAGTGCCGTGGGCAAGGCGTCGATCCTTGATCGGTCGCCGAGCGGGCGCATCCAAGGGTCAGAGGGTCAGAAAGTACGGCTGCGCCAGTATGCCCGCCAAGTCGACAAGGCGCTGCGCGACCTCCTCACCGGTCGCGAAACTCCGCTGATCTTGGCTGCAGCGCCACCGCTCGACGCAATATTCCGATCTGTGAACACCTACCCGCATCTCGTCGATGAGGTCATTGCCGGCAACCCCGAAAAGGTCAGCGACGCCGATCTCGCTCAGGCCTCACGAGCAATCCTCGATCGCCTGCATCGGGCGGATCTCGAGGAACTCCATCGGCTATTCGAGACGCGCGCAGCTCAAGGGCGAACCACGACGGATATCGCGCAAGCTGCACGTGCCGCGACTTTTGGGGCGGTCGCGGTGCTGCTGGTAGATATCGACGAAGTCATCCCTGGATGGGTCGACGAGGACGATGGCCGCGTCCTGTTCAGCGAAGAGCCCTCCGCGTCGACCCATGGCGTGGTCGACGAGATCGCCGGTCGTGCGCTGATGGCCGGTGCGCGGGTACTAGGCGTACGGCGCGCGGACATTCCCGGTGGCGGCAGTCTCGCCGTAATACTGCGTTATCCCTTCTGACGCTCATTCACCCTTAGAAACGTTCAAGCGCCTGTCCGAGGTGAGGTTCGGAGCGATGGTCTCCGCCTCGATCACCCAACCGCCGCCCATAGCCTTGTAGACATTGACGAGCTGGTTCAGGCTATCCGCCTGGTTCTGCGCATGGGCCAGCTCCGCGCTGAACAGCTCGTTCTGTGCAATGAGTACCTCCAGGTAGCTCGTCACGCCTTCGTCGAACCGCTGCTGGGAGAGCCGCGCAAAATCCTTGAGTGCGGCAACACGTAGGCCGCGCGCTATGAGCTCCTCGCGGCTCTTCTGCGTGCCGATGAGCGCATCGTTCACTTCCCGAAACGCGCCTAGGATCGTTTGCCGGTAACGCTCAAGCGCCTGCCGTTGCGCCGCCTCGGCCGCCTGCACCTGGCCCTCGATATTGCCAAACGTAAACACCGGTGCCGCCGCCGCGGCGGCCAACTGCCACACGCTCGCCGGGCCCATGAACAAGCTCGAAAGCGATGCGCTGGCCGTTCCCACCAAGCTGGTGAGGGAGATCGTCGGAAAATAAAGCGAGCGAGCGACACCGATCTGAGCGTTCGCCGCAATGAGATCTTGCTCAGTGGCGCGGATGTCCGGCCGGCGATCGAGCAGGCTCGAGGGCAGGCCGCTTGGAATTCCAGGAGAAGCGAGCTGATCGATCGCCTTGCCGCGTAGAATCGGTGCCGGGTTGCGGCCGAGCAGGATCGAGAGCAGATTCTCCTGCAGCGCGATCTGGCGCTCAAAAGCGGGGATTGCGGCAAGGGCCTCTTGATATTGCGACTCGACCTGGGCGACCTCGACTTGACCGACGATCCCCTCCTGGAAGCGCAGGGCGAAGATCCGCTTGGTCTCGCCGTAGTTGCGGGCGGTCGCATGCGAGATCTCGAGCTGGCGGTCGAGCGCCCGCAGCGCGATGTAGCTCGAGGCCACGCCGGTCACGACCGAGAGGATGACGGCGAGCCGTATCTCCTCGGTGGACAATACCTGCGCCCGGGCCGACTCGGTGGCGCGTCGGATGCGGCCGAAGACATCGATCTCCCAGTTGGTGTTGAGCTGGATCTCATAGAAGTTGAAGGGGTTGCTCACGTTCGAGGGGAACGGCCCCGGCCCCCGTTCGGTCTCACGCAGGCCCCCGGTGGCGGCCGCAGCACCGATCTGTGGGAAGAACGCAGAGCGTGTGGTCCTGAGCTGGCCGAGGAACTGCTCGATGCGCGCGGCGGCGATGCGCACGTCGTAGTTCTCGCGCAGCGCCGTCTCGATGAGTCCGTTCAGGACCGGATCGCCGAACTGCGCCCACCAGCGGGTATCGGCCATGCCTACTGCTTGCTGGTAGTCAACGCGCCAGGCTTGCGGAGTATCGACCTCAGGCCGCACGTAATCGGGGCCGACGGCAGCGCAGCCCAACAGCAAGGTTGGAAGGGAACAGCCTAGCGAGAATCGCCACATCTTAGTCATCTTCCCGCTTGGCATGCGGCGCGGCTGGTCCGGGCGCACCTGCGACCGCGCTGCTCTGCGCCCGGCGGCCGAAGAGACCGGTCAAGCTTTCGAGCAGCACGAAGAAGATCGCGATCACTGTCGAGTGCCGATGGCGTGCAGCTTGGTCAGGATTGACCCACCCGCGCCCCACGTACTTTCATTATGTGGTGGGTCTGGGAGGGCACCGGGCCGTGTTTCATCGCTAGGTAGCTGTCACCGCAATGAGCCGCCCGTAACACTCAAGATGCTTCTTGTCGGCAAAGTCAATTTGATTTCGCCCCACGGGGTATGCAACCCCGTGGGGCGACCAAAGGGGAGAGCTGCGCCTCTGCCCTTTGGAAACCCTATCGCTAAGGTCCCCGCGGCAAGACTGCGGGGAATAAATTTAAAAGACCTTCGAGACGCTAAGAAACGTAGGGTTGGCAAGCTTTGTCGAGACGAGCAAAATCGCCTCGATAGCTTCCCTACGTCAAATGACCTAGCGCTGACGACCATGGGCGATCCTCGAAAACGCATGAATCAGTATAGCCATTCGAAACAGCGGCGATCAACGAGATCCGACAGACGCTGTTTCTAGGATAGGAATTATCGAGCGATCGTTCGGGGGATTTCAGAGATGGCCAACATCTCGCGTTGACACCCCGCAGGTTAAACAGTACCCTCTCTCGCGCGCCCTACCCCACCTCCGAATCAAATATGGGAACCCGCGATCACAGTTTGGGACCGAACAGACCGGTGGTTGACGCCGCTGGCGTCGGACCCAGCATTGTAAGCATGAGAACGACGAGAGCTCCGTATCTAGTTGTGATTGGTGTCGCAGCCGTGCTGACGGCATGCGACAGGGGAAGCGATCCCGCAGCGCGCGAGCGCGCAGCGGCGAGCCCGAGGGGCTCGTCCATCCCGGCACTCGCCAGTGCCGCGCCTTCGACATCGGGCACAGCCGCGGACGTGACTCCAAAGACAGAGCCGCCGCGGGAGGCAGAGATCCTGTCCGATGCGTTCGCGAATGCCGCCAAGGCAATTCGGCCCAGCGTCGTGCAGCTCGACGTCGAGATGAAGCGGGCGCAGGGCGAGATGGCGCAGGGGCCGCAGCCGCGGGGACCAGCACCCCCGCCAGGGATGGAGGACTTTTTCGAGAGGTTCTTCGATTTCGGGTCTGGCGACGGAATGCTGCCCCCTCCCGGGTCCGAGCGCGGGACTGGCTCGGGCGTGGTGTTCGATGCCGCTGGGCACATCGTGACCAATAGCCACGTCGTGCATGGCGCGAGCCGCGTGACGATCGGTTTCAGCGATGGTCAGAAATACGCGGGCAAGGTGGTAGGTACCGATCCCTACACAGACGTCGGCGTCGTGCGATTGGAGAAGAAACCCGAAGCGCTCACCGTCGCGCGGCTCGGGAACTCGGACGATCTCCGCGTAGGCCAGTGGGTGATCGCGGTAGGGAGTCCCCTGGGACTGACACAGACGGTTACTGCTGGGATCGTCAGCGGGCTCGGGCGCACAGGAGGGCGGATTCAGCTCTCCGGTGAACGCGTCCGCCGCTACATCCAGACCGACGCGCTCATCAACCCGGGCAATTCTGGCGGCCCCCTGGTCAACCTCCGGGGGGAGGTCGTCGGAATCAATACCGTGATCAACGTGGGCCCAGGCGGCAGCTACGGGTTCGCCATTCCGATCAAGCAGGTGTCCGAGGTGGCCCAGACGATTGTGAAAGAGGGGCGCGTCCGCTATCCCTACATGGGGGTGATGATCGGCAACCTCGAAGACATCCCCCCCGAGCAGCGCGGCGAGATCGGGCGAAACCTGCCGGACGAAGGAGTCGTCGTCACCGAGGTCACCCCCGGAGGGCCAGCCGCCCAGGCCGGTCTCAAACCAGGGGACGTCATCGGCAAAATCGGCGGTACGGCCGCCACCAGTGCCTCGGACGTCATCGACTTCGTGTCCGGCCAATCTATCGGCTCGAAAGTGACCGTTGAATATCGGCGCGACGGCAAGACCGGCACGGCCGAAATGAAACTGGCCGAGCTGCCTGCTCCCGATAGCCGCGGCGGCCCGGAGGGGGCCACCATCGGGATCTCGCTACAAACGCTCACTGAGCCGCTGGCACGTTCTTTGGGCGTTGATCCAAACCTCAGGGGCGCCGTGATCGCGGAGGTCCGACCCGACAGCCCGGCCGCTCGCGCGGGACTGCAACCGGGTGACGTCATCCGCGAGGTCAACGGCAAGCCGGTCGCCTCCGCTGAGGAGGCCGTCGCCGCCATCAGATCCGGAGACAAGAAGCGGCATCTCCTGCGCGTCACAAACGCGGCCGGCACCAGGTTCGTGACAGTGACTCCGGAGTAAGCGACGGAAGCCTGCATGGCGCGCCCGTGGTCCTCCGCGCCGATCGAGAGCGTCAACGTCTCCTCGTGCTACGCCGCGGTTACCACACCCGCCCGATCGAACGTCGCGGCGGGTGCACCGTGCCACCTGTCCTTGGATAAGGGACCAGACTAGGACCAGACTTGTCCGTGCGAGCGTGGTCCTTTGGATCAAGCTTGTCTCGCTGGTGGTCGGCGTAGACGTCTACTGGGTGACGATCGGCGTGATCCTCATCCGATCACCGCCCCTTTCAATCCTGCTTCAATTTCCAACTTCGCCACAAATACCAAATTCCGCCAATCACCATCGAGCTATCGGCGATCAAAGCAGCGATATAGTTTCTGGCATAAGGAGCATCAATCAGAAGGCAATACAGAATCACAGAAACCAAGTAGCTTTTTTCAACAGTGGAGAAAATGATTGTTGTTCTTCTGATCTGTTTGTTAGTGGCAGAAAGGAAAAGTAGGACGCCGATTCCTACCACCATGATTCCCCAGTGCCCGAGAATCGGAAACACCTGCGGGCTCTGGTCGAAATAAGTTAGCCCAAAAGAAAAATGAAGTCCTCCAACAGGACTGAGCATTGTCGGCAGTGAGCCCAAAGTTGTGAGGATTCCAGCGATCCAAAAAAAATACTTCGACCTTTTCTCGAATGGAACATTCATTACAGTGGCCGTCTCTGGCGTGATCGTCCGCTTGTGCCTCACTGAATTGCTCTCTGGAATCTATATTATCTTGCTTCATACGTTAGTTCTTAAGAAGCACCGTAAACGTGCTGCAAACCGAGTTTAAGGCGTCCTGAGCGCTGGTCTCTCTTGGGATGGGCGCGCCGTGCGTTGAGAGATAGATAGTGCAAAGCGCGCTGGAGGGTTTTCTGCAA
>JBIMKD010000322.1:0-9257 GCA_043673815.1 Chromatiales bacterium
ACGGTATCAGCTCAGCGCCCGTTTAATCATGGGTGGCCGGTTCGAGCCCGCCCTGGAGCAGCTGATGGAGATCATCCGCCGGGACCGCAAGTATCGCGACGATGGTGCGCGCAAAGCCATCGTGGACGTGTTTACCCTGCTCGGGGCACAGGACCCCTTGGTACGACGCTATCGCGCCTTGATGTCCTCGGCACTGTACTAATCCTACTAAGGAAGCTCTGCAAAAGGCAGCGGACAGGGCGGATGTCCGAAGGGCGCCCCTTTAACGGTCGTGCGTCCCTGGCGACTGCTCGAAGGCGGCGAGCTTCTCGGGCGCCGCTTCTTTTTGATACTTGGCTTTCCAGTCGCGATACGGCATCCCGTAGATGATTTCCCGCGCCGTTTCATCGCTGATTTCGACGCCGCGTTCCTGCCCAGCCTCGCGGTACCACTTCGATAAACAGTTGCGGCAGAAGCCAGCCAGGTTCATCAGATCGATATTTTGAACCTCGGTATGCGTACGGAAATGATCCAAAAGCCGGCGAAAAGCCGCGGCCTCAAGATCAGTGCGCATTGTCTTGTCCATCTTGGCCCTCTTACCGGTAAACGAATTATAGCGCAGATTGGCCGCGCCGCTCGGGCGGTTCTTCGCGCTCGCGGCTCTAAGCGTCCAGAAAACCATATTTTTTCATCCGATACCGGATGGCCATGCGCGTGACGCCCAATTGACGGGCGGTCTCGGAGACATTGTTACCCGTGCGGCTGAGCGCTTGCTCGATGAGGAGCCGTTCGGCCGCGGCTAATGTCAGGCCCTCGATCGCGGTGCTCCGCTCTCGGCCTTGCTCCCCGGAAAGCCCCGGCAGCATGAGATCCTCGGCGTTCACGGTACCTCCGCCGGTCAAGAGCACCACCCGTTCAATGAGGTGTTTGAGCTCTCGAATATTGCCCGGCCAGGAGTAGGCCCGCAACAGGCTGCCGGCCAGGACAGTGATCGTCGGCGCGGGCAGCCCGTAGCGCTTGGCGACTTGCCGCGCGAAATGATCAGCCAGCGCCACGGCGTCATCAGCGCGCGCCCGTAACGGCGGCACGTAGATCGACAGAACGTTGAGCCGGTAATAGAGATCATTGCGTAGCGCTCCGGCTGCCATCATTTGCTCAGGATCGCGGTTCGTAGCCGCGATAAACCATGCCGATACGGTCCGCTCGCGCGTACTGCCGATCCGCCGGGTGCTGCGCCGTTCTAGCACGGCAAGCAATTTGGATTGCAGATCGACGGGAAGCTCGCCGATCTCATCCAGGAACACGACCCCATCTTCGGCCGCCTCGATGAGCCCGGTCCTCGCGGTAAGGGCGGTCGTGAACGCCCCTTTTTCATGTCCGAAAAGCTCCGCTTCGATAAGATCCTTCGGCAAAGCGGCGCAATCGACGTGTACGAACGGTCGCTCGCGCCTTGCGCTGGTGCTGTGCAGCAGGCGCGCCACCAGATCCTTGCCGGTTCCGGTCTCGCCTAGAATCAGGATCGTCGGCGGGATCGCCGCTGCCGTGGTGCACAGCGCCCCCAGCCGCTCAACCTGCCCGCGGATCTTCACGATCGCCGGATGCTGTCCCAGTAAGCATACCTCCTCGCGGGCATGGTGTTCTCGGGCGCGTGAATACTCCAGTGCGCGGGCGAGTTGAGAGTCTCCCAAGACTTTTTCCAAGGTGATCAACAGCTCGTCCAGATCGAGCGGTTTCTTGAGATAGTCCGAGGCCCTCAACTTCATCGCGGCCACCGCGTCTTCAATCTCCCCGTAGGCGGACAATACCACCACCGGCAGCTCCGGCGCTTTGTGCTGGCGCAACTCGCTTAAGAATTCGAGGCCCGATCCATCCGGCAGGCGCACATCGAGCAAGATGATCTGCGGATCCGCAGTTTGCAACAGGTGCCGCGCCTTCCCGAGGGTCCCGGCAACCACCGGCGCATAACCCTCCTTGGCTAAGCGTTTCTCGACGGCCCGAGCGAACAAGGTTTCGTCATCCACGATCAGCACCCGTACCGGCGCCGGCGGCGCATCGGATTCCCGCGTTTGGGTCAGCCGCTCGCTCATACGATTGAGCCACTCCCGCCCAAAGGCGCTTCGATCGTGATCCGGGTCCCGCCAGCCGAATTGGTGCTGAAGGCAAGCTTCCACCCGTGGGCGTTGCATACCTTGAAGGCAAACGGGATCCCAAGCCCGGTTCCATAGCGCTTGGTCGAGGGTCCGGGCGTCAAACCGTCCGCCTCCGGGTCGAAGGGCATGCCCGGTCCTTCGTCATCGATGCTCAAGACACAGCAGTTTCTCTCGCCCTGCGTCGCCATCGCTAAGCGGCCTCCCACGGGTGAGGCATCGACGGCGTTGGACAAGAGCCCGAATAAGGCCTGTTCCATCAGATCGGCATCGGCCCACACCTCGGGCTCATCGGCGGGGTAGCGCTCATCGAGCCGCAATCCCTTCTCCGCGATCCTGGCCGCCAATAGACCCAGCGCCGTCGCGAGCATACCGCTCGGACGCGCGCCGGTCCGGTTGAGCTTATGCGGATGCAGATATGATACGAGTGCGGTGACCCAACGGCCGAGACGATCGACCGTCTCTAGGACCGCCTGCTTAACCTCCTGGATCTCCTCGCGCTTTTCAACGCAATCGAGTAACTGCGCACTCGCGCGGATACTGGCGAGCGGGTTTCTAATGTTGTGCGCAATCACGGGCACGAGCGCCCCCAACGCCGCCTGGCGCTCTCGCTCGACGAGCGCATCCCGGCTCGTGGCCAGCTCCGCTGCCATGTGGTTGATCGCCAGAGCGAGTTGTTGCACCTCCTCCACCCCGGCCGCCGAAATCTTGTGGTCGAGGGCGCCAGCGCTCAACAGCCGCGATCCTTCAATTAGACGCGCCATCGGCGAGACGAATCGGTGTTGCAAGCTCAAGCGCGATAGCAAGACCAGGGCCGCGGCCAGCAGGATGGGAAGCGGTATCAGCACCGGCGTCAGCCGAACCCACTCGCCGACGCGGCGATCCAAGACCGCATGTTCGCTGGTTAATAGCTTAGCAAAGGCACGGAAAGCGGTTTCAAAGCCGCCGACGAGCTGTTCTTCATGATCCGACTCAAGGATCCGCAGACGTCCCAGCTGGCTCGCGGCATAGGGATCACCGAAGATGTTATTCATGTCCTGTTGGATCACCCGGTAGGCACGTTGCATGTCCTGGATAGCCAGCGCTTCAGCGCGCGAGGCGCTCTGCTGGCGCAAGGCATCGAATTTATCGTCGATGCGCCGTGAGTAACGCGAGTACAAGGTGAGGGCTGCGGCTTCCTCCATGAGCCGCGCGCGGGTCACTTCGCGGATCTGCCGAAACAAATCGCTCCGGACGTGATGCATGATGTGGGTCAAGCGGCTCAGGCGCAAGGATTCCGTGGACGCCTCGCGCCAAAAATACACCGACAGTCCGCCCAACGCACCGGTGACGATGACCAATAGCAGCAAGGCCAGCTCGTAAGCCAACAATAACCCGCGTAGCGATCGTAGCATGCGTGACATCCCGCCGTTAGGCTAATAGTAGCCACGACCCTGGTTTATTTGAACCAACCACTCCGGCCGTGGGTTCGGTCTGCAGGCTTGATCTCCGCGGGGTGAATTCGTATATAATTGAATTATTGGAAATCTAAACGGCTAACGCCGGGCGCATAACGTTGGCATAAAGTATGACTAGGACAATTTAGCCTAAATTCGTGTACTGATGGCATTATTCATTAACAGGAGGAGGACAAATGACCTGGGAAACACCTGATTTCGTCGACCTTCGTTTCGGTTTTGAAGTGACGATGTACATTTACAATCGCTAGAGGGATCGGCAACGACGTGTCAATCACTAAGGGACCTTCGGGTCCCTTAGTTTTTTTGCACGACCACCATAGACGATGCCGAATGCCCTTGCCATCGAAACCCGCAGTCTAAGCAAGTCCTATGGGCATTTGCTAGCCGTCGATGCGCTGGATCTGGCCATTGCGCAAGGGTCGTTCTTCGGGCTCCTGGGGCGCAACGGTTCCGGGAAAACCACCACCCTGCACATGCTGAGCACGCTGGCGCGACCGAGCGCGGGTCAAGCGTGGGTTGGCGGTTATGAGGTTGTTCGCCAGCCCGTCGCGGTGCGCCGGGCGATCGGGGTCGTGTTTCAAGAATCCGCGCTGGACCGCACGCTTACGGCAGTCGAAAACCTGCACTTCGCCGCGGCGCTGGCGGGTCTCGCGCCGCGGATTGCGCGCCAGCGCGGCGACGAGCTGCTGAAGCTATTCGATCTGACGGGAAAACGTCACGCACCGGTGTCCACGCTGTCCGGCGGAATGCGGCGCGCCCTCGATATCGCGCGCGGGGTCTTGCACCGGCCACCGATCCTGTTTCTGGATGAGCCCACCATTGGCCTCGATGTCATCAACCGCCGCCAGATCTGGCGCTTCCTTCACCGTCTGCGCACCGAAGAAGGTTCGACCCTGATGCTCAGCACACACTACATGGATGAGGTTGAGGGATGCGACGAGGTTGTATTCATGAAAGGCGGCAAAACGATCGGGCGGGGTCGTCCCGCCGCTCTGGTCAGCGGCGTCGCGTCTTTTATCCTGGAGGTTGAGACCGAAACCCCCACCTTGTCCGCCCAGGAATTAACTCCCGAATTCGGCGAACCCTTGGCCGAGGAAGGGCGCTTACAGTTTCGCATCCTGGATCCGGACTTCGCGCTGTCCCATCTCCCCTCCCACCTCAAACACATAACGCGCGGGATCCACCTCCGGCGCGCGGATCTCAACGACGTCTATCTTTGGCTTAACCGCCCGGGAGCTTAAAATGTGGCGCGCGATCAGGGCCATGATAATGCGCGATCTCACGCGCATGGTGCGCCAACGCGGGCGTCTGGTAAGCGCCATGGCGCGGCCCCTCATCTGGTTGTTCGTGATTGGCTCGGGTTTCGACGCCCTTCTGAGCGCTGCCGGAACGCCCAACTATCGCCAGTTTCTGGTCCCGGGTCTGCTGTGTATGGTAATGCTGTTCGGGGCCTTGCTCGCCTCCCTGTCCATGGTCTATGACAAGGAGTCCGGGGTTATGCGCATGTTGATCGTGGCACCCTTCCCGCGTTACGTCATTATCCTCGCGCGGACCGCCAGCGCTACAATGGTGGGGCTTACCCAAGCGCTCATGCTGATACTGCTCTTATTACCTCTTGGCTACCTCGCCGACACGCAAAACCTTGGGCTTCTCGTGGGCGGATTGGTATGCACGGCGCTGCTCTGTGCGAGCGTCGGCACTCTCATCGCGGTATTCAGCAAAGCCTTGGATGACTTCGCGGTGGTGATGAACTTCTTTATCTTTCCAATGTACTTTCTCAGCGGCGCACTCTATCCGATCGGACAGTTGCCCGGCGTCCTAAAAGCGCTGGTCTTGATAAATCCTTTCAGCTACGGGGTCGATTTGATGAAGCATGCGCTCGCGGCGCGGGCGAGCCCCCCCTTCGGTGCGGAGTTTGCGCTCTATCAAGATCTGCTGGCGCTGGTGGGCTTTTCGGCCCTGGCCCTGAGCATCGCTTGCTACCGGTTCTCGCAGGCGCCGGTTTTCGAGACACTGGCGCGCATGCTCAGTCACCGCAAGGGTTAACCAAACTGGACGACGATAAGGACCGCGATCGCCCAATGCAGCAGGACAGCGGGTAAACTATATTTCTCAGACGGTAGTAGTTCGCTCATAATTCGACTCCGGTAACACGCCAGCAGCGGATCGGCGTTCTGTGCTTGGCCACAAAGCTCCGCGCGAAGGCCTAAAGGGTATGACGTTTGCAAAAACATTTGAGTGGCGGGTATACGAAACAAGGGTATCGGCGCGGGTCATCGTGGTTGCAGAAGAATATACCTTGCTTAAACGTCGTTATCCGATTCATACCATAGTAGAATGATTGTTAAATAATTTAAGCTGGGCGACGATATGCTCGCGGGAACACCGCGAAACAAGGGGAAGATGATGACACAACGCCAAATCGGTTCCATCGCGAGGACGATTTGTCTCGCGTTCATAATGGCCGGTGCTGCGATCCGGGGAGGCTGGGCAGTTAACGCAAGCCATCACGATTACGAACTAGAAATCATTAAATCCGAGCGCATGTTGCTCTTGAAAAGAGGCGTCAAGATCGAAAAAGTCTTCCGGATGGCCTCTGGGCGCGGTGGGCCGGGCGACAAGCACTACCGAGGAGATCACAGAACTCCGGTGGGTACTTATCGCGTTGTAAAAATTAAGCCCAGCAGCCGATTCCACACCTTCTTGCAGTTGAATTATCCCAATGTCAAAGACGCATTTTATGGGCTTCGCGGCCGGATGCTCTCGGAGTACGACTTCGATCGCATCGTCTCGGCGCAGAAATACCACGAGATCCCGCCACAAGACACGGCGCTCGGGGGCGCCATCGGAATTCATGGGATCGGTGCTTTCAGCCCGCAAAAATTCGACATACACCAAAACACCAACTGGACGGAAGGATGTATCGCACTGACCAATGAGCAGATCGATACCTTGCGAAAGTACGTGGGTGTCGGCACCAAAGTCGTGATCGCCGAGACACTGGCGTCGTCAAAATCTTCGTTCAGCCAGGCGCCGGCGCGGGTAAGAATCGTCAAGCGATGAGCTGAGAGGTGGAAGAGGCCCGAGGCGGCCCTGAAGCCATGATCACCCGATTTTGCATGAGATTGTCCCCTTCGAGTAAACCCATACGCAGAAACACAACCAAGCGCCCGGCCCTCATCGGGGCGGCCCGCATCGCGCTTGGAATCGTGCTTGGCGGCGCGCTGCTAGACACCGGCGCCGACACGGGAGCGGCGAATCGCATCGAACAGCTTCTGCATGCATGTACTCAACCGCGAGGAGAGCGACTGGACTGCGACTATCGCCTGCTCACCCCGGAGGCGGTCACCGGATTCACAGCCGCGATCGAAAGCGTCTCTTTACCCAACCCGCGCACGACGGACTACCCCTATGATGGCAGCAGCTCAGCGATTCTTTTTCTCATCGATGCCGGGACCTTCCATAACCTGGCCGTCATCGAGACAATTGTCGAGCATATACGCTTACTCATCGGCCTTTCCAAACCGCACCATCGGGTGGGTGTGGCGACTTTCCACGGCGACCCAACCTTAGCACTCCCGATCGGGTCCGTTCCAAAGGATATCGTCGCCGCGGTCCGAACGCTCGCCAGCCCGCAAAGTTCGCAATCGATCCAGTATGATGCCTATAAAGCGTTGCGGATCCTGGGTCAGTACCCCGCGGTACGGAAAGCGCTTTTTTTCTTTACCGACGGACGGGCGAGCGCCGAGTCCTATTATCAAAGCGAGCTGGTCGCAGCGGCAGGCGATGCCAACGTGTCGGTATACAGCCTCGCTTATGTCAGTTCCGAGCAACCTTCCCCGGCGCTGAACGCTCTAAAGCGTCTGAGCAAGGAGACGAACGGGGCGCTGATCCGTGCCGATCCTCGCGACTTCTCGCTTCCCGATGCGTTTATGAAGCAGCCCTATGCGGCCATCGATAGCGGCGGACAGATCAGCATCGATCTAAGCGCCGCGGTGACCGCAGGGCTTTCAGGACCGCGTTGGGTAACCCTGAAGGTTGCGCTCCCAGGCAGGAACATCGAGGTGCCGCTACCGGTGACAATCCCGGAGCCTGCCCCCGCCGTAAATGCAGCCGGACAAGCCCCAACACCGTCCGCCGCGATGCCGGTTCCTCCGGCGCAGCTTGATGCCCCCTCCGCCAGTCCCTGGGTTTATCCACTAGCAGCGATCGGGCTCGTCACCCTCATCGGCGGCTTCATGTATTCAAGGCAAAATCGGCCGCCGCGCGCCGACGAACCCGACACGATCAGCGTACCGCGCGCCTATCTGGTGCGCAAGAATGACGCGGATATACAATGCGTGATCACCGCCTCGCCCTGGCGCATCGGGCGCGGAACAAGTAATGAGATGGTCGTCCCCGACAGCTCCGTATCGCGCCATCACGCCGAAATCATACGCAACCCGGATGGTACCTTCGCCATCAAAGACCTGGATTCGCTCAACGGTTTGTTCGTCAGCGATAAGAAGGTGCGGCGGTCGATGCTCAGCGACGGTTGCGAGATCGATATTGGAGACGTGCGTTTCACTTTCGCGATCGAGGGCGCTGACGTCAGCCCCTCCGACGCGACGGTCTCGGAGCCCCAAACCATGACTCGAATGATGCGTGTATAGCTCTTCAATCGTCGCTCCCAGCGCACTTAGCCGCCGCAACGGCGCCGGCATTTTCT
The DNA here is from genome assembly GCA_043673815.1 of Chromatiales bacterium. Lineage (GTDB taxonomy): Bacteria > Pseudomonadota > Gammaproteobacteria > JACCXJ01 > JACCXJ01 > USCg-Taylor. Next base: position 8,295 of record JBIMKD010000322.1, read on the forward strand.
TCGCATTCCGTCCACCGAAAGCATAGCCCGATTTCACCGGGATCAGCGGCCAGGGCCTGATGACGCCAGAATCCGGCGACCGCGGCGAGCCGCGGCCCCAAGTAGACAAGTGGAATACGATCACGGCGCCACGGCGGAATCCCCTGTTCCTGGAACAAGTGTTTGAGCAAGCGTGTATGGGAACTGCCGTAGGGCCGCAGCCGCTCTCCGCCCCGTCGAAAACGCACCGTGACCGAATCGTTAACGCACGCCGCGGCACGAATACCGTCCGCGCCCATTTCCACCGTTAGTGTACCGAGGGGCAGCGCGAGCGGCGCATCGCAGTTCCACGCGAACACTTGATTTGCGTCATGCGGGCGCAAGGGACGCATGGCGTAAAAATCGTCTCGATAGAGGCGCACCTCGCCCCCCGGCCAGCGAATGCAAGCCCTACCATCCCATCGGCACTCCAGGGCTTCCCCCGCCAACTGTTGCAATTGGGCCGCCGTCATGGACGGCAGGCCGCATCGAACTAACCAAAGGCGCAAGACATTTCGCCGCCGCGCCTCGGGCAGGCGCCGTAAGCGCGAGACAGAGACCGTGGCGGGCGCACCGGATGCGATCCGCGTCAGATCTTGTTCCGCGATCTCGTCGATGAGCGCCGCGGCCTCCGCCTGCCACAGGGCCGCGCGTGCGAGCGTCGCCCCTAAGCTTGGCCAGCGTGTCTTCAGTACCGGCAACACCGCATGGCGTAAGAAATTACGCGCATAGCGCGCATCGGTGTTGCTCGGGTCTTCGACCCAGCGCAGGCGGTGAGCCTCGGCATAGGCCGCGAGATCGGCTCGATCGAAGGCGAGCAAAGGCCGCGCGAGCCAGCCCGACCCCCAGCGCACCAGGCGGGGCATCCCCGCGAGGCCTCGAGGTCCCGAGCCCCGCAGCAGTTGCATCAGCAGGGTTTCGGCTTGGTCGTCACGGTGGTGCGCC
>JBIMKD010000323.1:0-5883 GCA_043673815.1 Chromatiales bacterium
TGGTAAACGGTATCCTATAAGGCAAGCGGTAGCCGTGTACAAAACACCACTAACCAGCCTTTAATCATCCTTGGTTATTCAATGGTTAGCTACCACTGGAAACGAATTTATCGAAGTGCCCTACTACCGGTCTTAACCGCGTATGAGAACATCGAGCTGCCGCTGCTGCTCACGCGGCTCACGAAGCGCGAACGGCGCGAGCATGTCGGGTTGGTCTTACGCATGGTGGATCTCGAGGAACGCAAGGACCATTACCCGGGGCAGCTTTCTGGGGGCGAGCAGCAACGGGTTGCGATTGCGCGCGCGGTGGTTACGGATCCGGCGCTCATCGTCGCCGATGAACCGACGGGCGATCTAGACCGTAACTCAGCCCGCGGGGTGTTGGCCTTGCTTGGGCGGCTGAACCGTGACTTGGGCAAGACGATTATCTTGGTGACCCACGACCACCTTGCCGCCGCATCCGCGCATGCGATCATGCAGTTGGATAAAGGGGCGCTCATCGATGAAGCTTCTGAGTCAATTTAGATTTCGCCCCACGCGGTATACAACCTCGCGGGGAATAGACTCTTACCGCCCAAATGAACAAAACCACTACGACAAAATGATAAGTCCCTTCTCTCTTCGGGAGAAGGTTAGGATGAGGGGATATAAAACAATGAGTTATCCTTATTCTAATCCCCTCACCCCAACCCTCCCGGAGGGAGAGGGAGTTTAACGATATGCTTAAACTTCAAATATTTTTAGCTAGATTTTAAGCAGCCGGATCGATTGAGCATGTCGGGCCTGGCGTTTTTTGTCGGACTAATAGCGCGGAACCTCCTGCGGCATCGCCTGCGTTCGGCGTTAACCTTGGCTGGAATCATCGTCGCCATCGTGGCTTTCGGGCTGCTGCGCACCGTGGTCGATGCCTGGTATGCGGGCGCCGAGGCGACCTCCGCCAAGCGGCTCATTACCCGCAACGCGATCTCGCTCATCTTTCCGCTGCCCATCAGCTACCTCCAGCGCATTCGCCAGATCGCTGGGGTGGCCATGGTGAGCTACGCCAATTGGTTCGCGGGGATCTATATCGATGAGAAGAATTTCTTCCCGCAGTTCGCCATCGAACCCAAAGGCTATTTAAACTTGTATCCTGAATTTGTGTTGCCGCCTGAAGCATTGAGTGCGTTTCTTAAAGACCAAGGCGGCGCCGTTGCCGGCCGCAAGCTCGCCGACCAATACGGCTGGAAAGTCGGCGATGTGGTCCCGTTACGGGGTACGATTTATCCTGGGGAGTGGCGGTTTGTGCTGCGCGGGATTTATACCGGCGCCGATCCGAAAATCGACGAGACGAATCTCCTCTTCCATTGGAACTATCTCAATGAGGAGCAGAAGAAGCAGCCCGGCGGACGCCAGGACCGCGTCGGCATCTACGTCATTGGGTTGCAGCGCGCGGCTGAGGCGGCCCGGGTGTCCCGGGACATCGATGCGCTTTTCAAAAACTCGATGGCGGAGACGCTGACCGAGACCGAGAAGGCCTTTCAACTCGGGTTCGTCGCGATGACGGAGGCGATCTTGGTGGTGGTTCAAATTGTATCGCTGTTCGTGATCGCCATCATCCTCGCCGTGGCGGCGAACACGATGACGATGGCCGTCCGGGAACGGAGGCGCGAGTACGCCACGTTGCAGGCTCTGGGCTTCGGTTCCAAACATGTGCTTGGGCTAATCGTGGGCGAATCCTTGTTCCTGTCCTGCTCGGGGGGCCTGCTCGGGATCGCCCTGACCTTCCCGGTCGCGGAGGTCTTCGCCGCCCGCGTCGGGACCCTGTTTCCGATTTTCACGGTCTCCACGACGACCATTGCGTTGGCGTTCGGGGCGGTCGGGCTCGTGGGGCTTTTGGCCGGGTTGTTCGCGGCCATCGGCGCCAAGGAATCCATTGCCTCGGCGCTGCGAGACGCCCCCTAGTCCTACTGTGTCACAACCCGCTGAAGGGCGCTCTGCTTCGTTGGAATGTGGCTCGAAATGCTCATTTACTGGCGTGTAAACTCTGCTTTCTCGCCCGATTCCGCCTCGCATGGCATCCCTTGATCGACTTGTGACACAGTAGGACCCGTGGCCGTTCCGTTCTATTATATTCATCGCAATCTCCGGGCGCGTCGGGTAACGACACTCTTGACCATCGGGGGAATGGCCCTGGTGGTATTCGTCTTCGCGACCATGCGTATGCTTGCCGAAGGCATCAAGCAAACCTTGGTGGATACCGGCCGTAGCGACAATGTCATCGTCATTCGCCGTTCGGCGGAAACTGAAGTACAAAGCAGCGTGGATCGCGAGCAGGCGGCGATCGTCGAGAGTTTGCCGCATATTGCGCACGGGGCGGCGGGAGAGCGCTTTGCTTCGAAGGAAACCTTGGTGCTCCTCGTGCTCGCGAAACGCGGGAGCGGGAAGCCTTCGAATGTCACCATTCGCGGGCTATCAACGCCGGGCTTGTGGCTGCGGCCGCAGGTGCGCGTGGTGCAAGGCCGGATGTTCCGGCCGGGAACCACGGAAATCATCGCCGGCGTCAAGATAGCGGAGGGCTTTGCCGGGACCGGCCTCGGGGAGCGGATCCGATTGGGCGGCCGGGAGTGGACCGTGGTCGGGCTCTTCGATGCGGGGCAGAGTGGCTTCGGCTCGGAGATCTGGGGCGATGTCGATCAGTTGATGCAGGCGTTTCGCCGCAATGCATACTCCTCGGTGATTTTCCGGCTGGCCGACCGGCATACCTTCGAATCCGTACAGCTAAGGATCACTAAGGACCCGCGCTTGACGCTCGAAGCCAAGCCGGAGATTGCGTTCTATGCCGAGCAGTCGGAGGTGATGTCGAATTTCTTAACTATACTGGGGACGACGCTAAGTATAATCTTTGCGATCGGCGCTGTGCTCGGAGCGATGATCACCATGTACAGCTCGGTGGCCGAGCGCACCTCAGAGATCGCCACCCTGCGGGCTTTGGGGTTTCCTCGGCGCGACATCTTGTCGGCATTCATCACCGAATCGTGTCTCCTCGGTCTCGTCGGGGGCGCGCTGGGGATCTTGCTGGCCTCCTTGATGCAGACAGTGAGCGTCTCCACCATGAACTGGCAGACCTTTGCAGAGTTATCGTTCGACTTTACCTTGACGCCGGCGATCGTGATGGAATCCTTGGTTTTCGCCCTCGTGATGGGTCTCGTCGGTGGATTGTTGCCCGCGTTGCGCGCCGCGAGGCTACGGATCGCCGAAGCGCTGAGGTATGCGTGAGTAGCCGGTGAAACCGATGGCGGAGTTGGTTTGAGTCCTGGGGTTTTTATGCGCTTGCGTTCCCTGACCACCGAATACCAAGCGGTAGTCGAATCCACGCAAAAGGTACTGAAGATCGACGCCGTGGCGGGCAGCAGCAAGGCGACGACGCTCCTCGCCTACGCCGTGCGCTCCATGCCGGAAGCCCATCCGGCCGCGTCACACGCCGATCGAGGGATGCCATGCGTGGCGTCGAAGCAAGACGGCCCGCAACTAGTTGGGACAGGGTGCACTAAATGCGGTCCAGCGGGCTCCGCACCGCCTTGCCACCTTTGTTGAGCACATGGGTGTAGATCATGGTAGTGCTCACGTCCTGATGGCCGAGCAGTTATTGGACCGTGCGAATGTCATAGCCGGACTCCAGTAAATGGGTCGCAAAGGAATGGCGAAAGGTGTGGCAGGTCGCCGGTTTTGCTATTCGAGAGGCGCGCACGGCGCTTTTCACCGCCCGTTGCAATGACTTCTCGTCGATGTGATGACGCCGCTCCTTCCCGGAACGCGGGTCAACCGAGCGCTTAGAGGCCGGGAAAACATACTGCCAGCCCCACTCCCTGGCGGCATTTTGGTACTTTTTCTCCAGGGCAAACGGCAAATAGACCTCGCCAAAGCCTTCGGCCAGATCTTTCTCGTGGATGGCCCGCACCTTCTCCAGATAGTTCTTCAGCGGTTCGGTTGCACTCTGTGGCAACATGCTGACGCGGTCTTTGCCGCCTTTTCCATCCCGCACCAGGATTTCGCCGCGCTCAAAGTCCGCATCCTTGACGCGCAGTCTCACGCACTCCATCAACCGCAATCCCGCGCCATACAGGAGCTTCGCCATCAGCTCATGGCGCCCATCGAGATGGGCCAGCACCGACCGCACCTCGGCCTGGGTCAAGACCACCGGCAAGCGCGATGGCCGCTTCGCCCGCTCCAGATCATCGAGCCACCCGATCTCTCGCCCCAGCACCTCTTGATAAAGGAACACCAGCGCGCTCAGCGCCTGGTTCTGAGTGGACGCCGCCACCTTCCGGTGTGTCGCCAGATGGCTGATAAACTCTGAAATCTCCCGATTCCCCATGGTTTCGGGGTGACGTTTGCGGTGAAACAGGACAAAGCGCTTGATCCAATCGACATAGGCCTGTTCTGTGCGGATGCTATAATGCCTGACCCTTAACTTCTCCCGCACCTGGTCCAGGAGTTTTGGCTTGTCTTGCATAGAAGAGCAGCGTATAAACCGATTCCAAAAAGTGGGGTTATTTACGGCATTGTTTTGCGGCCCAAGCCCTGAAAAACTTAAGCTCAAGGATTTTTACACCCCACGTTTTAACTTTTTCAGGGGGTCATTTGGGGTTGCTACTTCATGTTGGGCCACACATAGATCGTTGCTAGAATTCATGAGTGCCGAAGCCGACGATTTCCCAGTTGCGCGACCTTATTCGCTCACTGAACTATGTGGTCTCTATACATGCCGCCGAAGAGCTAGACGATGACAACCTCACGATCCTCGATCTCGAAAACATCATCCTCACGGGCGAAATTATCGAGCGCCAGCGCGATCGCCAAACCCGCGAGGTCAAGTGTGTCATCCGCGGTTTCACCCTCGACGACCTCGAAGCAGAAACCATTGTCAAAGTTGGTCCCACCGGAACGCTTGTCGTCGTTACCGTATACCTCGCCTAGCGAACGTTGCGCCTCATGTGGGCAAACTGGGGTTCAGCTTCGTGAGGTCACCCGTAGTTTTGGTCATGGTCCTAACCTTCTTGTGATAGAAAGTATCCCGATGTGGTCATGTCCCCATTGCGGTGAGTCGTATTTCACGGCTCAAACCATGCACGAGATTGAGCGCATTAAGACACTTCGTAAGTCGGTAGCAGTCGCTCGCCATGTGCCGGTCGCTGTTTTCACAGGCAATGTGCCCAACAACGCGCTCCACCGGACGCGCCAAAAAGCGGCGCGCCGGTGAGCTTGCGCGTTGGGCGGATAGTAGAGGAACGGTATAACCGTGACCCAGACTGATCGAGATATCCTATTCTCGAATGAAGCCTTCGTTATAGGAATGCTTCAGGCCGTGTCGGGTGGAGCGCTCGTAGCCGCTCTCGCTCAGTCGAAGGCACTGATCAAGCTTTCCGGAAATATCGCTTTTCTTATCTTTCTGACAGCGACGGCTGTGGCACTGTTGGTGGCAGTGCTAGCAGCCTATTGGAAGCATCAGTACAAACTTTGGGATGTGAAAGCCCAGGCGTCAGCGGCACAAAATGCTGCTGACGAAGCGCAGCAACGCTCCGCCCGGGCAAACAAATATCTCAAGGCTATGAGAACAGCCTTCGTAATTTCGCTGGTTGCCGTTTTGTTTGGGGTCGGCGAACTCGTGGTTGCGTTTTGGTTTCGGGCGCTATGTGCTACCTAAGCTGCCCAACCAGGCGCTGGAGAGGGACGGCTCCTAACGTCGCCGCCCCTCAGCTTATGCGTTATCGCGCCAAGAGAAGCTTGGCGTATCTTGCAGGGTGAAAGTCCCTGCCGGGTAAGGGCTAACCACCCACCCGTATCGAGTGTTGCGCCTGTGGCGGAACGTTCGAACAGTCAGAAGACTGTGAGAGTCGTGAACAA
>JBIMKD010000324.1:0-8944 GCA_043673815.1 Chromatiales bacterium
GGGCACCATGAGCCATGACGAGGCGTATGAATTCGTTCGCACCGGCCGCAATCTCGAGCGCGCCGACATGACCACTCGCATCATCGACGTGCGCTCGGCCAGCCTCCTGCCCAAACACTCGGAGGACCTCGCGCCGTTCGCTAACATACAGTGGTTGAGAGTGCTCAAGTCGCTGTCGTCTTATCAGATGTACCGCCGCCAGGTGCACGTGCGCGTGAGCGGCGCGGAAGTGCTGCGCTTCCTGTTCCAGGATGCGGGATTCCCGCGCTCCGTGTATCATTGTCTGGGCGAAATGCAGCAGAGCCTGAATGCGCTTCCCCGCAATGAAGTGCCGCGGCGCTACGTGGTGCGGTTGAAACGCCAGGTCGGCGAGGCAATAGTACAGCACCTCGCCCACGAGGGATTGCACGAGTTCATCGATAGCCTGCAAATAGCGCTCGGCAAACTTCACGATCGCATCCGGGCAACCTATTTCCTGACCGAGGCGCCGGCGCCAAAATCACGCTCCCTGGCCGCTTGAGGGCCGGAGGTAGAAGAGGATTTTTCATGGCCATTCGCGTCGCATTGCACCACAAGACCGAGTACCGCTACGACCGCCGGGTCCGGCTCTCGCCGCACGTGGTCCGCCTGCGCCCCGCGCCGCATACACGTACGCCTATCAGTGCTTACTCGCTCAGGGTCCGGCCCAAACACTTTATCAATTGGCAGCAGGATCCCTTCGGCAACTACCTCGCCCGCCTGGTATTCCCGGAGCCCACGCGCGAGCTGTCGATCGAAGTGGACCTGGTGGCGGAGATGACCGTCATCAACCCCTTCGATTTTTTTCATGAAGACTACGCCGAGCGCTATCCTTTCAGCTACGATTCTAATCTCCGCAAGGATCTCGTCCCCTATATCGAGACCAAGGAGGACGGACCCAGGCTGAGAGAGTGGCTTTCCGGAGCCGAGCGCTCCGAAGAAGATACCAATGATTTCCTGGTCAAGCTGAATCAACGCTTGGCGCGGGACATCCGCTACACGATACGCATGGAACCTGGCATCCAGGGCTGCGAGGAGACCCTGCGGACACGCCTCGGTTCCTGCCGTGATTCCGCTTGGTTGCTGGTGCAAATCCTGCGGCATTTGGGTCTCGCCGCGCGCTTCGTCTCGGGTTACCTCGTGCAGCTCACCCCGGATGTCAAGGCCCTCGATGGACCGGCGGGCGTCGAGAGCGATTTCACCGATCTGCACGCCTGGGCCGAGGTCTATGTACCGGGCGCCGGATGGCTCGGGCTCGACCCGACCTCGGGGCTGTTCGCCGGCGAAGGCCATATCCCGCTTGCTTGCACCCCGGACGCCGTGAGCGCGGCGCCGGTCACCGGCGCTACGGACGAGTGCGAGGTCGAGTTACGTCACAGCAATACGGTTCTGCGCGTCCACGAGGACCCGCGGGTCACCAAGCCCTACGCCGAAAATCAGTGGGCGGCGATCAACGCCTTGGGCCGGGCAGTGGATGAGGACCTGGCTCTGCACGACGTACGGTTGACCATGGGCGGGGAGCCGACGTTTGTCTCCATCGACGACATGGATGCTGCGGAATGGACCATCGCCGCTTTTGGCTCCCACAAGCGCTCGCTGGCGGAAGAACTGCTCCAACGTCTGTGGCGGCGCTTCGGTCCGGGCGGGGTTCTGCACTTCGGGCAGGGTAAATGGTATCCGGGCGAGTCGCTGCCGCGCTGGACCTTAGGCTGTTTCTGGCGCAAGGACGGCCTGCCGCTCTGGCGCAATCCCGATCTCTTCGCCTTGGGTAGCCGCGGCATCGGTTTCGGTGCGACTCACGCCGCGCAATTCGCCGCCCAGCTCGCGCGGCGGCTAGGGATCGGCGAGCGCTATGCCGTCCCCGCCTATGAAGACGCGCTCTACTATCTGTGGAAAGAGGGCGGTGTGCCGGTCAATCTGGACCCGCTCAGGGCCAATCTCGAAGACCCCGAAGAGCGGCGTATGCTTGCCCAAGCGCTCGACCGGGGTCTCGACACCCCGACCGCCTATGTGCTGCCGCTCGCATGGGATTGCGGGCAGAGCGGCTGGCGTAGCTCGCCCTGGCCGGTGCGGCGGGGGCACCTCTACTTGAACCCGGGGGACGCGCCCGCGGGCCTGCGACTGCCGCTCGACACGCTCCCCTGGGTCGCCGAAGAGGACCGGGAGATCCTGCCCGAAGCGAGCCTCTTCGAAGCGCGGCCGCCGCTCGCGGATGTCCACGGTGAAGTCGCGCGCCGCTACCGCCAGATACTCGCCACGGGATCAACGCCGGGGGTCTTCGAACAGGGCTACGCGGACGCGAGACCGCACCCCGCCAACATGGTGCGTACCGCGCTATGCGTCCAGCCGCGCGCCGGAAAGTTGCACGTATTCCTGCCGCCGCTCACTGACCTCGAGCATTATCTCGACATCGTGACCGCGGTGGAGGCCACCGCCGCCGATCTCGCCCTGCCGGTCTTACTCGAAGGCTACGAACCGCCGCGCGATACGCGTATGGAGCGGCTGCAGATCACGCCCGACCCCGGCGTCATCGAGGTCAATATCCACCCCGCCCACACCTGGGACCAGCTCGTTGAGACGACCACGGCCCTCTATGAGGAGGCACGGATGACGCGCCTCGGCACCGAGAAGTTCATGCTCGATGGGCGCCACACCGGGACCGGCGGCGGCAACCATATCACGCTTGGCGGCCCTACGCCTGCCGACAGCCCTTTCCTCCGGCGGCCCGAGCTTTTGCGCAGCTTCGTGACCTACTGGCAGCACCATCCGGGGCTATCGTTCCTGTTCTCGGGCCTCTTCGTCGGGCCCACCAGCCAAAGTCCGCGTGTCGACGAGGCGCGCCACGAGAATCTCTACGAGCTCGAGATTGCCTTCCAAGAGATGCCGGAGGGTGAGGTGCCCTGGCCCTGGCTGGTCGACCGCCTGCTGCGCCACCTGCTCGTCGATGTCACCGGCAACACCCACCGCGCCGAGTTCTGTATCGACAAGCTGTACTCCCCGGACAGCGCCTCGGGGCGGTTGGGGCTGGTGGAGCTTCGGGCCTTCGAGATGCCACCGCACTCGCGGATGAGCTTGGTGCAGATGCTGTTGGTGCGCGCCCTCACCGCCCGTTTCTGGAATGAGCCCTACCGGCGCCGTCTAGTGCGTTGGGGCACCAGCCTCCACGACCGTTTTCTGCTGCCGCATTATGTATGGGCCGACCTGCAGGAGGTGGTGAGCGAACTGCACGCGATGGGCTATCCCTTCGATCTCGTCTGGCTCGCGCCCTTCTTCGAGTTCCGCTTCCCGCATTATGGAACGGTGACGCTCGGGGACATAGAGATTGAACTGCGCGCGGCCATCGAGCCCTGGCACGTGCTGGGGGAGGAAATCAGCAACCTGGGCACGGCGCGCTTCGTCGACTCCTCGGTCGAGCGGCTGCAGGTCAAAGTCACCGGCATGACCGACTCGCGTTACGTGTTGGCGTGTCAAGGCCGCTGGGTGCCGCTGCGCGGCACCGGTACGCAAGGTGAGTACGCGGCGGGGGTGCGCTACCGCGCCTGGCAACCGCCATCCGCGCTGCACCCGACCATCGGGGTGCACTCGCCCTTGGTCTTCGACCTCATCGATACGTGGAACGGCCGCGCTATCGGGGGTTGTACCTATCACGTCGCCCACCCGGGCGGGCGTAACCCCACGGTCTTTCCGGTCAACGCCTATGAGGCCGAGGCGCGCCGCGTGGGCCGCTTCTGGCCCTCTGGACATAGCCCGGGCATGCTCGAACCGCCGCCCGATGTGGCGCGCCTCGGGCGCTTCTTTCCCGAGGGCCACCCCCCCGGTCCCATGGAGCCGCCGCGGGAGGAAATCAACCCCGAGTACCCCCATACCTTGGATCTCCGGCGTTCGAGGACCTGAAATCCGCACCGCCGAATGGAGTAATATGCATTTCTCCCTCTCTAAAGACGACAAGAAAATGACTTACTGTGTGGGTATCATGCTCGATAGCGGAATGATTTTCGCCTCGGACTCTCGCACGCACGCCGGCGTGGACGATTTTGCAACGTTTTGCAAAATGACCGTGTTCGAACGCTGTGGTGACAGGGTGATCGTTCTATTGAGCTCGGGTAATCTAGCGGGGACACAAGCCGTGATCAGCGTGCTGAAGCAGCGGGGTGACGCCGAGGGCGCGGTCCTCAATTTGTGGAACGCTCAGACCATGTTTGACGTCGCGGTTTTGGTGGCGGACGCGATGCGCGATATTGATCGCCGCGACGGTCAGTATTTGGCAGAGAGTCCCATCACGTTCAACGCCTCGTTCATACTCGGCGGACAACTTAGCGGCGAGCCTTTGCGTCTCTTTCGGATTTACTCAGAGGGCAATTTTATCGAGGCGGGGCTCGACACGCCCTATTTTCAGACCGGCGAAACAAAATACGGAAAGCCTATCCTCGATCGCGTGATTACCCGTTCCACAACGCTCGCCGATGCTGCGAAGTGCGTGCTGGTTTCGTTCGATTCGACCATGCGCAGTAACTTGTCCGTAGGCATGCCAATCGATCTGATTTGCTACGAGCGGAACAGTCTGAAAATGCAGATGCGTCGCCGGTTCGACGAGGGTGATGCGTATTTCACCGCGCTCAGCAGTCAATGGAGCGAAGGTGTGCGACATGTATTCAGCGAGCTTCCCGAGTTGCGTTGGTAGGTCGGCGCTTGCCGACCCTATTCGCCGTCCCGGTTTGAGCTAGAAATCGACGTTGCCCGGTAGACAGATCCGGGTAATGAGCCCTATCATTATCCAGGTGCGCCGGGGATTTGGCCGTAGTGGTCAGGGGTGCGGAATCCTGTATTTCCATGGGGTCCCTTGGATCAACTGAGGAAACCCACCGTACCCGATAGTTTTCCGAACCATTCGACGGCTCCGGGCTCATCATCACGCCAACAACATTTGTTCGGACTGGGAGGGGGCGAAATGAAAATCAAGAAAACACGTCGTGCGCGCCTTTTGCTCGGCGCGGGGTTATTGGCTCTTGTAGGCTGCGGCAAGGAGCCCAGCGTTTGCGGAACGGGAGCCGGCAATGTCAAGGATGAAGCGCTTTGCGTGGGGAGAAAGGCGGACAGCCTGCCGGGGGCCGACGAAGATTATTTTGCCGATATGGATTACGGGGTGACCAAGGACCCTCAAGCGGTCGCCGCCGCGCTCGCCCCCTACGTGCCGGGGATCTCACCCGAGGACGCCGTAAAGGCCGTCGCGAAAGGCCGCAACAACTGGATCGCTTGGACCGCGGGTAACGATCGGCTGTGGGACATCCTCTCAAGGGAGAGCCGAGGTGGGCTCGATCTCTTGAAGACCGTTTCTAACCATCCGAGCCTGAAATTCAGCCGGGATAACCGGTGGCAATATCTAGGTTTGGTCAACGAACCCTGCTTTGAGAAGGGAACGGGACCGCAGCAGGACCGCTACGGCCTGTGGTTGGATACGCGGGCCAAGGACTGCCCGCCGGATCCGTTCGAGAACGAGACCAAGTATCCGGGCGTCAAGATCGGCGCTCGGGGCGCGAATATACCGGTGGGTTCATATTATGGCTACGCCACCGGCATCGTCGGCCTGCGCCTCTTTCCCAACCCCGACTTCGATGAGGCGGCTCAGAAGCGCTGGGATCCGGAGCGTTACTACTCCGATCCCAGCTATTATCACGACAAGGGCCTGGTCAAACCGTACCGGGTGGGAATGTCATGCGGCTTCTGCCACGTCGGCCCGAACCCGACCAACCCACCCGCAGATCCTGAGAATCCGAAGTGGGCGAATCTCAATTCGAACCCCGGCGCCCAGTATTTCTGGGTCGATCGGATCTTTACTTATGAAGCCGATGCTTCAAGCTTCCCCTATCAACTCTTCCACACCTCTCGCCCCGGCGGGTTGGACACGTCCTTCGTTTCCACCGACTACATCAACAACCCGCGTACCATGAATGCGGTCTATAACCTGGGGCCACGTATGCTGAACGCGCTGAGACTGGGCCAAGAAACGCTGGCCGGCGGCAGCCGCAACAATGCCCAGCTCAATGACTATGTGCCTCCTGGCAGTCTACTCACTAAATTCTTTACGGCGCCCGACACCGTTTGGACACCTCGCGTTCTCAAAGACGGCGCCGATTCGGTCGGCGCGCTGGGGGCACTGAACCGTGTGTTCGTCAACATCGGTCTTTTCAGCGAGGAATGGTTGGAACATTTCAATCCATTGGTCGGGGGGAAGAACATTTCACCCATCGAAATCGAGGTTGCGCGGAAGAACTCGTCGTACTGGAACGCGAACGAAAAGCAGACGCCGGACCTCGCCTTGTTCTTCCTCGCCACCGCCAAACCCGACTATCTCAAGAATGCACCCGGCGGTGAGGGGTATCTGACCGGTGGCCAGGCAAACCTCGCTCGCGGCAAGGAGATGTTCGCCGAGCGATGCGCCCGCTGCCACTCAAGCAAGCTTCCGGAAAAAGCCTATTCGTTTTTTCCCAACGGCTGCGTGGGCCCGAATTACCTCGAATGCTGGAACAAGTATTGGGAGTGGGTCAAAACCGACGAGTTTAAAGGGCAAATAAAGGCCATCGTGATGGCGGATGCTTTCTTGCAGGACAACTTCCTGTCGACGGAGTTGCGCGTGCCGGTAAGCCTGCTTGAAACCAACGCGTGCAGCCCGCTGGCCACCAACGCCATCGCCGATAATATCTGGGACAACTTTTCCTCTCAGTCCTACAAGGATCTTCCCTCGGTCGGCACGATCACGGTACACCACCCAATCACCGGCGAGCCTAGAGAATATAAGATGCCGGCCGGCGGGCGCGGCTACACCCGGCCGGCGTCGCTCATCAGCCTCTGGTCCACGGCCCCCTACCTCTTGAACAACACGGTCGGGGAGTTTTACTGGAGCGGCTCGGTGGAAGACCGGATGAAGTCGTTCGAGGACTCGATACAAAAAATGCTCTGGCCGGAAAGGCGCGAGGGGGTGCGTAAATATATGACGGCTTCAGGCAAGGAAGCGCCGGGGGTCATCGATGTAACGGCGGAGCGGAGCTATGTGCGGGTGCCGGCGGGCTACCTTCCCGCCTTTCTACAACCGCTGGTGGGAGTGCTCGACCGCTGGTTGCCCTGGCTCTTTGAAGGCGGGGGGATCGAGATCGGACCGATCCCGAAAGGGACGCCGGTCAACCTAATCTCGAACATGGACTTGGACAAAAAGACACGGGTCCTGCCCGTGATTATTAGAGTCAAGAACGCGCTGAAGGCGCTCCCCGCAGGCGCCAGCGATGAAGAGGCCATTAAGGTCTTCCGCGAGCGTGACCTGGTCGACGCCATGCTGAAAGTCAACAAGTGTCCGGACTTTGTCGTCAACCGTGGGCACTACTTCGGCAGCGACTATTTCAAGGAAGAGCCCGGTCTCAGTGACGAGGATAAATTAGCCCTGATCGAGTTTTTGAAGACGATGTAACGCGCGGCAGGCGAAAACGCAAAAGAGCGGGAGGGGCGGCATGAGCACAGAGTATGAATACATCATCGTCGGTTCCGGCGCGGGGGGCGGGACGCTCGCTGCGCGCTTAGCGGAACAGGGTCGGCGGGTGTTGGTGCTGGAGGCAGGCGGGGATCCGATGCAGACGCAAGGCGGCGACGCCTTGTATCCTGCCACCAACCGGCTCCCGGAGGACTATGAGATCCCGGTGTTGCATCCTTTTTCCGTCGAGAACGAGGGGATGAATTGGGATTACTGGGTCCGCCACTATGGCAGCGACGCACTCCAGAGAAGGGACCTGAAGTATCGAGAGGAGTGGAACGGCAAACGGGTGGATGGCGTGCTCTATCCCCGCGCCGGATGTCTCGGGGGCTGCACTGCCCACAATGCCATGATCACCGTCTATCCTCACAACGAAGACTGGGATGCCTTGGCGCGGCTCATCGGTGACTCCTCGTGGAGCGCCGAGAACATGCGCACCTATTTCGAGAAGATGGAGAATTGCCGCCACCGCTTGTTTCCCTACCGCTGGCTGGCGAAGTTGGGTATCAATCCGACCCGCCATGGTTGGAACGGTTGGTTGCAAACCGAGAAAGCGATCCCGGAGAGCGCGCTCGGTGATGAGACGCTGGTGAAGATCCTTAAAAAATCGTTCCTTGCGGCATTCAAGGACGTGGGAGAGCCCCTTAGCCGCATCGAGTGGTTCTTGCAAGGCCAAGGCGATCCCAATGATTGGCGCCTGGTGCGCAAGAACGCCTTTGGGATCCGTTACGCACCGCTGCACACTTGTAACCATAGCCGCCTCGGGACACGGGAGCGGTTGCTCGATGTCCAGAAAAAATATCCGCATAAGCTCGCGATCGAGCTCAATGCGCTCGCGACTCGGGTGCTCGTCGATACCCATCAGCGAGCGATTGGTGTCGAGTACCTCAAAGGCGAGCGCTTGTATCAAGCGCATAGGAACCCTAACCAAGGAGCGGGCGAAAAGCGCGAGGCGCGCGCCTCGCGCGAGGTCATCCTGTCGGGAGGGGCGTTCAACACCCCGCAGTTGCTCATGCTCTCCGGGATTGGACCGAGCGCGGAGCTCGGACGACATGGCATCCCGGTGCGCGTCGATCTGCCGGGGGTGGGAACCAACCTGCAGGACCGTTACGAAGTCGGGGTGGTCAATCGGATGAATTTCGATCACTGGGAGGTCTTGGCGGGCGCCAAGTACGCCAAGGGCGATCCTCAATTCCAGGAATGGGAGAGCAGACGCAAGGGCGTATACACCTCCAATGGCGCGGTCCTGGCCGCAATCAAGCGCTCGCTTCCGGAGCGGCCGCTGCCCGATCTCTTCTGCTTCGCGCTGCTGGCCCGCTTCCCGGGTTATTTCCCCACCTATTCCGCCGACATCGCCAAGTTGAACTATCTCACTTGGTGTATTCTCAAGGCCCACACCAATAACAC
>JBIMKD010000325.1:0-8034 GCA_043673815.1 Chromatiales bacterium
ACATGCCTGCACATTATAACACTATACTCCATAGATACAAGCATCATATGTGCATATACATGCCTACATATCGGCACCACATTAACCCCTTTCTCCTCGCCTTTCACTAAGTTAGCAAAATCCGATTAAGGAAGATCCGTCGGACTAAGCAATACTTCTCAGCATTATTTAACATCATACTCAAAACGCCGCACGCGAACGTGATCTGGGTCAAACGAAGGGCGGCCTCACCGGCCTACCGAAGTCGAAGGCGAACGCCGCACGGATCGTGACGCGGGCGCGAACTTGATGGCCTTACGGGATCTGAACCTCCGCGTCAGCGAGTGGGCCGACATTGCGTGAGCCGCTCGAGGTCGGCGGCGATGAGCGCGGCTTCGGCCGGGCACTCGGTGTCCCAGATCAGGGTCAACGACTGCTCGTGCGGCGTTAAGGACTCCTGGCTACGGCGCTGGTGTTCGAGCACCGCGAGATCGGCCTCGGAGGCATCGTGGCCTTCTGCCGCGCGGCGCGCGATCCGCACACGCAACGCCGCCTCACCGGCCCGAAAATCCAGGATCCGGAACGACGCGCCGAGCGATCTCGCAAGCGCCGCGAAGGCCTCGCGGCGCGCACGAGCGAGGAAGGTGGCATCGACGATGACCGGAATGCCGCAGCCGCTCACGCTGCGGGCGAGGTCCAAGAGCCGTTCATAGGTGCGATCGGTCATGGCGGCAGCGTAGATCCCGGCCGCCACACTGCTTGCGGTCTTCGCCTGGGCCGACAGACCGGCCAGCCGCTTGCGCTCGACGTCGGAGCGGATGCGTAGTGCCCCGAGCCGGGGGATCAACGCCGCGCTCTGCGCGGTCTTGCCGGCGCCGGAGACACCGTGGGTGAGGAGGATGAGACCCGGAGGACGCGGTTCCGCATAGCGCCCAGCCAACGCGAGATGCCGCTCGTAGCGCGCGAGACACGCCTCCTTCGCGCTCCCGGACCGATGCTCGAGATAGGCGACCTTGGCCCGCACGAGCGATCGGTAAACGCGGTAAAGGTCCAGCAATGGCAGGCCCTCGTAGTCACCCGTCGCCTCCAGATAATGGTTGAGGAAGATCCATGCGAGATCGGGACGCTCGCGCACATCGAGGTCCATCAAGAGGAAGGCGATCTCGCTCATGACATCGATGAAAGAGAGCGCGGCATTAAACTCGATGCCATCGAAGACCACGATCCTACCTTCCAGCAACACCATGTTCGTGAGATGCAGATCCCCGTGGCATTGCCGCACCCGCCCTTGGCGCTTGCGTCCTGCGATGAGCTCACGATGCCGCTCGAGCTGCCCCTCGGTCCAGGCGCGCAAGGACGCAAGCGCGTTGCTGGCATCGATCTCCGCGGGCCCGCTCCCGATCTGCGTGAAGTTCTCCAAGGCATACTTGCCGACCACGGAGGCGTTTCCATACGGCACATCGGCCGAAGCGATCTCGGCGCCGTCGTGAAACTCCGCGATCGCCTTCGCGAGCCCCTCGAACAAATTCCCCGTGAGCTCGCCGCGCGCAAGCACCTGGTCGAGCTGCGCCGTGCGAGGAAAGCGGCGCATCTTGACGCAGTATTCGATGGGAGAGCCGGGCCCTCCCAACGAAGGCGCATCCTCCGTCCCCGTCACCGCCACGACCTCGAGATAAAGCTCGGGGGCGAGGCGCCCGTTGAGCCTCAGCTCCTCCTCGCAATAAAACCTGCGCTTCTCGAGCGTAGAGAAGTCGAGAAACCCGAAGTCGACCGCTTTCTTGAACTTGTATGCGTAAGGGCCGGCCAGAAGCACATAAGAGATGTGGGTCTCGGCCAGTTCAAAGCCCCCGATCGGGTGGCCGAAGAGCCGGGGTTTCTGTAAGTTTTTAAGCAATCGCCCCAAGCGATTGCAGGCCATCGCCGTAACGCTCATGTGGCCCCGAGCGCGACGCCCAGGGTCTGGTAATAGTCTTTAAACTCCACGTGCTTTCTTGTCCATCGGCGGCCGAGCCGGCCTTTGTCTTAGCGCCCAGAACCGAAATGCCACTCGCCTTCCGTAGCCAATACCAATGGGGAACTTGATCTTGATCAATGATTTGCAGGCCCCATATTGTAGCCTACCCATGACCGCAGTGCGCCGAAGCTGGCGGACGCGGCGATTAATTTCTTCACTATGGAGGTACAAACCATGTACGAGTCCTTGTTGCGGTTTCCGACCGATCTGTTCGCCGAGCTAGAGCGGCTGCAACGTGAGATGCAGCACGGTTTCGGGGGCTTGGGTCTGCCATCGAGCATACGTGCGGTCGGTCGCGGCGCGTTTCCGGCGATCAATATCGGGAGCACGCCGACATCCATCCAGGTCTATGCGTTCGCGCCCGGGATCGATCCCGCGAAGCTTGCGGTCAGCATCGACCGCGGGCTACTGACCATCGCGGGCGAGCGGGCCTCGGACGTACCGGAGGAGAGCGAAAAGCTCAGCATTTACGCGAACGAGCGCGCCGCCGGCGCGTTCAAGCGGGTGGTGAGCCTGCCGGAGGACGCCGATCCTGCGCGGGTCGAGGCCAGTTACCGCGATGGAGTCGTTTGCATCGCCATCCAGCGGCAGGAATCGGCCCAGCCGAGGCGTATCGAAGTCAAGTGAGTTTAGTCATCGAGTTTGGAGGAATGAGTCATGAGCGAGAAACGAGAAGTTGCAAAGCAGACAGAGGAACGGTACAGCCCGGCGATGGTGCCGGCGGTGGACGTGCTTGAAGACGAGACCGGGATCACGCTGTTTGCGGATCTACCCGGCGTGCCCAAGGACAATCTCACGGTGCGCGCGGACGGTGACGGCCTGCTCATCGAGGGCGGCGTCGCCCTCGGAACACCGGAGGGTACGACGCCCGCCTACGCCGAAGTTCAGACGCTGCGTTATCGGCGGTCGTTCACGCTGAGCCGGGAGCTGGATACAATGAAGAGCGACGCGGCGTTCAAGGACGGGGTGCTCAAGCTGCGCATTCCCAAGGCCGAGCACGCGCAACCGCGCCGGATCCAGATCAAGGTGAGCTAACGAACCCGGCGCCGCGTCGAATCTTGGCGCGGTGCCGCCTCCCATTTTTGGAGGTAACGGCAATGCAGACTTTATCCGAATTAAAGCAGGGTATGGAGGAGCTGTGGGGATCGGTCGCCGAGGGCTGGGCCAGGTAAACGATCCCCGGGATAAAGAAGGCGAGCATAACCTTTTGCTGGAGCTGGGCCTCGAACCAACCGACGAAGTCTGCTGCGAGCAGCGCTCCTGCCAGGCCCACGAACAGCCAGGGCAAACGGTGCCGGAAGCGGCGCTCTACCGGCTCCTCACTGGTGGCCCGGGCCGCGGATGTACTCTTCAAGAACCCTCCCAAGCGGGACAGGTCTTCCTCGTGCTCCGAGAGCAACACGGCGAGCAACCGGTGGGGCGGGATGATCCCCACGAAACGGCCTTCGCGGTCCACCACGGGCAAGGCCGACTCTCCATGACGGACCGCGTGCCAGGCGGCAACCTCTTGGTCTACCCCAGGTCGCACAACCGGGGCTTCACGGTCCATGAGACTTGCTACAGGGGCATCGCCCGGTGCCGCGAGTAGGGCCTCAATCCTCAGGATCCCAAGGAAGTTGTCCCCCTCGCAGACGATGATGTGGCTGGCGCTCTCGAACTCCCGTCCTAGCACGGCACGCAGCAGGTCCTCGGCTCGGTCGCCGGGTGACGCTCTGGGAACCTTTACGCACACATGCGCAACGGCGCTTTCAAAGCTTACGCGGCCGTCGGCGACAAGCAAATCAACCGTCATTCATCCACCTCCCTAATCGAAGAAGAGTACATGTTACAGCTCCGCTGGCGATCTGGCACAGCTTGTAGCGAACAGCGTGGAAGTGCACTTCGTAGAACCCGCACGGGGCCTCCCTCGAGAATCAACTGCTCGATGGGGAAACCGGTTTCGTTCTGAATCCTGTTGAGCAGGGCCCGGGCATCGGCCTGCGGCGACGGCTTTGGCGGCGTAGTCGCGGCTGAAACTTTGGCGACGAATCTGAGCTACGAACATCAGCTGACGCTCGTATCGCGTGATGATCGCTTTCTATTTTATCCGGTGATCTTTCTGCAGTGCCATCGCGAGGCGCAGCGCGTTGTAGGTTTTCTCTGATCCGTAGGGCGCGTTGTTGATAATAAAGAGCACGCTCATGCTGTCCCGTTACCTCCGATCTCAGTGTGCCCGACTTGGATTATAGGATCGCTCCGAGCCGTAGGGGGCGTCGTTGAGGATGAATGGAACCTTCAGCATTTCACCTCCTCGCTGACAACACGGCCAGTAGTGGCCCCTGGTCATCCCCCGAGGATGGGGACGATGGCATTCCCCGTGGACCATGATACCGGCACAGCCAACCTGCTCATTTTGGCAAGCTCTTTAGATTTGTCGGCTCGTTTCATCCTGAGCCTTGGTAGGGCTCGGCATTTCACTCGCCTGAGTCCGGGCTTCGTACGTTCGCATGCCACCGGAGAGCACTCTCACTCGCAGGCCGTTTTGCATCAATAACCGAAAAGCGTAATAAGCCCGTTGGCCGACACCGCAGACCAACCAGATTTCCCGGTCCTGGGGTAGTTCGTGAAGCCGATCGCGCAAGCATTCAAGCGGAAGGTTTAGCGCATTCGTGATATGCCCGGTGGCGTACTCGGCCTCGCTACGAACATCCACAAGCAGGGCCTCGGTGGTCTCCAACTCATCCCAGCTCGCCAGGGGCATGTCGCCGCGCAGATGGTTGGCGGCCACCATGCCGGCCACATTGACCGGGTCCTTGGCGGCGCCGAATTGGGGAGCGTAACACAGTTCCAGGTCTTCCAGGTCGAATACGGTCGCACCCGTCATCATGGCCGTAGCGATGGCGTCGATGCGGCGCGCCACCCCGGCTTCGCCCACCGCTTGCGCGCCCAAAATCCTGCCGTCCGCCCTCGAAAACAGCAGTTTGAGATGGATCGGCTTGGCACCGGGAAAATAACTCGCATGGTGACCAGGATGCAGGTAGACCTTCTGGTGATCCATCCCAGCACGTTGCAGTAGTTTCTCGCTCGCGCCGGTGGCCGCGACCGTGAGACCGAACACTTCACACACGGCGGTTCCGAGCACGCCCTCGAAAGCCAATGGAGGCGTCGAATGGTCGTTACAGTTGAATTGATGAAGGATGGCCGTGGCCGCCACCCGCCCCTGCCGACTGGCCGGTCCGGCGAGCGGCAGGTGTTGCCACTCTTGTGTGATGCGATTTTTGACTTCGACCACATCCCCGACCGCCCAGATCGAGGGATCGCTGGTACGCATGAGTTCATCGACGCGGATGCCTCCCGACCCTCCCAATTCCAGACCAGCGGCTCGCGCAAGTGCGGAATCCGGGCGCACCCCAACGCCCATGATGACCAGATCGGTGTCGAGCACCGCACCCTTCGAGGTGCGCGCGCGGACCCCCTTGTGCGGGAGTCGCTCAAAGGCCTCGACCGCCTCTCCCAAGCGGACGCGGACGCCGTGCGCTTGCAGCCTCTCGGCGGCGTACCCAGCCATTTCCGGGTCGAGTGGCGGCAATAGCTGATCGGCCCATTCCAGCAGGGTGACATCGAGCCCCAGCCCAGCCAGATTCTCGGCCATTTCCAGACCGATGAAGCCGCCCCCGACGATCAAGGCGCGCGAGGCAAGGGCGATGGCCGCCTTGATCTTGTGACTATCGGGGATAGTACGCAGCATATAAATACCCGGCAGTTCGATCCCCGGTAGAGGCGGGCGGAGCGGTTGGGCTCCGGTCGCCAAAACCAGCGCGTCATAAGGTTCCAGCCGTGTGGCGCCGGTTCCGGAGTTGCGCGCTTCGATCCGTCGGGCTTGCCGATTGATCCCGGTGACTTCCGTTTCGGTATGCACCTCGATGTTGAACCGACCCTTGAACAGCTCTGGGGTGGCCACCAGCAGACTGGCCTCCGAGTCGATCACTTCACCCACGAAGTAGGGTAAGCCGCAATTGGCGAAGGAGACATGGCAGCCCCGCTCGAAAACGACGATCTCGCAGGCTTCGCAGAGCCTGCGCGCTCGCGCCGCACAGGTGGCGCCGCCGGCCACGCCGCCGACGATGAGGATGCGTTTTTTCGCTGGGTTCATAACGCTTGGGATCTTGAAAAGTCAGTGAAACCGGTCTCCCCACGCCTACTAACGGTCCTGAACACCTCATCGAAAACCCGAGAAACTGGCGATGCGTAGATTCGCCGGAACAGTTGTTCGTAGGACTGATCGCGTGCTTCCCGGTAGGAATCGAGGGCACGAGAAATTTGCTCGGCGAATCGCCCCTCAAGCCCAAGGAACGTGTTGTCGGCCACCGCCGGTTGCCGATGCCGGCGGGCGGCCTCCGCCCAGCCCTCGACGAGTCCCATAAAGGGATTGAATTTCTCTGAATAGAGGTAGCGGCTCAGGCGCATCGGGTGCAGCCACTTCCCCAACGCCGCGCTCCAGGGTGTCGCGAGGGCCTGCACCCAGGGACCGGCGCAGGTCTCGTAGAGGGCGGAATTGAATTCGGAGATCCGGCGCACCCTTTCGAAGGCCTCGCGGGGGTAGTCGAAGCGCAGGTCCTCGGCGCGCCGCTCTTCGAAGGCGACCGAATACTGGGGCTTGCGGCAGTCGGGATCACCGGTCGGGTTGCGGATCTTCATCTCGTAGAGTCCGGGCTGCAGCGCGTCGAGCTCGTCCACGCTCTCGAGGATCGCCCGGTGCTCGATCCGGGCGACCCGCGCCGAGACGAAGATCCCGAGGTGCCCGACATGGGTGTTGAGAAGGTACACGATGCGCTGGCCCGCCGCCTTGAGGGCATCGGTAGTGGGGTAGACCGCTGGGATCCAGTTGAGCGCCTGATGCGGCGGAGCGATGTTGTCGGCGCTCGAGGCGAAGATCACCAAGGGGCTGCGGATGCGTTTCAAGTCCACGACGCAGCCCTCGCATATGCGGCAGAGGCCGGGCATCTCACCCCGCTCCGGCCGATTGCCGATGAAAAGATTCTCGACGATGGCCGTGAACTCCTCCTTGGTGAAGAAGTAGTAGCCGCCCCACCAGCGTTCAAAGGCGAGGAATCGCTCGCGCTCTTCATCCACCTGGGCAAAGAGCTGATAGTACTTGTCCCACAGGGAGCTCGCCGGATTCAAGTGCTCAAAGTTCTGCACGAGCCAGGCCCCATCCAGCACACCGTTGCCGAGATCGGCGAGAAGACGCGCGGGCCAGGCACCGCCCAAGAGCCCGCCCAGAAGCCGCATGGGATTGACCTGCTCCTCTCCCGCCCAGTAAGAAAGCGGCGAGCCGTTGAGCACGGCCGGCCCGCTGATCCCGGCACAGTCCGCCGCAAGCAGCGCCACGGCCCAGCCCGCCTGGCAGTTGCCATAGAGGACCGGGGCCCCCACCTTTGGATGGCGCTTCCCGACCGCCTCGACGAAGCGATGCAGCACCCGCAGCACATCGGCGAGCGTCTGATGAGGGCAGGGCTCGGGGAAGAAGCTCACGAAGTAGACCGGATGCCCCTCGATGAGCGCCATCCCAACCTCCGACTCCCGTTTGAACCCGCCGATCCCGGGGCCATGCCCAGCCCGCGGGTCGAAGATGATCACGGGACGCTTATTCTCCTTAACGCATTCTGCCGCGCAGGCCTCTCCGCAAGCGGTGATCCGCAGGAGGGCATAATTGGCCGGACGTTCAAACGTCCGGGCATCGAGCACGGTCTGATACTCGAAACCGAGGACAGGCGGAAGTCCCGCCTGCTCATGCTCGAGCATGATATTGGCGCGCTCGCGCAGGGTGTACAAAAACAAGACCCAGCGCTGCCAGAAGTCGACCGAGTAACGCCAGGCGTCTGGGATGAGGTTTGCCGCGGCAGACGCGTCGGGTACCACCTCGCTCAAAGGCGCTCCTGAGGTTCGCGGCTCCGTGGCGGGTATCGAGACGGCGGTCACCGCCTGACGTGGAATCTGCGACCTTTTCGCGGTTGTAGTGTTCGACATGTTAAACCCTGATCTTGCGTGAAGGTTACGCG
>JBIMKD010000326.1:0-10359 GCA_043673815.1 Chromatiales bacterium
CAAAGCTTTCTCGGCGCTCTCTACGCCGACGGTCAGGGCGTGCACCAAGATTACTCACTCGCCGCCTACTGGTTGACGCGGGCCGCCGATGCCGGCCATCCGGCTGCCCAAGGTTTTCTCGGACAACTCTACTTCGACGGTCTCGGTGTCGCGCGGGATTATGTTCAAGCTTACGTCTGGTTCAGCCTGGCGGAGGCGAGCGGCTACGCGGAGTCACAGGCCTGGCGCGAGAAAGCCGAGAGGCGCATGAGCGGCGCGCAACATGAGGAGGCGGCCCGGCGAGTCCAAGAGCGGTTGCCGCATTGGGCGCAGCGGACTCAAGGGCTAGAGCAGCCGTAGCTGCGCGGCGGTTTAGGGAGCCAGCCAACCGAGTAGCGGGCGTAGACCCCAATGCGCGGTGTGTCCGTGCGGTTTGCGCCCGCACCGTGCCAGGTCGAGCGGAGCCAGAAGAGTGCCGAGCCCGCGCGCGCCGCCGGTAATGACCGAGACGGATCCCACTATATCGAAGACGTTCCGGTAGTTATACGTCCTCCCAATTTCTCCCCGCAGAACAGTCGCCTAGTTCATGCTGGGCGCCCCCGAGGCAAGCCGAATTTTCTCCGACACTTCCGCAGCCTCGTGGCTGGCCGAGAACACGTTGCGCGGCGACGCCGCGTCGCCGATTTTGTAGACCGTCGCCCTCACGCCTGCTCGTTGAAGGTCCTCCGCGAGCCCAAACTGTGAGACGCGGCCGCCGATCACGACCGCATCGACGGACAACTCGCTCACGCTACCCTTGCTCTGTATTTTCACGCGCTTGCCGGTCACCAACTCGGCCGTGGTCTCCGGGTGAACCACGATCCGGTCATTCTCCTCGAGTTGGTTCGCGAGGAAGAGCGCCGTGATAGGCGCTTTGTCATCGGCCAAGGCCGCGGCCGAGGTGATGATATGAACTTTGACCCCCTGCTGGGCGAGATGCTGAGCGGCGTGGCAGCTTGCGTGGTCACCGCCCAGCATGGCGACTTCGCCGATCCATTCGCCTGCAGACCGGTCCATGGCAGAAAAAATATCGAACACCGGCACGCTGCAATTTTCTTTGTCAGCCCGGAGAATGCCGCCACGCGCTCCCGTGGCGACGACCACCACGTCCGGATCCATGGCTTTGACGTCTTCGACGCTGACCGAGGAACCCGTGACGACGGGCACGTTCAATTTATGCAACTGAAGGCTCAACCAGTCGGCGAGGGCGCCATGGTCGGGCTGGACCCGGCGGCTGTAGCGGATCTGGCCGCCGAGAGTCTCTGAAGCCTCGTGGATGGTAACATTCTGACCTTGTCTTTTCAGCATGCGGGCCGCATGCATGCCCGCAATCCCGCCTCCGGCCACCAGGACGCGAAGGGATGAGGAGGCGGTCTTGAAAGTCCGGGAGACCTCGAATGTGGTCTGGGGGTTGGCCGCACATCCGGCCGGCACGCGGGCCACGCACATCTCGAGGCACGTGTTGCAGCCGATACAGGGCAGAATTTCCTGAGGACGCGCATCGATCAGCTTGCGCACATAATGCGGATCGGCGTGGAAAGCGCGGGTCAGCGTAATGTACTCGAAGCCTTCTTTCTCCATGACTGCACTGGCGAACTCCGGATCATTGAGCCGTTGCGCGACACTCACCGGGACGCGATCGCCGACGGCCTTTCGGATTGCGGCCGCATGCGGTACGAACCCTCCCTTGGGAGACTCGGGACCCTGAAACATCTTGGCCGCCGACTCATAGGTGCCACCGGTGACGTCGATCAGGTCGATGCCGGCGTCGGCCAGCATGTTACAGAACGCCGCGCTCTCCTCGATCTCTAGTCCACCTCCCACGAACTCGACTGCCGAAATGCGGTACCCGATCGGGTAATCCTTGCCGACCACCGCACGAAGGGCGGTCAAGATATTGAGCGCGAACCGCGCACGATTCTTCAGCGAGCCGCCGTACTCGTCCGTCCTTCGGTTGGAGTGCGAGGATAGGAACTGGCCGATGAGGTAGCCGTGCGCGCCGTGTATGTGAATCATGTCTACCCCGGCCTCGAGACAGCGGTGCGCCGCCTTAACAAAGCTTCGATGACGATCTCAATGTCCTCATGGGTCATCTCGCGTGGCACAGAGCCCGGATCGATGAACGTGCACGGCACGACGGAGGGCGCGATCGGCTGGCGCTGACTGGCCGTGATCGACGCCTGGCGTCCGCCGTGATTGAGTTCCATCGTGAGCTTGGCCCCGTGCTCGTGGATGGTGTCGGCGATCTCATTGCCGCCACAGTGGGGTGGTGGGGCAAGTCCAGATGCGCGAAGGCGCGGAGCGAGTCGCGAGACATATCAGGTAGATAGGCGAGCGACGAGCGAGCACGCGACAAAGCATATGGGCTGCGCGGTAACTTTTGCAGAGCTTCCTTAGCCGAGTTTGAAGCCGCTGCCACTTGCTCGACCGGGTACCCAAAGCTGCATGAAGTCACTGACCGAAAGGCGCTGCAAGCCTTCGTCGTCTTCGAAGAGCCCGACGATTTCGTTGCTCTTAGCCGGTGTAAATACTTCGTGTAGGTTACGCTTGAATTTGTCCTTTAGCAGCGGCAGCGCCTCAAGGCGGCGGCGCGGATGGCCGAGCGGAAACGCAACGGCGCTCTCGGCTTGGGCGCCGTCTCGGAAGTAAACGGTGACGCGGTTGCCCACGGCGCGTTGCACCGGATCATAATAATCACGCGTATAACAGGGGTCTTCGATGACTTCCATCCGGGCGCGCAGCGGGTCGATGCGCGGATCGGCGGCGATCTGGTCCTCGAAGTGATGATAGTGCAACTCCCCGAATAAGAGACCGATCGCCGCCACGTATTGCAGGCAGTGGTCGCGATCGGCGGGATTCGCGAGCCGCCCCTGCTTGTCAATGATGCGCAGAGCGGGTTTTTGGGTCGCGAGCACAATCTTGGCGATGTCCGCGAGCCGGTCTTTGACATCGCGATGCAGTTTAATCGCGGCCTCGGCCGCGCTCTGCGCGTGAAACTCACACGGATAGGCCACCTTGAATAGGATGTGCTCGACCACATAGGAGCTCAGTGTGCGGGAGAGATCCAAGGCCTTTTCCCGCAACAACGCTGAGTGAAAGCCGTAGCGTGGGGCGCTCAAGGCATGCGGATAGCCCGGTTCGCCCGCGAGCGTCAGCAAGGCCAGGCGCACCCCGCGCGCCGTGGCATCGCCCGCGGCCCAGGATTTACGCGGGCCGGCGTCCGGCGCATGACGGTAGGCGCGCAGGTTTCCCCCATCCAATAGCGCCTGCGACACGGCGTTCATCACCTGTACCTTGTCTCCTCCGAGCAACGCGGTGGCCAGCGCCGCCGAGGCGATCCTAACCAGGATCACGTGATCGATGCCGATCTCGTTGAAACTCGTGGTCAGCGCCAGCACGCCCTGGATCTCATAAGCCTTGACGAGTGCCGTCAGGAGCTCACGCATGAGCAAGGGCTCGGCGCCGCGGGCGAGCCGCCCGCGGCCGATGTAATCCGCGCACGCTAGCAGAGCCCCCAGGTTATCCGAGGGATGTCCCCATTCGGCGGCGAGCCAGGTATCGTTGTAGTCCAACCAGCGGATGAGACAACCGATGCAGTAGGCCGCTTGCACCGGGTCGAGCTCGAGCGCGGTTCCGGGGATGCGGGCTCCGCCGGCGAGCACCGCGCCTGGGACGACCGGCTCGATGTGACGGCGGCATTCGAGGTTGTTCAGCGCGGCGGCGGCGCAGCCGAGCGCATCCATGAGGCAATAACGGGCGGCGCTGAGTGCTGGCTTGCTAGGGGGCTCGTGACCGGTAACGTAATCGCCGATGATTCCCAGCAACGGATCCGGGTCTTGCGTGGCGCAGCTCGCCATCGAGGTCATGACCGCTCGGCGAGTGGAACGTAGGCTCGCGGCGCGGGACCGACATACTCGGCCAGCGGCCGGATGAGCCGGTTGTCTTGCCGTTGCTCGTTGATATGGGCCGCCCATCCGGCGCTGCGGGCAATGACGAAGATCGGCGTGAACAGCGACGCCGGGATCCCGCAGGCGCGGTAGACCAGGGCGCTGTAGAAATCGAGATTCGGAAACAGGCGTTTCTCACGCCGCATGACGGCTTCGATGCGCTCGGCGATCGCATAGAGGTGGGTATCGCGAGCCTCCTCGCCGAGCCGGCGCGCCCATTGTTTTATTATCGGCGAGCGCGGATCGCGGCATTTGTACACCCGGTGCCCGAAACCCATGATCAGCTCCTTGCGCGCCAGCCGTTCGAGGATCCCTTGTTCGGCCTCGTCGGCGTCGGCAAAGCTCGCGATCAAGGCCATCGCCGCTTCGTTGGCGCCTCCGTGCAACGGTCCGCGCAAGGCGCCAATGGCACCCGCGATGGCGGAATAGAAGTCGGCCCGGGTCGAGGTGATGACGCGCGCCGCGAACGTGGAGGCATTGAGCTCGTGTTCGGCATAGAGAATGAGTGACACCTCCAGCGCGCGGCGATAGATTTCCTCAGCAGTGTGGCCGTACAAGAGATGTAGGAAATGTCCGGCGAGATCGGCCGCGGGAGAACCGAGATCCATTCTTTGGCCGCGGGTATGGAAATGGTACCAATAGAGCAGCATCGCGGGCAAGCGCGCCAGTAGCCGTTCTGCGAGGGCAGGGACATCCGTCGATTCGGGTTCGAGACAGCCTTGAGCCGACACGGCGGTGCGCAGCACATCCATCGGGTGGGCCGCGGCCGGTAGCCGTTCAAGAAGCCATTTGAGGTCCGGCGGCAGTTCCCGCGCACCCGCCAGCCGCATGCGGAAATCGCTAAGATGGCCGGCGTTTGGTAATTCGCCGTACAAGAGCAGGCAGGCGACTTCTTCGTAACTCGCCTGCGCCGCGAGATCTCCTACGTCGGAGCCGCGATAAAAGAGGCCATCGCCCGCGGCCTCGGCCGTGCAGATCGACGTGCGTCCGGCGACGACGCCCTCGAGTCCTCCGGTGGTTAGCGCTCCCATCGTGATTGCCCTCGCAGCTTGACCCAGCGTTTAGATTCCGCGGGGGGCCCTGTTGATTCCCCCTTTATTACAGCTATACAGCGATTTCCAAGTCTTTGATTACGGTCATCAGGAAGCGCGCGGCCTCGCCGCCGGTCACGGCACGGTGATCGATGGTCAGGGACAGTGGAATAATGGTATGGACAGCGGGTTGGCCGTTCGAGGCAACGACGGCCGGGCGGATGCGGCCGGCGCCCAGGATCGCGACCGTCGGCGGCACGATGATGGGATTGGCATAGCGGCCCCCGAAGGTCCCGAAGTTTGACAGCGTAATCGTGTAACCGCGAAGCTCTTCGGGAGGGATGGTACGCTTGCGGACCGCCTCGCGCATCGCATTGAGTCCACGGCGCAGGTCGTCGGGGGAACGTGTGCCGACATCGCGCAACACCGGCACGAAGAGACCCTCCTCGGTGTCCACGGCGATCCCGAGCTCGATCTTTTTCAATAGGCGGCGCCCGAGCGCGTGGCTGTCGTACCAGGCGTTCAGAGCGGGTTCGGATTGACAGGCGGCGACCAGCGCGCGGATCAAGCGCAAGGTCACATCGCTGCCCGGCGGCCAGGCGTGGATATCGGCGTCCTCGCAGATCGTCACCGGTACCACCTCGGCGTGCGCCGCGGCCATGGTGCGGGCCATCGCGCGGCGCACCCCGCGCAAGGGTTCTAAGGGCCCCACTTCGGCCAGGATCTTGGCCACACGTTGCACGTCCGCCGTCGTGATGGTTCCGTCCGGGCCGCTCGGCGTGACGATGGCGAGGTCCACGTCGAGCCGATGCGCCAGCGCCCGCACCGCCGGGGTCGCCTTGAGCCCGCCGGGGTGGGGACCGACAGCGCTCGTTTGCTCCCGTAGTACCGTATCACTGCGCGCCACTTGGCCGACGACCGTACCGGCGTCGGCTGCGCTGCTGACCTTCTCTGGCTCGCCCGCGAGTGCGAATTCAGTCAGGGGATCGCCGGTATGGATGAGGTCGCCGGGCTTGCCGAAGAGGTGGTGCACTCGGCCGCTGAAAGGACTAGGAATATCGACGATGGCCTTCGCGGTCTCGACCGACACCAAGGGCTGATCTTCTTTGATCTCGTCGCCGGCCTGGACATGCCAGCTTACGATCTCGGCCTCGGTCAGGCCTTCCCCTAAATCGGGCAGTTTGAATATATTCATGCGCTTCTCCTCAAAGCGGCGAGTGGTGGATTATAGCCCGGCACCTAAGCAATGTGCTCGCGTTAGTCACAGGCGCACGCTCAAGGCGCCTTCAAACCGACGGTCCGACGCCGCCGTGCCCGGCGCGTGTGCGTTGCTTCGCCGGGGCGACTACAATGCCGACATGCTGTCGGTCGCAATAACGCGAGGCAGTGCTTTTCTTATCTCCTTTTTGAACAAACTTGAAGCGGATGAATGTGATTGCGGCCCCGCGCCACCTCCGACAACAAACCACCACAATTTCGACCGCCGCGCCTTCGCTGTTGCGGACGCTTTTTCTTCACCACGACGGGATCGTCATCGGAGCTACGATCTGTGCCTTGGAAAAACCAGGCCTCCTGACACACCTCGTCAGTCATGGGCGCGTGACGTTCCGAGAGCTTCTGGACCGCTATCCATGCAATCCCGGCTACCTTCATGTCGCGCTTCGATGTCTCGCGCTGCAAGGCTGGATCACGCGAGCAGGCGTTCCCGGAAGCGATGCGATGGTCTTCGAGGTGACGCCGCTCGGCGAGATCGCGGCGAAAACCTTTCCGCTCTATATCGAAGTTGCGGAGTTTGCCTTTTCGGGGATCCCGATGGAACGGCATCTCTTTCACCAAAGGGATCTCGACTCTGCGAGTGCCGAGCACTACGCCCGAATAACCCGACGCTGCCTACAAAACTGGGATCTCGCCGTGGGCGATCCGGCGGACCAAGAATCGAGGCTCAATGAGATCATCGGCCAGCACCTCGACGGCATATTGGTTGGTCCTTTCATGATCGCAGCGAAGCTGCGCGGTTTGCTCGAAGGCGAGGACTTCACCTATGACGGACTCCCCGGACCGCACCACAACCTCCGCGCGGGCCTCGCGCTCCTCGAGCACTTGGGATGGGTGCGGCTCGAGGGGCGGCGCAACCTATTCACCGAGCTTGGGCGGGTGGCGTGCGAGTTCACGCTCCATTACGGGCTCACGCTCTCGTATTGGCCGATGTTCTGCCGGTTGCCGAGCCTCATCTTCAACTCTTCCCGCCACATCACCCATGTCGCACCAGGCCACGAGGAGACGCATGTCGATCGCAGCTTGAACGTGCTGGCAAGCGGGGTCGCCCACCGTCCCTATTTCGAGGATTCCGAGCGGATCCTGATCGCGATCTTCAATCGGGAGCCGCTTGCGGAGCAACCGCGCTTCGTGGCCGACATGGGCTGCGGCGATGGGATCTGGCTCAAACGCATCTATGAGATCGTTGCGGCCAAGACCCTGCGCGGCCGGCACCTGGACGAATATCCGCTCTTGATGATCGGCGCGGATTACAATGCCAAGGCGCTGGAAGCCGCCCACCGCACCCTAGAGACCGCCGGGGTTCCGAACATCACCCTCTTCGGCGACGTGACCGATCCCACGCTTTTCGCGCAGGCCTTAGGCGAGCGCGGATTCGATAGTGTGGACGGCCTGCATATCCGGGCTTTCATCGATCACAATCGGCGTTATACCGAGCCGCGGGATAGAGCGAGCGCGGACAAACGCCTCGTTTTATCCACAGGGGCTTATGCCAGCGAGACCGGCAATGCGATTCCGAATAGATTACTGGAAGAAAACCTAGTCGAGCATCTCCGGCGCTGGGCGCCATTCATCCGGAAACATGGCCTCATCGTCATCGAGGCTCACAACGCCTATCCTCCGATCGCCGCCGAGTACAACGGCAAAACCCACGCCACGGCCTTCGATACCTACCACGGATATTCGAACCAATACCCTATCGACTACGAAGCGTTCATGTCGCTTGCGGAGGAGGCGGGTTTGCGCGCCGTCGCCCATGAGCAAAGGGTATACCCCTCGCGGTTTCCGTTTGTCGCTATCAGCCTTAACCGGTTCAAGACTCCCGGCCCAATCGCGATCGCGGCAGCGCACCCGCCGCCCCGGCGAGACGGTACGAGCTGGCGGCCCGTCGGATCGGAGGACAGCCTCGATGGCGAAGCCTTGCACCGCTTTCTCTATCACGACGGCGATCTCACCCGCCCGCGGCGCTGGTGCGCAAGCAGCACCGGCATGCTGGTACATTGTTTACTCGAAGGCATCGAACGGCGGCTTGACCGTGGCTTCAACCCGAGCCGTACATCGCGGCAACTTACCCTGGTAGACTACGGCGCGGGCACTGGCCTCGCGACCTTGGAGCTAATCAAGGGCCTGCACGAAACCGGTTTGATGCAGCGAATGGAGCGTAACGGCATCAACTTCAAGCTGCTGCTTTTCGATTTCGCTAGCGGCTGGTTCGCCAAGGCCTTTGATCTACTCAACGCCTTCACGTTCATCGACTTTCATTCGCTCACCGCTCCGGGCAGCGGTAAGATTCGGCTCATTTCCGACATCATCGCCCCGGAATCGGTCGACATCATCTATGCCAGCATGGTGTTGCACCTCGTACCCCCGAAGGCGCTGCCGCCGTTGATCGATAGCTTCGCCGAGGTGCTGAAACCGCACGGGAGCTTCTATTGGAACAGCCCCGACACGGCGCCGGCCTCAGCGCATTCGGAAGTCATCCACGCGCCGAATCGCGCATTGCGCCGGGTGCTCCTCGAGGTCATCGACACCGAGTTGCGGGTGCTTCAAGTGCTTTCCAAGGTTCCGCTGGATCAACGCGGCGCCTTCGCGGACCTGCCGCAACGACTCGCGGAAATCAGGCGATCCCTCACCCCGGAGCGGCGAGCGATAGCAAAAGCACGCGCGGATAAACAGATCTTGGCGGTCCCGACCCATGTCGAGTATATCGAGGGCTTGATGAACAAACGCTTCGACGGCAGTTTTTCGACCATGGTATCGATGCTGAGCGAAGCCGATGCGCTCGCCTTGGCACTACTGCCCGCGAACCAACGTTATTTCAACGAAATCGAGGATGCGGAGCTACGCCGTAAGCTGATTACCTTACTGCTCGGCTACGAGGTCCTGCCCCGATTCCGAGCGGGACCGGCCGGGAATGCCGTCGGCCTTAATCTCCACTGGACATATGGTGAGCATGTAAAGAATGGCTAAGGACGCGCTGAAAAACCCTTTGATTCCTCGGAGGGTGCGGAAGGAACTCCGGTGATATATTTTTGAACGCTCGCGCTAAAGTTACTATGTATATAAACAAGTTTAAAAAGTATAAACGGGGTCGAATTCTAGTTAGGCTTCGATGCCGCTTTTGCAGGAGGATGTGAACTATGGTAATCGGATTAGTTCAGTGTCCGTTTTGTCACACGCGAGTAATTCCAATGTCCCCGGACAACAGGTGCCCTTCCTGTCGAGAATTAATTTCTGCACCTGGATTCGGTGGAACAAGCCATCAGTCACCTGGGAAGGCCCATTGCCGTCCCGAACCTTCACATGTCCCCACCTCGAACGATCGCCAAGGACTTCAGGAAATGAACGAGTCGCATGTTTCTGAGCTGCAGCAGCGATATGCCAAAATGCCCCCGGGGGAATTTGCTGAGATTCGGAGAGATAACCTCACAGATGAAGCTATCGCATGCTATGACCGAGAAATTGAACGCCGTAGCACGCCCCAATGGAAAGCAGCCGAGGATAAGTATTATGAAGAACTTCGGAAGCTATCGAAGAGAAATGTGCAAAGAACCTCAAAAAAGGCTAGACGCCTTTGGCAACTGCTGATATCTATAGTGCTGTTATTTGGCTATTTCGTATTTGGTAGGTCACAACCAACAGACCTTAGCCAAATTAAGCAACAAACGGTCTGTATCAATTCGCGATGCATGACATACGAACAATGGCTCAAGCGTAGCATTAAGGACGAAGCAATGGAATTCGGCCTACCCGATCTTTCGGAGTACGAGACGGAGAAATGGGTACGAAAGGAACTTGAGAGCGACCTAAGAAATCGGCAGTCTGCGCAAAAATTTTGGGATATGGCTATAGGGGCAATTCTTGGAGTCTTAGGCGCATTACTCGGTTGGATCGTAGCTCGCCTAACGTCGCGTAAGAGTGGTAACTCGCAACAAACCATATTTAGAGCAAGTGGGTATCCACTTCGCGCAAGTGACCCCTATGTGTTGTGGTCAAGCGATTTGGCTCTTCCCACGAGGTTTCGGTATGGGGTGGGTAGCATAGTGGCGGCTTGCTGCATCAGACGGTAGAAAAGCAACCCGCGTGAA
>JBIMKD010000327.1:0-10989 GCA_043673815.1 Chromatiales bacterium
GGACGCCTATCGCGCGGGTCTCCTATTCGGGATCCTCAATGACCTCGATTGGGAGACGACCGGCCGCATCGCATCGCTCATGGGAGCGATCAAGATCGAGTGCCCCGGTACACAGAATCACCGTGTCACACGGCCGGAGTTCGAAGCGCGGTATCGGGAGAGCTTCGGCACCGGCTTCTAGAGTGATTCGCCGATACCCCGCTGAAAACCGATCCTCAACCCTGACGCGTATATTCAGCAAGCATTCAGCATGCGTGGGCTAGATTGTCCGCCAGCATCGGGGATGCTCCCGAAATGAGGAGGTGTATCATGTTGACGTCTCGTGTCTCTGCCCACATCGCGGCCCTAGTGTTGGTTATCGGTTTATGCGCTCCCGCGGCCAGTCAAGCGTGGAACTTTGGTTACCGGTCGTCCCAGGGATCCCATGCCTATGGCGGTTATGGCTACCGGCACCAGGGATCCCATGCCTACGGCGGTTATGGCGGCTACCGGCACTATAGCCCGCGTTATTCTTTTAGCCAGCCCTACTCACCTTCTTACCGGCGTCATTACCAGACGCCGCGGTACGGATACTATCATTCGTTCCGGCCGCATCGGCCGTACTATCGGCAACCCTACCACTATCCCAATTATCGCTGGTGCCCGTACTGAACCGGCGCGTTGGTCCCTGCCGAGCGGTAGCCTTCGGCCGCGCGTAGCGAATCTTCCCCCTCGGCTTGGCGCCGAGGGGCTTGTGCCGGGCAAGGCCGCGGGTCAAAATAACGCAGGCGCATATAATAACAACGCAGCGTGACGAGGAGGGCGTATGATCAAATCGGTTCTCCGGTGGGGCATCTTTCTTTGTTTCTTTGCATCCGCGGCGGCGCAACCGCTGATCCAACAGCGCTCCGATATCACCGGAAACTGGGTGATAGAAGGCACCGCTCTCAACCTGACGGGCAAGCGCTCTCCGGAAACGTCCAAGTGGACGTTCGGCGAGGACGGCGTCCTATCGATGACGAGCGTGTATCAGTTCTCCGAAACCCTGACGGGCGGTGGCCGCGAGTTGACTATCACGGACACCTATGATGTCAACGAGGGTAAGATCGTGACTGGCCGCGGCGGGACCTTCGAGGTGATCGAAAAGAAGCCCGACGCGATGACTCTGAAGAGCTCCTCCTCGTCGCTGCACTATTTTCTCAAGAAACAATAGGACGTTTAGCGGCGCCGGTCAGCCGGACGCGATTGCCTCGCTACCGCAAAGGACCCGATCGAGCTCCTCGAAACGCTCGATAGCGGGACGGCATTGCTGCCCTTCGCAGACGTAGGCTACGGCGGCGCCGTGAGCTTCCCGCTGGGCGAGGAGGCCGGGAAGCTCGGCGGCGGTCGATGGAATCGTCAGCGCCAGCCGTTGCGGTGCGTAGCGTTGGGCGCTGCGACGACGCCTATCCGCCGCGGGCTTATCGCCTCGGATCACCACGGAGATCGGAGGTGCGAGATACTCTTCCAATGCCAGGAGCAAGGCATTGTGAGTGCTAGGATAGCGTTCGATGGCGCCCCAGGCGCTGCCGAGGGCGCGGTCGCGCGCGTCGAGATAGCGGCTCTCGCCCAGCAGGTGTCCGAGCCGCCCAAGCGCGTAAGCGGCTATACCCGCCCCGGAGGGAAGCGCGTCATCGGCAAGCGATTTGGATCGCAATAGCAGGGCCTCGTGATCGTGCGAGGTGAAGAAGAATCCGCCTTGCACCCGATCTTCAAAACGCGCGAGCAGAGCTTCCGCGAGCTCGATCGCAAAGCGCAGGTTGCCGTCATGCCAACGGGCTTCGAGTAACGCTAACAGTCCCTCAATGATGAAGGCATGATCATCGAGATAGGCGTTGAGCCGGGCCCTGCCATCCTTATACGTCGCGCGAAGCCGTCCATCCTGCCACATCCGCGCGCGGATAAAATCAATCGCTCGCTGGGCCGCATCTAGAAAATCGGGCTGCTCCAAAACCCGGCCGGCAACCGCCAGTCCCTTGATCATGAGACCGTTCCATGCCGTCAGCACCTTCTCATCCCGGCCCGGTCGGATGCGCCGCGTGCGGGCGGCGAGGAGTTTTTTCCGGCTCTCGGCGTAAAGCTGCTCGAGGTCCGCGAGCGGCTTACCCCATTCCTTGGCGAGCGCCTCCAGCGGCACGGACACCCACAGGTGCCATTGGCCCTCGAAATTCGGGGCCTGACCGAGGCCCAGACAGCGTGCTACGACAGGGTACTCCTCCGCGGTGAGCAGCGACTGAATTTCTTTCGCATCCCAAACGTAAAACCGGCCTTCGTGACGTTCGGAGTCGGCATCCAGACTGGAATAGAAGCCACCTTCGGGGGATTGCATCTCGCGCAGTGTCCATTCCGCCGTCTCGAGGGCGGTCTTCTTGAACAAGGGATCCCGGTTCAACTGCCAGGCCCAGCTATACACCGCGAGCAACGGGCCGTTGTCGTAGAGCATCTTCTCGAAATGCGGGATCATCCAGCGCTCATCGACTGAGTAACGACAGAAGCCGCCACCCAGATGATCGTAGATGCCTCCGCGGGCCATCCGCCGCAGCGTGAAGAGCGCCATTTCCAAGCCTTCGGTATCGGGCGTCCCCGCCATCGCGCCCGCCGCATAGCGGCGCAGCAGGAACTCGATATGGACCGGATGTGGGAACTTCGGCGCCGCGCCAAACCCGCCGAATTGGCTGTCGAAGGCTTGCCCGAGCTGGCGCCGCGCCTCGATGAGCGGTGCATCGCTCATAGTGCCGGGCGCTTGTTGCTGTGTTCCGAGGTTGCGCAAACCCTCGATCAAGGCCTCGTTCTGGCTGCGGATTTCCTGGTATTGCTCCCGGTAGGCGCCGGCGATCCGGCGCAGAATATCCGCAAAGCACGGCATCCCGTAGCGTGGCTCGGGCGGAAAATAGGTGCCCGCGAAGAACGGAGCGTGGTCCTCGGGGGTGAGGAACAGGGTGAGCGGCCAGCCGCCGCCGCGCCCGGTCAGAAGCTGGTGCGCCAGTTGGTAGATTTTGTCGAGATCAGGGCGCTCTTCCCGGTCAACCTTGATGTTGATGAAGTGCTTGTTCATCAGCGCCGCGGTTGCCTCGTCTTCGAAAGACTCGTGCGCCATCACATGGCACCAGTGGCAGGCCGAGTAACCGATAGAAAGCAAGATCGGTTTGCCCTCGGCGCGTGCGCGTGCGAGCGCTACGTCGCCCCACGGATACCAATCCACCGGGTTGTCGGCGTGCTGTAACAGATAGGGGCTGGTTTCTTGTGCGAGGGAATTCATACCGGATGGTCGCGAGTGGGTAGTGTGCCGAAAGAGTGTAACGCAATCCCGCGCGGGGTTCGCGCACTCCATGCTAATATTACCGCCGTGATCCCTTTCCCCGACATCGATCCCGTCGCATTCAGAATCGGTCCCCTTGCCGTACGCTGGTACGGGATCGCCTACCTCGCCGCCTTTGGAGTGGCCTGGGGGCTGATGCGCTACAGGGCGCGTCGGCAGGCGCTCGACTGGTCGGAGTCGCAGATCAGTGATCTCATATTCTACGCCGCGCTAGGCGCGGTGCTCGGCGGCCGATTAGGGCACGTGGTGTTTTATAACCTCTCCATGTATCTCAGCGATCCGATCGCTATCTTCAAGATTTGGGAAGGCGGGATGTCGTTTCACGGCGGGCTCATCGGTGTGCTAATCGCGATGGCGGTCTACGCAAAGACACTCGGTAAGCGTTTTTTCGATGTCATCGATTTTCTCGCGCCGGCGGTTCCACCCGGTCTTTGCTTCGGGAGGATCGCGAACTTTGTCAACGGTGAGCTGTGGGGAAGGCCGGCCGATCTGCCATGGGCCGTGATCTTCCCCGATCCGGCGGCCGGCGGCATCCCACGGCATCCCTCGCAGCTTTACGAGGCCTTCTTGGAGGGCGTGCTCTTGTTCTGCGTGCTTTGGATCTTCTCCTCGAAGGCCCGGCCTCGCGGGGCTGTCTCGGGCGTGTTTCTCTTGGGTTACGGCTTAGTGCGTTTCGTGGTGGAGTTTGCGAAGGTGCCCGAGCAACCCTTAGGTTATCTCGCTTTCGGTTGGTTAACGATGGGGCAGGCGCTGACGGTGCCGATGCTGATGATCGGCATGTGGTGGATTAGGAATGCCTATCGCCGGCCGCAGGAGCCGTTAGCACCCGTGCGTACCCGCCGCCGCCTAAAGGGGTAGCGCGCTTTCGCGAGCCCATGCGGCAGTACTTAGCTCTCCTCGAGCACGTGCTTGAGCATGGGGTGCGCAAGAGCGACCGCACCGGTGTGGGCACGCTCAGTGTTTTCGGTTATCAGATGCGCTTTGATCTGCAAGCAGGCTTCCCCGCGGTCACGACCAAGAAGCTGCATCTGAAATCCGTGATCCATGAGCTGCTGTGGTTTATTCGCGGGGAGACCAACGTCCGTCCGTTGCAAGAGGTTGGGGTGAGGATCTGGGACGAATGGGCGGATGCGAGTGGTGAGCTCGGACCCGTCTATGGCGCACAATGGCGCGCGTGGCGCACGGCCGGGGGCGGGAGGGTCGATCAACTCAACGACGTCGTGCATGCGATTAGAACCAATCCGGACTCAAGGCGTCTGATCGTCAGCGCTTGGAACGCCGGTGAAATCGGCAAGATGGCGCTGGCGCCGTGCCATATCTTGTTTCAGTTCTACGTGGCCGAGGGTCGCTTGTCTTGCCAGCTCTATCAGCGCAGCGCGGACGTTTTCCTCGGCCTGCCGTTCAATATCGCTTCCTACGCCTTGCTAACAGCGATGGTGGCGCAGGTGACAGGCTTGGCGCCCGGGGATCTCGTGCACACGCTCGGAGACACGCATCTTTACCTCAACCACGTGGAGCAGGCCAAGGAACAGTTGTCGCGTTGCCCTTACCCGGCACCCCGCTTACGGCTCAGTCCGCATCGGGGATCGCTCTGCGAGTTCACATTCGATGATATCGAGATCGCCGACTACCGCCACCATTCCGCGATCCTAGCCCCGATCGCGGTCTAACGGTGGCAACGTCGTCGCTTTCGATCATCGTGGCGATGACCTGCCAGCGCGTGATCGGCGCACACGGCGGCTTACCGTGGCGTCTCCCCGGCGATTTAAAGCGCTTTAAGGCCCTCACGATGGGAAAGCCGGTGCTCATGGGGCGCAAGACCCACGAGTCCATCGGCCGTGTGCTCCCGGGCCGGACTAACATCGTGCTGAGCCGAAACCCAGACCTCTGCATTTCGGGTTGCATTGTGGTCCCGAGCATGGAAGCGGCCCTCGCCCGCGCGCAAGCTTATGAGGAGATCATGGTCATCGGCGGGAGCAGTGTCTATGCCGCCGCGCTTCCGCTCGCCGAGCGTATCTACTTAACCGAGATCCACGCCGAGCTTGACGGGGATACGTACTTTCCGCATTACGATCGCGGTGACTGGATCGAGCAGTCCCGACAG
Source organism: Chromatiales bacterium (assembly GCA_043673815.1). Lineage (GTDB taxonomy): Bacteria > Pseudomonadota > Gammaproteobacteria > JACCXJ01 > JACCXJ01 > USCg-Taylor. The sequence continues at coordinate 5,442 of JBIMKD010000327.1, forward strand.
GATTTCCCGGCCGACGAAACCCACCGCGTTGCGCATAGCTTTAGCGTACTCGAACGGCGCGTTACGGCTTGACGTTGAAAAATCGCCGATCCTCGATCCGCATCGCCGTAAGCTCACCGCCCCAGCAGCAACCGCTGTCCAGGGGATAAACGCGGTAGCGCTCCATTTCGACAGCGGTGAGCCTGAGCGTAGACCAATGGCCGAAAACGATCGGCGTCCCGCGACTGCGTCGCCGCGGGGCCTCGAACCACGGCACGTAACCGGCCGCTTGTGTGCCGGGGGGGCCCTTTTCATCCAAAGCGATCCGGCCTGCCGCATCGCAATAACGTAAGCGCGTCAGGCAATTGGTGATGAATCGGCATCTATCCCAGCCTTCCAGATCAGGTGACCACCGCTCCGGTGTATTTCCGTACATGTGCCGGAGAAAGTAGACATAGTCATCACCGCGCAGTACCGCTTCAACCTCGGCGGCGCAGCGGCGTGCCAGTGCGATGCCCCATTGAGGCGGCAGGCCGGCGTGAATGAGCGCCAGCCGGTGCGCCGGATCGTGGTGTAACAGTGGCCGCGCGCGCAGCCAGTCAATGAGTTCGTCGCGGTCGGAGGCGCTGAGCACCGCCTGTAACGTATCGGATTGCCGGGGCGAGCGAATTCCGTGCGCTACCGCTAAGAGATGGAGATCGTGATTCCCCAGCACGGTAACGGCCTGCCGGCCGAGTGCTTTGACGAATCGCAATACCGAGAGCGAATCGGGACCACGGTTGACGAGATCGCCGGTGCACCATAGATAATCACGATCCGCATCGAACCGTACCTTTTCGAGCAGGGCGAGGAGCGCCGCATAGCAGCCTTGAATGTCACCAACGGCGTAAACGGCCACGTGGGGAAGGGCGCAAAGGCGCCTGTACGCCCTTAGTGCAGGAGATTTGGGATCGATAATCCGAAAGCCACGATCGGCGCGTCGAATGCGACGCCGTCGTCGGCAATCATCTGGTAACTGCCGTGCATGCTGCCGACTGGGGTCTCGATCATCGCGGCGCTCGTATAGCGAAAGGCTTCGCCGGGCCGCAGATAGGGCTGTTCGCCCACTACCCCGTCGCCCCGAACCTCCCGGATCTTGCCGTTGGCGTCGGTAATGATCCAATGCCGAGTCAAGAGCTTCGCTGGTATGGTGCCAATGTTCTCGATGGTGATGGTGTACGCGAACACGTATTGCTCATTCTCGGGCGAGGATTGCTCTTCCACATAGGTGGAATGCACACGCACCTTAATGCTGTGGGAGGGGTTGGCCATAGCGCGCATTTTGACCGGATTACCGCCGCGAGTGCAAGGGTGGAACGGCCGCCTCGGGGCCTGTTGATCGCCGTTTCCTTCCTAGCCGCTGGTTTAATCCGCCTGGCTACTGGCCGCTATCTTCGCGCGGAGGGGGAACCTTATCACCTTTATTAGTGGAGATTTTGTATGAAGACCAGGATGGGTACAAAGTGCAGCGCGTTAATTTCAGGAATCCTGCTGCTCGCGCCTTTGGTGGCGGTCGCGGGAGGTCCGGTCGGCGCGACGTTGCAAACGAAGGGTAGTGCCGGCGCGGCAGCGGCCGGAGAATCCGGCTTCGGTCTCACCGAGTCCGCCTTGATTAGCGTGGTGGTTACCCGCCAAAACAGCATGCCGGCGACGAATTTCGGGCCCGATTTCGGCGATGGTAGCGCGGCCATCACGCTGCCGGGCGGCTGGAGCCTTAACTCGAACTTTAACCTCCCGGCCGGTGGTTGCGCGATGATGCCGACGGAATTCGACTACGTGGGGGGCGGCGTCTATACCATTCGGGTCGCTGCCGACGCAGCCTGCCCTTGGGTCGCCGGTGAATATCATTATGCCGTCGGACTCAATAAAGACGTCAAGATAGGCCACGATAAGATCAATTTCAGAGGCACCACGCTCGGGAATCTGGAGATCGAGTAATCGAGCCTTTTGTTCAGCATGATCCCGAGCCCGGCTTAACGCCGGGCTCGCTTTAATCAGCAATCGTTTTCAGTTTCTCGACGGGTTTTTAGCGTTGGCGACGGGACAGATTCGCCGCCCCGCCATCCCCCGCAAGTAAACTTTTAGGAGCCATTCCATGGAAAAGATTTTTAGTACGTTCCGTTTTGCGGTGCTCTTTCTCGGAAGCGTGGTCCTGCTCCCAGGCGCTGCCCTCGCCGGTCCGCCGGATTGGGCGCCGGCGCACGGTTACCGCAGTAAGCATGAGGGAAAGCATCATGATAAATATTATTACAAGAAGCACAAACACCACCGTGATCGCGGCTATGAACATTCCGGGCACAGCGAGGACGATGATTCCTCCGAGGACTACCGTCGCCACTGGCGTTACGACCGCTATTCGCCCTATCAGGACGATAGCTATTATTCTCGGCCTGTGCCCGATCGTAGGGTCTGGAGAGACGAGCGGCCCGTATTCGTAAAGGGCGAGTGCACGCCCAGGTTTTCAGGACGAGAAAGCGGTGCGGCGCTCGGCGGGGCCTTGGCATCGCAGATGGGCACGGGCAACGCGGCGATGGTGGCCACGGGTACCCTGCTGGGCGCCATGCTGGGGAGCCAAACCGATGGGGCGGCGGCGGCCGCTGACGAAGACTGTATACAGCAATTTCTTGAGCGCGCCGGCGAAAAGGAGCAGGTAGCATGGAACAGTGCCGCAAACCGCTATAAGCTCACACCGGTACGCAACTACCGCAAGGACGGCCGTGCCTGCCGGGAGTTCCTCACGACCGTCGTGCAAAAAGGCAAGTTCCGAGAGGTTTATCGTGCGGCCTGCCGCAATACCGATGGCAAATGGCGGTTAGTCAACTGAGAGCTTGTTAACAAATCTACTGCGCCGCTCGCCCGCATCTGGAGGATAGGCGGGTGCGACGAACAACGAAGGTGTCGGTATTCTTAACATGCTCATTGGCCATAGCGGCGGTGCATGCGGAGGTCTACAAATGGGTTGATGATCAAGGCAAGATGCATTATTCCGATGCTCCGCCGCGCGGTACGGTTTCGAAAAAGGTCGAGCTGCCGGTAACTACTCCGCAACAACGAGAAAATGCACAGCAACGGCTTAAGGCATTCTTAGATCAGCGAAAAGCGCAAGAGGCGATTCACAACCAGGAACGATCCGACAAACGCGAAACACAAGCAGCGAAGCGTTGGGAAAAGGAAGAGAGGCTCGGTCGCTGTCTCGCTGCGCAGGATCAGCTCAACCTATTGCAGCTCGGCCGCCCGGTGTTCGACACGGATGAGAAGGGACAGCGGGTGTACTTGGAGGATAAGGACCGGCCGGCGGAAATAGCGCGTCTAAGAGATGAAATCGCTGCCTGCCGCAAGAGCAAGACCGACGAAAGAGAATTTATGCTCGCCCGCGAGGAGCAATTTTGGTTTGAAGCCTGCCGTTATTTTGAGAGCGTCCTACAGGATGCCGAGGACCCCCAGTTCAACGCCCTCACCGGGAGCGAAATCGTGAGTCTGAAAGAGGTCAGAAAATCGTATTGTGGCGGCGCGCGGCCCGGACCGGGCGGGCGCGCGCAGAGTGAGGCCGTCAAGCGAAATGCTTGCAAGGAATTACGGCATCTTGCTCCCTACCTGATGAGCGCTCCCGAGGTGAGTGCTGGTGCGGTAAGTTTTTCGGCAATGGTCGATGACCACTGCCGGCTCTAAGCCGTGCGAACCCGTAAAATTTGGGATCCACTCGCACCGTGAACTTGCACGCTACTCGCTGCTAGCCCACCATTAGCGATGCGGTTTCTCGGGGTTCCTAAAAAAACGCCCCCGTCCTGTCCGTCGGGATCGCACCGACGCTTCTCATCGCTCACCGAATGGTACGGGGCTACTACAAACTATGTGCAATTTGCCTTGCTTGCTCCTTGTCAGAGGCATCACCTATTGATTAGAAGAACGTAAAAATCATAAACGCCACCGCCATCCACAATACGATGAATGCTATGATCTGCGGCATGTCGAACTTCATCGGCGGGTGCTCCCAATATAATTCGCTGGCGCTCGCAAAGTTGATCCTAGCCGGGAAATACTGCTTTTGCTACAAGTTTGAACGCCCGATTTAGCCCGTGCTTAAGCACGCCAACAAATGGTGGATTCGGAAGAAGTTGAGATTGTGCCGATCTCGTTAGAGGAGTTGAGAGCGGATAAGTCCGGGGTTTTAGTCGAGCAGATGGCAGCTCTCGCTTATCATTCGTTCAGAGAACCACCTTGGAGCGATAGAACTGAAAAGCCACGCCTCCACTTAGGTTTAGGCGTCGATTTGATGCGATGTAATGCCTTGGCCTTTGCCGCTAAGACTAAACTCTCCGGCAAGCTTGTCGGTTACATCTTAGGCTATGAGGTATTTCAAGAGAGCGGCGATCCTCGCGACCTGACGCTCTACAAGATCTCGGGCACTAAAGCGCTTGATTACTTGTTCGAAGGAGGGAAGCGAGTGTTTTATGGAGATACTCTCTGTGTGGACCCTGGATTTCGACGACGGCACATTGCATATAAGCTTTCCGCTTCGTTAATTAGTGGATTGCGTGCACAAGGATTCGCCTATCGCATTGGACGTACCGACATTATAGCCGGCGGCATGAGGGCTCTTTTTGCCAAACTTGGGTTCCAAGAATTATCTGCGCACGACACCTCGTATCCAGAACGGACATACTGGCTGCTGCGGCTCTGACCGAACTCTAAACGACATATTGTCGCTGTCGAATTTTTGTGAACGCCCGGTACCAGCAAGGCGAGCCACTTCGTGATTTTGAATCTCGATGCGGCCGACCGATGTTGCCGTGAGCGCGGCCAATGGCATATATAATGCCTCTTTCACGACCGCACATCGCACGCAATCGAATGGTAGGAGTCCGCAGAGTATGTGGAACGCAAGAAGTGGGGCGCTATGGCTCGCAGCGACGCTCTGCACCGTGAACCTCTCGGCCTGCAATACAGTAAAGGGTTTCGGGACGGACATGCAAAACCTCGGGCAGAAGATCGCAAGAAAGATCGACCAGAAAGGCTCCTCGGATGCGACAGGCCAGGAAGTACAACGAGAAGCGCGGACCGTGCCGACAGAAGGCCAGAAAGCAACTCTATCAGTACCGGCCACCCGCCAAGCGGTGGAACGGCAATCGAGTGAGTACCGCGAGGACCAAGAGCGGGAGGACACGAACCCCGACAACCAAGTGGATAACACTCAAGACGAGTTAGACAGAATATATGAGGAGCAGATGCAACGTCACGCTCAGTGATCGTCCGGTTGCACAGTAACAACCATCAAGCGACGCCTGCAAGGAGTTGATGAGTCTCGCTTCCTGCCTAACCCGGCATAGCCGGAACCAAAGTGTTAAATGTACTATTGTGGCGGATGGGCAATAAGAACTGAGATGAGTCGTCGCCATGAATCCCTTTGTCGGACGCCATCAAGAGAGAATCGCCGCGGTGCTGGGTTGCGTTGACCGCATCGTGATCACTGGCACGCTTGCGGAGATCGCCCATGCCGAGGCCATGGCCCGGTAGCTGAGTGCTCGGGGTA
>JBIMKD010000328.1:0-2290 GCA_043673815.1 Chromatiales bacterium
CTGAACGACGCGTCTTAGTCGGGCTCCATCCGGAAACTATCACTCGGACTGGGCTCAAAATGGTGCTCCAAATACTGTTTGATCATCTCCTCCGTCATCTGGCCCACCGTGGCGCAAAAGTATCCACGTGCCCAGAAATGTCGGCCCCAGTATCGCTTCTTCAAATGCGGGAATTCCTGGAAGAGGTAGCTCGACGTCCGACCCTTGATCCGTCTCATGATCTCACTGGGGGCCAGATTCGGCGGCGCACTGACCAAAATGTGCACATGATCCTTACTTACTACCCCGCGCACGATCCGAATCTCGAACACCTCGCAGGTCTGACGCACCAACTCTCGGACACGCTCAGCGACTTCACCACTTAGAACCTTGTAACGATACTTCGTCACCCATACAAAGTGATACTCAATCTGAAAAACTGTATGACTGCCATATCTGTAGTCCATGATGCACCTCCTTGTGCAGCATTCTCGCAGCTAAAGCTAACCGGCTGAAAGCCGGTGGTTTGAACCCTATGATGGACAATCAAGCGTAGTGTCGCAAGATAGAGATCGCACCGAGCCGGCCCGGAACCCCGCTTGCTGATCTTGAGCTGTCCCTTATGCTGACCGCTGCTCCTCTCCTTGAGATTCAGCCCCAGCGCCTGGCGGTAACTGCCGCTATTCGCATACGCCCGTGGGTCCAGACCCTCGGCGATGAGCAGGCCAGTCGTCACTCGACCCAGGGTCACGCCCAGGGCGTGAAGTTCTGGATCCGCCTGGGTCAGCGCTGAGAGCCGCACCCCCACCCGCTCCTTCTGCTCACGGCTATGGCGCAGCTCGGCGCCCAGGGCCATGAGGTAATCCCGCTCGGCGGCCACGCACGGCAGACCGATCGTCTGGCGGGCGCTCTCGAGCACCGCCTCGATTCTCTCTGCCGCACGCTTTCCGCGGGAGATCCGCCGCATCTGCTCGCGGCCCTCTTCCGCGCGGGCACTGAGCTCTGCCGGAGATCCGAAGCTCACTAGCAGAGCCTCCAGCGTGACGGTATCGAGCTCCAGGTATCTGGTCAGCTCCGGCCAGTGCCGCGTGAGCGCCGCCTCCAGCCGGTTCTGCTGGTGCTGCTTCTGGTAGAGCCGGTAGAGACGCCCCATGGCATCGTGGCTGCGCTGCTGCTCGCTCGCTTCCCACACCCGGCTCGCCCCTTCAAAGTACAGCCGCCCAATGACCTGCGCCGCCTTCGCATCGTGCATGCTCGGGACCCCGTCATAGACCTCACAGGCATCGTGCACGCGCTTGGCACTCATCTGATGGACCTCAAACCCCGCCTCACGCAGTTGCCTTCGCAGCGTGTCACCATAGACCCCGGTGGATTCCATCACCGCCGTGAGCGACTCACAGGGTAAGTCCTTCAGCCGCTCAAGCAGCATCGGTGTCTCAACCGGGTGCGCCCACTTCACCGTGACTATCACCTCCCGATCGCTGTCCATCAAGACCCCGTACTGCTCGACCTTCGCTACATCAATGGCCCACACCACCGTCCGCTCCTTGACCCGATCGCCCACCTCTTCCCATCGAATCTCGTTGACTTTCTGTGCACGATAGTTACGCTTCTTCATGGCGAGAATACCTCCTGCGTTATGGGTTGCTGGCAACTATTGCCATCCCATATTCTGAGGATTCTCGCCTCTTTGTTATAGCTGACTACGATGGGTATGGAGGCTTATGCCGGATTATCGGCGGTATCGGGTGTCGGGCGGCACCTATTTCTTTACGGTGAATCTGCTGGAGCGGCGGCGGGATACGCTGGTGCGGCATATCGATGCGCTGCGCGAGGCGGTGCGTGCGACACGGCAGGAACGGCCCTTCCATATCGACGCCTGGGTGGTATTACCGGACCACCTGCATTGCGTCTGGACCTTGCCGCCGGGAGATGAGGATTTCTCCAATCGCTGGAAGGCGATCAAGATACGCTTCGTGCAGGCGCTTCCCCGCAGCGAGCGGCGCTCGGAGGTCCGGATGGCGAAGGGGGAGCGGGGAGTATGGCAGCGGCGCTTCTGGGAACATGCCATCCGCAATGAAACGGATTACGCGCGGCACATCGATTATGTCCACTACAATCCGGTGAAACACGGACTGGTGAAATGCGTGAAGGAGTGGCCGCATTCGACGTTTCACCGGTATGTCAAGAACGGCGTTTATCCGGAGAATTGGGCCGGCTGGCCTGAATCCGATTTGCAGGCAGGTGAACGAGTCTGAGCTACTTACTGATGCTCAACTCGACACGTTCGCGGCGATGAATCGTTGCAACA
>JBIMKD010000329.1:0-36454 GCA_043673815.1 Chromatiales bacterium
AATGTGGGTTCGCTTTTCCACCTCGCGCAGCAGAAGGCTACCCCCATCGGAGCTGATCCTTCCCCCATCAAACCTCCCTACCACCCGCCGAGATCCAAGACCGTGAAATTCCATCTGCCACCCGTTACACTGTGTTTCCATCAGGCCGTCCTCCTCATAGCGCATAAAATGCTGATCGCACACATATTATGCCACGAGATACTGCCTTTTTCTTGGCTATCGGTGAGAAATCCGGGCTAGCGCGTTTTTGGCCGCTTAGGCTTTCTCTCTTTTTTTTACAGCCCGCGATATAGTGGACTCATGGACCCCGAGCTGCTCGGTTGTCTCCCGCTGGGTGTGACCTGCTGCAAGGAGCTCATCTACCTCGTGCGCGTGGACTTTCGGCGGGGGGCCCACGCGACCCTTGTAGGGCGCGTTAGGCGCCGCGCGCCGCTGAGGCTCGCGATCCATCCAGCCATTCGGCAGATCGAGCGCGGCTTCGATTTGCCGCGCCATCCGTTCGCCTAGGTTGCAGTGACCTCTGAGTACGTTAGATAGGGATGCTGCTGCGTTGAGGTGGGCAGCTCGCGCCAAGCGAGTTTGATTGCCCTCGAACCGCTCCTCAATGAGCTGACGGAGCCTCAAGCGCCGCCTTGCGTGGATCTCCGCCATGGTCGTTGTACATTACGGCCCTCCAATCGTCTGTTGGTGTTTGGTGGGCCGTGCAGGAGTCGAACCTGCGACCAACGGATTAAAAGTCCGCTGGTGTGACGAGAAGCCACTTGTGGATTAAAATTTACACAATGAAAGACGCGAGAAATATCGATAATTTTAGCCGAGCCCTGGCGGTTATCCTCGGCGAGCTATACCGGGAGTTTCCGATGCCCCACAAGGTCAACGTGGATCGGCTACAAGCCATGGAAGATGCCTCGACTGCAGTCCGGGATGATATCCAGGCAGAGAGAGCGGGATTGTACGACGCGACGCTGCATTTCCTGGTTAATGAAGGTTTTGTGAGAACGGACGGAACCATTATCGAATACACGCTAACACTCAAGGGACTCGCCGCGGTCAATCGAAAGCCCGATTTGAGCCTTGATGATTTGTTGCGGGATCGCCCGTAAAAAGGATCAATTATTAACAACAGTTAATGTTTCCTGCGCCGCTATGCTCAACCGTGCATGCATCCGCCAAACTGCTCGCGCGCCTCGCTCCAAAAATCTCCTCGATGTCGCCTAGTTCTGGTCATGGCGATCTGCAACCGCTTGATGTGGCTGCGGCTTTGGCGGGCCTCTCCGCTGGGCCGTATGCGCTCGCGCGCGTCGCGTGGGTCGATGACCGCACCGGGTGGCGTAACTTGATGCGCCTCGTTCAGTGTCGCCTCGGGGTCGGGGGCAACTGGGATGGCGTGATCGCGCTCGCGGTGGCGGAATTCTGCTGGCCGCCGCACTGCGGCGACTGCGCCGGGCGGGGAGAAATCAATAAAAAAGAATACTTTGGAGTCTGTCAGACGTGCCGCGGCTCGGGCTATGGGCGGGTGCCGATCGCGAGCCTGGCGGATAACTGCGGGGTTACGGGCAAGGAGTGGGGACGGATATGGGCAGGGCGGTATGAGCGCGTGCATCGGCTGGTTTCAGCCTGGGGGAGTGAAGCGCTGTCGCACCTCAATCGAAGGCTTGGGCCATCGTCCAAAAATGGCGAGCCCAGGCTCATCCCGATACTTCAGGAGATGAGGGAAGCCGTCGCTCGGCTGCCCCTGCCCTGCACCGCGCGCTACATGTGGGGGCGGTTCAAGCGCGCGGCCCGGCGGGCGGGATTAGAGGATCTGAGGTTTCACGATCTGAGGCACACGACGGCCTCGCTGCTCATCAACGCGGGGTATAGCCTCAAGGTGGTTCAAGAGGTTCTCGGCCACCGCTCCGTCACGGCCGCCAACCGTTACGCGCACCTCTCAGTCGAGACCAAGCGCGCGGCGTTGGAGCGGGTTTTCGGCTGAGAGGTGTTCGTTTTCCACGGGCGTCGGCCGCGAGAAAATTGCTTGGTTATTGGCTCGCTATCCTGTTTGTCTAACCAGCCTGACGGGAGCTTAGCCTTTTGTTCGATGCTGGCAGCAGCCCGCTCGCCGATGGGTTTCGCCCCGCACGCGTAATCATTCAGTGCAGTACGCGAGAAACGGATGGCTTTCGCGCACGTCGATTGGTTCCACCCATACCGATCATCGATGAGCTTCAGCAACCGCCGACGGCGGTTTGCATAAATTTCGTCCATAGCAGCCTGCATAGCAGGACGACGATTATAACCCATAACGGTCCTCCAATTCCCTTCCTCTGTTGGTGGGCCGTGCAGGAGTCGAACCTGCGACCAACGGATTAAAAGTCCGCTGCTCTACCGACTGAGCTAACGGCCCCGGTATCGAGGGGAGGAGATGATACCGAATACGCAACGGAGAAAAAAGGGAACGACGAGTTCATAGGTCCCTGCAGCGAGGCCGGCGCCAGTGCGCGGACGCTCTTGATTTTTCAGCGGTAGCCGTTATGTTGGTATAACGGATCCACAAAACGAGTAGCTTCTCATGCCTTTCTATGAGTATGAATGCGCCGATTGCGGCCAGCGTGCTGAGGTCTTACAGCAGATCAGCGATGAGCCGCTGTCGCAATGTCCCGCCTGCGAAGCTCAAAGCTTAAGAAGATTGGTTTCGGCGGCCGGATTCCGGCTCAAGGGCTCGGGCTGGTACGCCACGGACTTCAAGAACAAGGGCACCCAGGCCGGCTCCAAAGGAGACGATAAGGCCGAAAAAGCCGCTGCCCCAAAGGAAGAGACCGCAAGCGGATCCGGCACGAGTGCATCGGCTGAGTCGAAATCGCCAACCACAACGGCCGACTAACACGTTTGCCTTTGACGGCCCTCAAGGCGTTTATCTGCCCGCATTGCGCTCGTCTGGAGCAGCCCGTACCATTGCCATTTTCGTTGCAAAGCGAGCGTCGGGGGTACCGTGCGCAGTCACTACTGCGGGCAATTGAATCTCGCGCATATAGACAAAGAGGTCGAGGTTTGCGGGTGGGTGCACCATCAGCGTGACCACGGCGGTGTGATTTTTATCGATCTTCGCGACCGCGAGGGGCTCGTACAAATCGTCTTTGACCCGAGTACCCCTGCAAGCTTTAGTGTCGCCGAGCGTGTCCGCAGCGAGTATGTCTTGGGAATAAAGGGGCGCGTGCGGCCGCGCCCCCCCGGCACCGAGAATCCCAGCTTAAGTACCGGGGCTGTGGAAATCCTCGCGCAGGGCATACAAATCCTCAATAGCGCCGAGTCGCCGCCGTTCCCGCTCGAGGAAGAGGGCGTCCAGGAGGAAACGCGGCTCCGGTTTCGCTATATGGATCTGCGGCGTCCCGAAATGCAGCGGAACATCCGCTTGCGCGCCCAGGTCTGCCGCATTCTGCGGCGTTTCCTCGACGAGCACGGTTTCCTGGAAATCGAGACCCCGATGCTGACGCGGGCCACCCCGGAAGGGGCGCGCGATTACCTGGTCCCAAGCCGCACCCATCCCGGAAAGTTCTTCGCACTCCCGCAATCCCCGCAAATCTTTAAGCAGTTGCTTATGATGTCGGGCATGGATCGCTATTACCAGATCGTGCGCTGCTTCCGCGACGAGGATCTGCGCGTCGATCGTCAACCGGAGTTTACACAGATCGATATCGAGACATCCTTCATGGACGAGACTGCGATCACCGCTCTCATGGAGGAGATGATTAGGCGACTGTTTAAAGACGCCCTCGGCGTAGCGCTTCCCGCCGAGTTCCCGCGCATGAGCTACCATGAGGCGATGCGCCGCTTTGGAACGGACCGGCCCGATCTACGCGTTCCCCTAGAGCTGGTCGATGTGGGCGATTTCGTTAAGTCGGTCGAGCTCAAGGTTTTCTCCGCTCCAGCCAATCGCCCGAGCGGCCGCGTGGCCGCCCTGCGGGCTCCGCGCGGAGGAGACCTGACACGGAAGACCATCGACGGCTACGCGGATTTCGTGGCCATCTACGGGGCGAAAGGCCTCGCTTACATGAAGATCAATGAGCGCGAACGCGGTCGGGAGGGGTTGCAGTCGCCCATCCTGAAATTTCTCCCCGACGAGGTCATCCATGGCATCCTTGATCGCACGCGGGCTGAGAATGGCGATCTCGTTTTCTTCGGCGCCGATGACGCCAAGATCGTGAATGAAGCGCTGGGCGCCTTGCGTTTAAAGCTCGGACAGGATTTATCCGTCGCCGTGGGTGACTGGAAACCGCTGTGGGTCGTTGACTTCCCGATGTTCGAGCGTAACCAGGAAGAGCGGCGCTGGGAAGCGCTGCATCATCCTTTCACCGCGCCCAAAGTTGGCGAGGCGTCGCAACTGGAGACCTCGCCGGGCGATTGTCTGTCCCGCGCCTACGATCTGGTCTTGAACGGCACCGAGATCGGAGGCGGGTCCATCCGTATCCACCGCCAGGAGGTGCAACAAGCGGTGTTCCGGCTGCTCGGGATCGGTGAAGAGGAAGCGCAAGAGAAATTCGGCTTTCTCCTCGACGCGCTGCGCTTTGGGTGTCCGCCCCATGGAGGCATCGCGTTCGGCTTGGATCGCCTCGTTATGCTGATGGCGGGCGCGTCCTCGATCCGCGATGTCATCGCCTTCCCGAAGACGCAATCGGCTGCCTGTCCGCTCACGGCCGCTCCCGCGGCTGTCCCCGATGCGCAACTGCGTGAGTTATCGATTGCCGTGCGAGGTAGGGCGCGCGGTGATTAGCATCACATGCCCCATACCTACGCGCGCTCACCGCCGCCGTCGTGCTATTCATCATGCAGGATCACAAGCCGCGAATACTGTTCGGTGGAATTAATCAGGTAGTTTGCGTGTCAAATAAACCAGCGGCACGCGCCGGTAAGGAATATTATCGAGTTTCCGCTAGAAGTCTAGATATATGATCAGTTTTAGTCCGATTCGAGAACGTCACCCGGTAAAAAAACGTTCGTATGAGGTGCCGGAAACGGTGACCGAGCAGCTCGAACCTGAGGAACGCGCGCGTCTCCTGGCGACGATTAAGCGCCTGCTGAGGAAAAGAAAAGCGGTGATCGTTGCGCATTATTACACCGACTCGGCGCTGCAGCAGCTCGCCGACGAGACCGGAGGTCATGTTTCCGACTCCCTCGATATGGCCCGTTTCGGTTATGAGCACCCAGCATCGACCTTGGTCGTCGTCGGCGTGCGCTTCATGGGCGAGACCGCCAAGATCCTGAACCCCGAGAAGCGCGTGCTGATGCCGGATCTGGAGGCGACTTGCTCGCTCGATCTCGGCTGCCCGGCCGACGAGTTTTCGGCCTTTTGCGATGCCCATCCCGATCGCACCGTGGTCGTCTATGCCAACACGAGTGCCAGGGTCAAGGCGCGCGCCGACTGGGTCGTCACCTCGAGCAGCGCGGTCGACATCGTCGCGCATCTCGCGGCGCGCGGGGAGAAAATCCTCTGGGCGCCGGATAAGTATTTGGGCGGCTATATCCGCGAGCAGACCGGCGCCGACATGGTCCTTTGGAACGCGGCCTGTGTCGTGCATGAGGAATTTAAAGGACTCGAGCTCGAAGCGCTCCGCAGGCAGCACCCCGATGCCAAGGTCTTGGTGCATCCGGAATCCCCCGCGTCGGTCGTGGCGCAGGCGGACGCGGTCGGCTCGACGAGCGCGCTCATCAAGGCGGCGCGCGAGCTCGATGCCTCGAAATTCATCGTGGCCACTGACAAAGGCATCTTTTACAAGATGCAGCAGGCCGCTCCGGGCAAACAGCTCATCGAGGCGCCGACGGCCGGCCGCAGCGCCACCTGCAAGAGCTGTGGACACTGCCCCTGGATGGCGATGAATGGGCTTGGAAAACTCTCGGCCTGCCTTGAGAATGGGGACAATGAAATCCTGCTAGATCCCCAGATCGCCGCCCGAGCACGGGTGCCGATCATGCGTCTGCTCGATTTTTCAAAGGCGCGGGGTCAGGCCGTTACCAACGACGCCTAGATCGCGTTGGCGCTTCCGCTCGCGGGATAATTCGGCATACGCCGAGTGTGGCCGGCGACCTGGCGTAATCGTCTAAGGGACCGAGAGTGATGAAGCGAGTGCTCACGGTTTTGCGGTGGTCGGTCATCGGCGCGCTTACGAGCGCCGTGATCATGGCCCTTTACCGCTACTACATCATTACGTCGTCCGGCTTCTCGGTCGCGTCGGTCCCTATCACAACCATGCTCATTGACGTCATGGAGTTGCCGCTCTATGTTGGGATGGGCGCCGGTGTCGGAGCGCTTTTAGGCATGGTGATCGCGATTAGAGCCGCGCTGCGCGCCCGTAAACGGCGGCCGGATGGCGCTGTGGAGGCCCCGTCGCCCACGCTCGAGGACGTCGATACCAAGCTCAGGGCTATTAACAGGCAAAAAGCGGAACGGTATTTGGCTGAACGTGAACGCGACCGCTAAGCGTTCCACGCTGTGGTGCGGCAGCCACGATGCCACCCCTGGCACGGCCGCTCGCGTGGCAAATCCTGATCACCCGAGCGCGGATTTGCGGTAGACTTTCTTGATTCGGAAACACTGGAAATTGATCATCATGGCGGGACACAGTAAATGGGCGAATATCCAGCATCGCAAGGGTGCCCAGGACGCAAAGCGCGGTAAGTTATTCACGAAACTTATCCGCGAGATCACGGTCGCCGCCCGTATGGGTGGCGGTGATGCTGGAAGCAACCCGCGCCTGCGCGCTGCCATGGATGCTGGTCTCTCCAATAACATGTCCAAGGACACCGTCGAGCGGGCGATCAAACGCGGAACGGGAGACATCGAAGGCGAGCAGTTCGAAGAAATCCGCTATGAAGGCTACGGCCCGGGCGGGATTGCGATCTTGGTTGATTGCATGACCAATAACCGCAACCGCACGGTGGCGGAGGTCCGCCATGCCTTTTCCAAGGCCGGCGGCAGCATGGGCACCGATGGCTCCGTCGCGTATCTGTTTAAAAAACAAGGGGTGCTATCCTACCCCACGGGCAGCGACGAAGACCAAATCATGGAGATTGCGCTCGATATCGGTGCCGACGACGTCGTGGTAAACGACGATGGCTCGATTGACGTCCTCTCGGCCCCCGAGGACTTCGGGAAGGTCAAGGACGCGATGCTTGGCCACGGGTTAACCCCGGAAAACGCCGAAATCACGATGCGCGCCTCGACCAGCGCGACCCTCGACTTGGAGAACGCCCAGAAAATGACGCGTTTAATCGAAGCGCTGGAAGACCTCGATGACGTTCAGGACGTCTATTCGAACGCCGAGATGAGCGAAGAGATCTTGGCGCAGTTGTAGTAGGGCTCGACCGACGCACAAGATTGGTAGTGCCTCAGTTTGAATTTCGGCTTCCGACCCAAAGCGGTCGTATCCCAGACTTGCCTTGGCATTGCCTGTATGTAGGCTAGAAGATACTCCATCCACAGTTCCACCTACCAACAAACATGACCGGCGAAACCGAAACCTACTTGGGCTTTTTTCTTCCCCAAGCTGTTTGGATTGGCGCATCTATCGACCTATCAACATTCGCCAATATTAAGGAGGCAGCCAAGCAGGTAGATCAAATTGCCTACAGCCGTAGTTGTGCAAACCTAAAGCTAAAAGCCTACCGGGATGGCTTGTTCATGCTTCACATTCCTGAAATGGAAGAACGTCGTCCTCCAGGGCAACCGGCGGAGTTTGATGACGCAATTACATGGTGGAGTCGATATCTAGAGTATGCGAACACCTTCTTTCTGCTTCTCGATAGCAGCCTCATAAGGCATGAAAGATACGCGTATCTCGAGTTAGGAGAAATAAGTAAGAACGATATCTGGGCGGCGACCTACGAAGGAGATCGCCTTAAGGGCATGGGGCGCGCTGGACATACACAGACAGCAACGTCATTTCTATATGCACGGAGATCACTGATTCGTCATTTAGGTGACGATTTCGACAAGATGCTCGAATATCAATGCCGGAAATCCGACATACCTCCGAGGCATTATCGGGAAAAGATCGAGGCAATATTCTTTCTTTCGTTTCCGTGGAGAGTTCCTACGCTTAGGACGGAAGTGCTAGACGCCGCTCTTGATCAATTCGACGACATCCTTACTAATGGTCACTCACCAATTCCGCTATTGGCGGAGCTAGCTAAAGCCATTGCTCAATACAAGATCGGTGATTTCGAGGTTGCTTTATCCCTGTCTTGGTTTGTAATTGAGAAGCTACTCTCAGCCGAATGGGATCAATTTATAAATGATAGAAACTCTGATCTTCCCGGTGGTGCTAAGCGCATTAATTTAGAACGAAAGGAACGCCTCCAGGGGCGTGACTATCCTGCCAGTGTGAAGCTGAATATTCTGGAACTAGACAGCGCAATTACGTTCGACTTGTATCAACAAATCGACCGCGTCCGCCATTTCCGGAATAAGGTCATCCATCGCGATGATGCTTTCCTTTGTTCAAGATCTCACGCGGTAGATGCGATCCATACAGCACAATCCTTAATCAAGCGTCGGTTCTCCATTGATATTGAAATAAACGACGCGCTTTCAACAATGGGCGTTTAAGGATTGCAAATTGACCCCTATCCATGTCTGGATTGCGTAATGGCTGCTCCTGGCCGTTTGTGACTATATGAGCCTTGCTCCACAAGCACTCGCTATTCGAGCGCAACGGTCAGAGAGGTCCGAGCGGTTGCTATGCTATCTTCCGCTTTCCCATCTCCGTTAGTTCGCGGCCCCTTGGCGTGACGTTGATGAGGCCGAGCTGAAGCAGGTAAGGTTCGATGACCGTGCGGATCTTGTCTTGTCCGGCCGGAACGAGCTGGGCGAGGTTGGCGCATCCACGTGGTCCGCTGCCTAATGCTCGCAGGTACTCACGATCTGAGTTCGTTAGCCCGTGACGGAACTAAGATCTGGCGTAGCCAGCCTCCCGCTGACTACGTATTGCGAGCACGAAGACGGTGTCGATCGGCTCGATGTAGCGGTACCAGGCTACGTAGCCACGAGCGCGGCGTCCGATGATCAACTCTCTCGTGTCAGCGGATACGGGTCTTCCAATAAGCGGATTATGTTCGAGTACGTCAACTGCCTGGATAATTTCTCTGATACGGCCAGGCGCATCTTCAACAGCGCGCTCCGTGAGATGATCGAGGATGCGATCGAAGTCATCCCGAATCTCAGGGGCCAACTCGATCCGACCCATCTTCAGCGAGCCATTTTTTTAGCCACCGGGCGAGCTACGCGTTTCCCCGCGATGCGATCTTCGAGATAGCTGCGCATTTTTTCCCAAGGGATCGTTTTACCGGAAGCGACGAGATCGGCATAGCGCTTCTCGGCAACGTCATGAAAGTCTGCGCGGCGCTCCGCCTGATCCGTTTTCTCGGCGATCGCCTCTAGAATAAAGCTATGCGCCGTAGTTCCGGCACGCTCAGCGGCAGCGGCAACGCGAGCCTTTAGATCGTCCGGCAGCCGGATCGTCGTCGTGGACATGTTTGGATTCCAAATGCAAAATTTCAATATAGCACATACGTGCTACACCGGCAAGGATGCATATCCTCTTAGGCACGGACGGAACGCTGCCGTTACGCGCAGCCTGGAGACGCTTAACCCAACGGCGTCTTCAAGAGTTCGATTTCTTTCATCCAGATCTTACCCGCACCCTCCACCACCAGGTTGAGCTTTATGAGCTCGGGCCGCTGGCCTTTCTTGAGATAGAACGGAATCTCGTAGCTAGCCCAGCGGGTGGTGCCTTGAACGGACTGTTGGAAGCCCTTGGAGAAGAACTCGCCGCGCCCACCGAATCGGCACCACATCTCGAGGAAGGCCCGGCCCGTTACGTCCTGCGATTTCATCTTGGCCCGGTAGGTAATCAGGCACTGCTCGGCACCGGGGGCCGGCACCTCGAAGAGACGCACGGTCCGGGATTGCGGGGCGTCGATGACCCAGCGATCTTCCTCAATGGCAATGCCATCGGCGGTTATTGTCGGGTCGGCCGTCGTGAAGGCGCGGATCGTCTCCGGTGGGCCGACGGGCACCGGGGGTTTAAGCAGGGCTTGAAGCCAGCTCGAGAAGCTCATTACGCGCGCCGCCACATTCCCGTAGACCCGTAGCGTTCCCCGGTATCGGACAGCACCGTTACGATGGTCCGGTAACGGCGGGATGAGGCGAGCGCGAGGGCGCCGTGCACGAAGGCCCCCGAAGACGGTCCCACGTACAGACCTAGCCGCGCGAGCCGCACGCACATCGTCGCCGCTTGCTCGCTGCTCACGCGGACGCGCTCGTCGATGAGCGCTTCATCGAGGATCTTGGGCACGATGTCATCCGGCTCGCCCAGCGGCTTGAGGCCCTCGATTCCGGGAAATCGCTCGGGGATCACCGCCAGGATATGGAGGTTCGGATTGGCCTCCCGCAACCGTTTACCGGCTCCGGTGAGGGTTCCTCCGGTGCCGACACCGGCGACCAACGCATCCGGCACGGCCTGCGCTTGGACAATTAATTGATCGAGGATCTCGGCGCCGGTCCCATCGTAGTGGGCGCGCCAATTGCCAGGATTATTGTACTGGTCGCAATACCAGTAACGCTGGGGGTGCTCCGCGGCGAGCCGATGCGCTTCCTCCAGGGCAAAATCGTAGCCTTTGATGGGATCGGTGAGGATGAGCTCCGCCCCATGTGCAACGATGCGATCCAAGCGCTCGTGGCTGGCGTTTCCCGGGACCACGATCGTGACAGGTATACCGAGCGCGGCACCCAGCATCGCGTAGGAGATCCCGGCATTCCCCGAGGAGGAATCGAGCAAGCGCCGGCCGCCCGTGAAGCGTCCCGCGCGCGACGCCTCGCCGAGCATCCGCGCCACCGGACGGTCCTTGATGGAGCCGCCCGGATTCACCGCTTCGAGCTTGGCAAAAATCCGGACTGCGCGGGGTCGATCGGGCGCCAGATCAAGCTCGATCAAGGGTGTGTGCCCGATCGCGGCCAGCAAACCCGCCGATCCTAGAAGCTCCTCCGCGCGGCTCATGGTTCTCAAGCGCTCGCCGCGTGACAGAACTCCTCGTAATCCGTATAACCGGGAAACGTGGCGCCCTCGCCGCAATAGCGACAATTCCGATCGCGGGTAAGCTTGAGCTCCGAAAAGCGCGCGGCGAGCGCTTCGTAATAGAGCATGCGTCCTATCAAAGGCGCACCGATCCCGAGTAAGAGCTTCACGGTCTCAACCGCCTGGAGCAACCCGACCACACCGGGCAGTACGCCTAAAACCCCCGCCTCGGCGCAGGACGGGGCTAGTGCCGGGGGCGGCGGCTCGGGATAGACGCAACGGTAGCAGGGGCCTCGGAAGCGCGCGTAAGTCGGCCAGAAGACCGAGACCTGGCCCTCGAAACGGAACACCGCGCCGTGGACATTGGGTAAACCGAGCTTTACACAGGCATCGTTAATGAGGTAACGGGTGGCGAAGTTATCCGAGCCATCCACGACCACGTCATAGCCATTTAGGATCTCCTCGACGTTGTGACGATCGAGCCGCCGTGCTTGCGGCTGCACCGTCACCGCCGGGTTGAGGGCCGTGAGCGCCGCGCGCGCCGAGTCGACCTTGAGCGTGCCGACCCGTGCGTCGGTGTGCAAGATCTGGCGTTGCAGATTGCTGCGATCGACGACATCGTGATCGACGATGCCGAGCGTGCCTATTCCGGCCGCGGCCAAATACAGCGCGGCGGGCGAACCCAATCCACCGGCCCCGATGAGCAGCACTTTGGAGCTTAGGAGCTTAAGTTGACCCGCTTCGCCCACCTCCGGCATCATTAGATGGCGCGAATAGCGTTCCCGGGCATCGCGATCCAAGCGTTGGGGCGCCTCGACCGGCAGCCCTTCGTTCTTCCAGCGCGTGAACCCGCCGCTAACCGAACGCACGTCACGATAACCGAGGCGGATCAGATCCTCGGCGGCGAAGAGCGAGCGCACGCCTCCGTTGCACATCATGAGCAGTGTGTGTTCGAGATCAGGCGCCGCTTCCTCGATGCGTAGCTCCAAGAACCCGCGTCCAAGCCGGTGAGCGCCGGGCGGGCTACCTTGCGCGATCTCGTCTTGCTCGCGCACATCGATGAGGGCTGCCCCGCGCTGTTGTAAAGCGAACGCCTCGGCGGGGGTGATCTGTTTGATGCGGCCGCGCAAGTCCATCAGCCGCCGTTCCTTCGCTTTCGGCTCACTCCCCCCGGCAACCGCCGGTATGATCGACAGCACGCCGCCTTCGGGGAGCGCGGTGTCCAAGCCCGCGAGCGCGTGCACATTCTCCTCACCCAAATAGATGTTAACGAACCTCCGGATCTGGCCTTCGGGGGTTAGAATCCTCGCCAGCACGCCTGGGTGGGCCGCGCCCAAGCATGCGAGCGCTTGCCCGACCGTGGCGCCCTCGACGGCAAGCTCCTCGGCGCCCGCCGTTAAGCTCCGCAAAGGCATCGGTATGCGCACGATCACCCTGCTCATAACGCCATGTCCTCCTCGTAGAATTGTCCCCCGTCGAGTCGCCAAGAGCGGATGGCCTTGTTACCGTTGCGCGCGACCGAGACGATGAGGTAAGACCAATCTTCCCAGGCCGCCGCCCGATCGGTTTCCGAGGGTTCCGCCGGGTGGTCGGGGTGAGAGTGCCAAACCCCGACGATCTCCAAACCCCGCGAGCGCGCATCGCGGTCCGCCGCCAGCATCGCCTTCGGGTCCAGCTCGTAGCGATCGCCCGGCCGTTCCTGATTGAGATTAGGGGTCTGCACGCTATCGAGAACCTCAACGGCACCGGCGCTCTGCCTGCCAATGAGTAGACCGCAGGTCTCGTGCGGATATCCCGCCGTGACCGCCGCGGCGATGCGGTTCCTCATCGATTCAGGAAGCTTTATGATCGCCATCGGGACATAGTATACGCCACAAGCTCTGACCGGCCCGGCCCGCAACCAGCAAAAACGATGATCCCGCGCACATCTCCCGAGAGCGAGCGAGAACTCCTCGAGCGCGCGGAGCGCCTAGCCGGCCGGACATTCGGCGAAATCGCGTTGGACCTCAAAACGCGGTTGCCGAGCGATTTGAAACGCGCAAAAGGATGGATGGGCGAGCTTATCGAGCGCGCCCTCGGGGCCTCGGCATCTTCACTGCCGGAACCCGATTTTCCGCGGTTTGGCATTGAGCTTAAGACCATCCCGGTGGACCGCGCGGGCCGGCCGCGCGAGTCGACCTATGTCACCACCGTGCCGCTCGTCGATAACGTCGGCCTGACCTGGGACGAATCATTGGTGCGCAAGAAGCTGGCGCGGGTGCTTTGGGTGCCCGTGGAAGCGGCCGCGGAGATCGCGCTTGCCGATCGGCGCATCGGATCACCGCTATTGTGGAGGCCGACCCATGATCAAGAGGCAATATTGCGCGCCGATTTTGACGAAATCATGGAAATGGTGTGCATGGGTCATCTCACCCGGATCTCGGCCCGCTACGGGACTTATCTGCAGATCCGGCCTAAGGCTGCGCATGGCCGCGTCCGCACCCGGGGCATCGGGGAATCCGGTCGCGTGGTGCCAACCCTTCCGCGCGGATTCTATCTGCGCGCCTCGTTTACCGAAGAGATCCTGCGCACACATTACGCGCTGCCTTGATTTCGGGGAGCTTGCCGCGGCTTGTGCCGCGGTCACCGTGAAGACCCAAGGAGAAAAACAAATAATTCACTAACTTATCGCACGCACACCGCAAATGCCGGCGGAGCATCCGTCGTGACGCGACAAAAACCCGAAGAATATGCTAGGGTATCAACCCCAGGGA
This sequence comes from Chromatiales bacterium, assembly GCA_043673815.1. Taxonomy (GTDB): domain Bacteria; phylum Pseudomonadota; class Gammaproteobacteria; order JACCXJ01; family JACCXJ01; genus USCg-Taylor. Next base: position 13,802 of record JBIMKD010000329.1, read on the forward strand.
TATCCGCATCAAGGCCGGCAGCGAGCGTGGTGCAACCTAGACCTGCATTAAGGATTCAAACGAGGTGACCATGAACGACCGTGCACACATTGCCGACGGTATCCCGGATATTCAAAGCAGTGAGGACTGCCGGCGGATCGATATCGATCGCGTCGGGATTAAGGACATTCGCCACCCGGTCGTGGTACGGGATCGTTCCGGGCGCGAGCAGCACACCGTCGCCACGTTCAATATGTACGTCGGCCTGCCCCATCGATTCAAAGGGACGCACATGTCGCGATTCGTTGAAATCCTCAATTCCCAGGAATATGAGATCACCGTTCAATCATTCAAGCGCATGGTGGTGGAAATGACGCAACTGCTCGATGCGAGGGTCGGTCGCATCGAGATGAAGTTTCCCTATTTCGTGACTAAGGCAGCGCCTATTTCAAAAGTAAAGAGCCTACTCGATTACGAAGTCAGCTTTGTCGGGCAGATTCAGGATGGACTTCCTAGCATCGAAGTGAAGGTGGTCGTTCCCATCACCACCCTGTGCCCGTGTTCCAAGAATATATCGGATTACGGCGCGCACAATCAACGCTCGCATGTCACCTTATCGGTGAGGATACGCGATTTCGTTTGGATCGAGGAGTTCATCGATGTCGTCGAGGAGGTGGCATCGTGTGAGCTCTATGGGCTGCTCAAACGACCGGACGAGAAATACGTCACCGAGAAGGCGTACGACAACCCGAAATTTGTGGAAGATATCGTGCGCGACGTAGCCCTGAGGATGAATAGCGACGAGCGCATCGCCGCTTATACGATAGAATCAGAGAACTTTGAATCGATACACAATCACTCGGCCTACGCCATGGTCCAACGAGATAAGGACCGCGACGCCAAGCAGCCCGCCACCTCGAGCCTGCGGCTTGCGTGATCGTGCTCACCAACTAAGCACCTACCCTAACGCTCAAGCACATAGGTCCCCGGCGCCGGGCAAAGCGCCGGATAGGATTGGCTCCCGATCGGCGGGGCCGCGACCAAGGGGCCGCACTGTTTGCTGAGCCATTGAGCCCAGTCTTCCCACCAGGAACCAGGCGTCTTTTCGATACCGTTGCGCCAGGTTTCCGGATCGGCATGATCGCTTACCGCTCCCACCCAGTAACGCCGTTTCGGCGGCTCCACCGGCGGGTTAACGACGCCCATGATATGTCCAGAGGTCGCTAGCACATAACGCACCGGCGCCTGGACAAGCGTACAAATCTTGAACGTTTCTTTCCAAGGCGCGATGTGGTCTTGTTCGGTGCCGACCGCGTACAGGGGCTGCTTTATCGATCGCAGATCGATGGGCTTTCCGCCCAAGGTCAGCCCGCCGGGCTGCACGAGCTTGTTATTGAGATAACATTCCCGAAGGTAATACGAGTGCATCGCCGCGGGCAGTCGCGTCGTATCCGTGTTCCAATATAGAACATCGAGCGGCGGCGGCCCTTCACCGTAGAGGTAATTGTGGACCAGGTAATGCCAAATCAGGCTATTGGATCTCAGCATCCGAAACGACCAAGCCATCGCCGCCCCATCGAGATAACCTGGGTCCGCCATCAGCTTCTCCAGAAACGCGATGCTGTTCTCGTCAATGAACACGCCGATGTCGCCGGGGGCGGTGAAATCGACCAGTGCCGTAAGCAGCGTAAAATGTGCGATGGCGGGCGGCTGGTCGCGCTTCAACCCCGTGTTGAGCCAGGCCATCAATGCCGCGAGGATGGTGCCACCGATGCAATACCCAACCGCATGCACCTGCCTAGCGCCCGTGACCTCCCGGGCCACGTCGACCGCTTGCAACGCGCCTTGCAGCATGTAGTCCTCGAAGCCGACGTTGCGGCTCTCCGAGCGGGGATTGTTCCAACTGGTGATGAACACCGAGAATCCGCGCGACACCAAATAGTGGACCAGGCTCTTCTTCGCGCAGAGATCCAGAATGTAATATTTATTGATCCACGGGGCCACGATGACCACCGGCAGATTGTGGACGTTCTGGGTGGCCGGAGCGTATTGAATGACTTCCAACAAGTGGTTACGGAAAACGACCTGGCCGGGCGTCGCTGCGAGATTGTGACCGACCTTGAAGGTCTCATCGTCCACCATGCTCACATCGCCCCGAAACGCATCATTCACGGCATTTCTCAAACCATCAACCGTGCTCATACCAAAACTTGCGATCGACTTGTGAACCGCGTGCGGGTTGGTCCAAAAGTAGTTCGATGGCGAGGCGGCGTTGAGCATCTGCCGGACCCAGAATCTAGCTTTCTGTTTTTTGCGCGGAGCAACATCGGGCGTATTCTCGATCGCGTCCTCAAGCCAACGAGTGTAGGCAAGGTAGGATTCTTTCATCAGATCGTAATAGGGGTGCTCGGTCCAGATAGGCTCGGCGAAGCGCTCGTCGTAAGCCACGGGACGTACCGTGTCCTCCACCGCCTGGCCGCATAATCGCGAGTAACCCAGCACCTGCAGGTTTGAGCACTGCTCGCCAAGCTTGAATAATTGCTTAGCCAGCTCACCCGGCTGCCGCAGCCATGCCTGGTGAACCTCCAAACACGAGGTCATGATGCCAAAGGGATCCAAGCCTTGACGAAGGCCGGTGCGGAACGCGCTATCTTCCATTCGAGAATCTCCCGGAGGTCTTCGAAACACCGAATCGAGATCTGGCTGCCGCCGTGTTCAGTCCGCCCCCCGGCGCACGTTGCCGGAAGCCTGGGGCGCTGTGTCAAGCGCTTGGCGTTTTAAGTGCTCGTCGACCGTGTAGCCAGGTGAATACATAATACTAACCTTTTGAATATACCACTATTGTTTGGAATGGCATTTATTGTGCCTTTTTAGCGCAGCACAAGTCCGTTCGACTGTGCCTCCTCCTTTTGGTCTTTGAGGGCGCCTATAGCGCCCTCTTTTTTTCGGGATGTCCCGCTTGGCCTCTTCCCACAGAGCATCCATCTCCGCAAGCGTGGCGTCGTTCACGGACTGGCCTTGCACCTGTAAGCGCTCTTCGATGTAGCGAAACCGGCGCTCGAATTTTTGATTGGCCGACCGCAACGCCGACTCAGGATCGACGCGCGCGAACCGCGCCAAGTTCACACACGCAAACAACAAATCACCGATTTCCTCCGCGATGTGCGTCGCGTCCCCGGCGCCGAGCGCTGCGCGGACCTCGTCAAGCTCACCCCTTACGGCGTCGAGAACGACGCCGATCTCAGCCCAATCGAAGCCTACGGCGGCCGCGCGCCGCTGGAGCTTTACGGCCCGTAGGAGCGCCGGAAGCGCCGAGGCGATACCGTCGAGGATGCTGGTCGCGTTTCCGTCTTTAGCCGCGCGTTCCTTGGTTTCCGTGACTTGATCTCCTGTTCTTTTTCGCATACAAAGGAGCACTTATGCGTAAGGGCACTGTGAACGCGCGCACGATTGATATTCCGTACCTCGGACGCTGAGTTATGGCACCGCTCATTTTGCGATTGGATGTTACCGGGTCGCCGCTCCGATGGATACCCTGGCACGACGCGGTCTGTCTTTATAGCAAGAACAGAATCGCATGGACCGCGGGCGAACGGGTATTCACCTTTTTCGGTGGTACGTCCAGGCTAACCGGTCAGCGTTCGTCGATCGCGGTCAATTCCATCATTGCCGTTAAGCGTGCGCGCGGGATCAAACACGGTCAGCGCGGCGTCCCCCCCTTGAATAATCGCGAGCTGTTCTTACGCGATGGACACCTGTGCATGTATTGCGGCGAGGAGTACGCCGCATCGCAGCTCACCCGCGACCATGTCATCCCCCTATCGCGAGGGGGATACGATCGTTGGTCGAACGTGGTGGCCGCGTGCAAGGGGTGCAATACGCACAAGGGCAACCGCAGGCCCGAGGAAGCCGGAGTAGCCCTGTTGGCCGTTCCCTACGTGCCCAATTGGGCCGAGTTCCTCGCGCTCTCGAATCGGCGTATCCTGGCGGATCAGATGCAGTTCCTAAAGACGCAATTCAATACCCAGCATCGCCTATTAAGCCTGAGCCACTGATCGTCCACTCGTCCTAGCCGATGATAGTGGCTGGGCGCGGGCGGTGCGATGTCGTCGGCAACGGGATCGAGTTCACCTTCATCGCGAGCTACTGCCTATGAGCCGGGCGTTTGTTGAAGAACCCGACGGATCGGCGGCTCGGCGCGATCGAAATCGAGGTGCTCAGCATCCGCTATCCGGCGGCGTAGGTTTGACCGCCAGGTGACTACTTCGGCCCGAAAAACAACCGCCGCAAGTCAGAGGATGCTGCACGTTCAGGCACCGATCATTCCCGCGGTTGCCGAGCTTATCAGGATTCATCGCGGTACGATTTCATTAGGCCAAGGGGTCGTGTTTTATGGTCCGCCCGCGCGCGCCGCGGAGCGGATAGGCGATTTCCTGTCGGATCCTGAAAACCACAAATATGCGCCCGTCCAAGGAACGCCGCGTCTCATTGAATTGATCGTTCAAAAGCTGCATACCGAAAACGCCGTATTGTGTGATGAAAAACGCCGCATCGTCGTCACCGCGGGCGCCAACATGGGGTTTCTTCATGCCCTGATGGCCATCGCCGATCCGGGCGACGAAATCGTGCTGCCGTTGCCTTACTATTTCAATCAGGAAATGGCGATCAGAATGCTGAGCTGCATACCGATCGCGGTTCCGACCGATGAGCGCTATCAACTGAAATCGGATCTCATTCGCCAGGCGATCACCCCGAAGACGCGCGCGATTGTGACGATTTCTCCTAACAACCCGAGTGGCGCCGTCTATCCCGCGGCGACACTGCGAGAGGTCAATTCCCTGTGTCGGGATCACGGGCTTTATCACCTCAGTGACGAGGCCTACGAAAACTTTACCTATGGTGAGGCCCGCCACCTCTCTCCGAGCTCGTTTCCTGGTTCCGAGGCGCATACGATCTCCCTGTATTCGCTCTCCAAGGCTTATGGGTTCGCGAGTTGGCGTATCGGTTACATGGTGCTCCCCGAACACCTCTATGACTCCGTGCTTAAAGCCCAGGATACGAATCTAATCTGTGCGCCGTTGATTTCCCAGTACGCCGCCATCGGCGCGCTCGAGGAGGGTTCACGGTATTGCCGTGAGAAGCTCGCCACCATCCGCGGGACGCGCGCCATCGTGCTTGATGCTTTAGGGCAGATCGATGAGATCTGCATCACCCCTCAAACCGAAGGTGCGCTCTACGTATTAATTAAACTACGCACGCACTTACACCCGATGCAAGTCGTGGAGAAGCTCATCATGCAGTACCGGGTAGCGGTCATACCCGGCACCACGTTCGGAATGGAACGCGGATGCTACCTGCGCGTGTCCTTTGGAGCACTTGACCCCGATACCGCCCGAGAAGGCGCCGCGCGTCTGGTGACCGGGATCCAGGCGATCGTCGCCGGTCATTAACGCATCCAGCGGTCGTCTCGACCCAGTGTTACGAAGATAGATCAAGAGAATTGCGCATCGCGATAAAATAGTTCATTATGGATGCGGCATGAATCTAAGTATTCATGGGGGCCACCAATAAACGAAGAAGGAGAGCAATTATGCAAAGCACCTTGATAACCGCAGCACGCGCTACCGTCCTAGCTGTTTCAGTGGGTCTCACAGCGGGATGTGCTACCACCGGGGATTTGGAACGTGTTGAAGGCACCGCCAATAACGCCCTGAGCACAGCCCAAGCCGCCCAACAAACGGCCGGCGCCGCACAAGCGGCTGCCGATAACGCCGCCTCCGTTTCGACAGAAGCGAAGGCTGACGCGGACGCGGCTCAATTGTGCTGCACCGAGACCTCTGACAAGATTGACCGCATGTTCCAAAGGTCAATGCAGAAGTAAGGGCAGGCAATCACTGAATATTGATACCCTGTAACGGCGCAGCCGTTACAGGGTTTTTTTTCGCGCTTTCCTTCCTGGGCGAGTCGCCTACTCTCGATTCATCTCTGAAATCGTGGCCGCGCTCGAGGTAAGACTTATCGGGACCGGGATTCCGTGACGGTCCGAGGTCGCTCTTTCCAATTGATCCATATCGACCTGCCGACCGTTTGCGGCATTACTTACCCTGCCCACAAGGTGCGTGAAAACGTCTTCGGAGGCTTGGGCATCTTCATCGAGCGGCGGGTGGGTTTCGAGGTATAACGCGCCATTAAGCCAGCCGAGCTTAAATGGCTGATTGACGATCCGTACCTTTGTCCCCACGCGGACTTCGGAGAACAAGCGTTCGATATCCCTCGGATACAGGCGCAAGCACCCGTGAGTCACACGCATACCGATACCGTAGGGTTTATCGGTTCCATGGATAAGGTAGCCGTTGCGCCCTAAACGCAATGCGTATTGCCCGAGGGGATTGTCCGGACCCGGGGGAACCATTTTCGGCAGCGGATCGCCGTCAGCCGCGTGCTCGCGCCGGATCGACTCCGGTGGATACCAGGCGGGATTGACGGTTTTCGCGACCACCTGGGTGAGCCCGAGCGGCGTTTTCCAATCCTGCCGCCCGACGCTGACTGGATAGGTCACGACGACGCGCGGCTCGCCTGCCTGCGGCCGCGGGAAATAATAGAGGCGCAACTCGGGGACGTTGATGACAATCCCTTCCCGCGGTGCGTCCGGCAGTATGAATTGACTTGGGATGAGGATCTCGGTATCCGCGCCCGGGAGCCACGGGTCTACCTTCGGATTCGCGAGTTTCATCTCGTTGTAACCTTGATCGTAGGCGCGCGCGATGTCGACGAGCGTATCCTGGTATTCGGTCGAGGTCACGCCCAGTGCCCCGACGACGTTATCCAACCCTGGTGGAAGTAGGTAAGTGTCAGCTAACACCGGAGGGGCGAACAAACAATTCGCCGCTAACAGCAAGGCCGGCGGCCCCATGCCAAAATACTGGCAATTGCTGACCCTATGGTTGCATTTCATTAGCGTAGCCTCGCGTAGTCATTACGATCGCGAGATCTCATTCAAAACGGATGCCTAGATTTCAGCATTCCGATGGCTATCAACACCCACCCAGCAATCAAGGCCAGCCCGCGAATCGGGGCGAGCTTGCCTGCGGCGCATAGCCCGACGATTACCTTAAATATACAGGCTACCGCAAAATAACGCGATCCCTAGACATAGCGAGCCGGCGCCCAGCTTCAGCGCGCCATTGGTGGGGTGGCGGCGAATGAGATCCCCTAGCACGATCAACCCTATTGCGTGAATAAGCTGGTATTCTACACCAAAGTTGAAGCTCGCCAGCAGCGGTGCGGTGACTCGGGCATTCAGCGAATGCGCGGCGAGCGCCCCAAGCCCGATGGCGCTACCCGCAAGCGGACTGCCTAAGACGATGCGCCATCGGTCCATACGACACTCTGTTCGGCGCGGGCGCTCAGGGAACGACTCTGATGGTTGGAAAACGGGCTCCCTGCCACGCCCTCTATGACATTATGCCAGTCTCGGGATCAGCTCCGCGAGGTTACATGGCCGGGTGCGGTAGTCGAGCTGATTTTGAATGATCGCATCCCAGGCGGTGGCGCAGGCACCCGGGGAGCCCGGAAGGCAAAAAATCAGCGTGCGGTTCGAGACACCCGCGAGCGCGCGCGATTGAATGGTGGAGCTCCCAATCTCCTCGTAGGAGATAAGCCTGAAGAGCTCCCCGAAGCCGTCGAGCTCCCGGTCGAAGAGAGGTCTGACGGCCTCCGGCGTCCCGTCCCGTCCGGTGATCCCCGTACCGCCTGTCGTGATGACGACCGGCACCCCCTCATCCGCGCACCAACCCGCGATCAGCGTCCGGATCTTGTAAATGTCATCGGGCACGATGCGCTTCGCGTGCAGCCGGTGACCGGCCGTCTGCAGGCGTTCCACCAATAAGCGCCCCGATTTGTCGGTTTCCGGCGTGCGGGTATCGGAGACCGTCAAGATCGCGATGTCGAGCGCTAGAAAGCCCCGAGAATCGTCCCGTCTCATAGGTTCCGGCATGCTTGACTCCGCTTGCGCGCTAGAGGCGCGTTTACCGTTATTATAGCTTGTTGCCCGCCGAGAGACGCGACGCCAGTGCCAGAAGAACCCCCAGAGATCCGGCTCGACAAATGGCTTTGGGCTGCCCGTTTCTTCAAAACCCGCGCCTTGGCCACCGAGGCGATCAAGGGCGGCAAGATCGAAGTCAATGGCTACAAGCCAAAACCGGCGCGATCAGTTCACATCCACGATGAGCTACGCATCCAACGCGGACCCTTTACCCATTACGTCACCGTCTTAGGCGTCTCCGGCCAGCGCGGACCGGCAAGTGCAGCCGCCCGCTTATTCCGGGAGTCAGCGGAAAGCGTGAGCCGCCGCGAAGCCTTAGCGCTTGAGTTACGGGCTCAAGCCCTGACCCAACCCCGGTTGCCGGGGCGCCCCAGCAAACGCGACCGGCGCCGCATCATTCGCTTTACTCGCAAGCCGGATCAATGATCGCCTCCCCCCAGCGTCCGTAGAAGAAAGTCTCGCCGAGCGGGCGCCGCATGCGGGGCGCGTGCTCGCGCTCCTTAAGCGCTTCGGGTATCGCTTCTTGCGGCAACTGGTAACCGATCGCGATCATGGCCATCGGCGTGAATCCAGCAGGAAGGCTGAAATTTTCTTGAGCCTTCCTCGGATCGAACCCGCCCATTTGGTTAACCATTAACCCCAGCGCTGTGGCTTGCAAGCACAGGTTCATCGTCGCCGCCCCGGTGTCATACTGCCCCCAGCGGTTCGGCTTTGAGTCACGCTGAAAGGCATCGGCGGCCAGCGCCAGCATCAGCACCGGCGCCGCTTTGGCCCAGGCCTGATTACCGTCCGACAGCGTTGCAATGGCTCGGTCCCATAGCTGGGGATCGGCAAACCGATCCCACACGATGTAGCGCCAAGGCTGCTCGCCAAAACAAGACGGCGCCCAGCGCGCGGCCTCGAGCAAGGCAATGAGCTGGCTGCGAGGCACCGGCCGGGCGGGATCAAAGGCCCGGCCGCTCCAACGCCGCGCGATCAGATCGGCGATCGCGACTTCGGTGTGTGTGCGCTTATCAAACATGGTCGGCCTCCGAAAAAAAAAAGGGTCGTCGCGCGGACACGCCTCGACCCGCTCGATCCTACTAGCCCTGGTCCGGATGTGCTGGATTGGACTAGGTCAGGAGCGAGGTGCGAATCACGTGGGCGGCCTGCTCGGGTAAGAAATACGGATAGACGGGCGCCGAATGCAGTGGGTTATCAATCTCATAGTCGAGTCCATAAAGGCCATAAAAACGTTGTGCGAGGTCCAAAGGCATCTCTTTGCGCGACACCAGTTCTAAAAGCTTCGCATTTTCGATCTTCGTTTCGAGCCCCGCGCCATGGGCGGCGAGAAGTTCTTTGATCGCCTTGGGAATGCGCGCCGCCCGTTCCGGCCGTGTGAACACCTGGAGCAGCAAGCCTTCCGTGTAATGACCGGTCGCTTCCATGATGCCGATGCCTCGGTTCGCGAGCGCCTCGATCATCTCATCGAGCGTCACGGCCACGCGCCTGCCTGCCTGCAGGCGCGTCGCACGCATCGCCAGATGGTGCGCGGTGTAACCGTATACATGGTTCCAGTGCTGGATGATCTGGGCCGGATGGCCGGCATCGGACTGATCGATGAACAGCCGCAGCACCTGGCCGTTATCCAGCATCTTATACAGGAGATAGGCGCTCCAGCCGTCGGCAAATTGATAGAAGACCTCCTCTTCGACTTGTGAAGGAACGTAGCCGTGCGCGCGCTGGAGGATCTCGGCGACGCGCGCGGCGGCGCGAGTTTCGGACGAGCCGCAGCGGATGGCGAGGTGATCGAAGTGCGCGAACCAGCCGCGTTCCTCGGCCACTTCCAGCAAGACCAGATCGGCCTTACTGTTGAGCAGCGACTCGACCACTTTCACCGCCACGTAAATATCGAAGTGGCGCACCCACTGCGCGATCCGCACCGCGTCGCTGTCCTGTAACGACCGCTTCGCCTCCTCAAACAGCGTTTGCATGAAGGCATCGGCGAAGGGATGCAAACGCTCGCGCGCCTCCGCAAGATCGGTCTCGAACGGCAGCGCCCTGGCCGCCTCCCGGTAAGCGCTGAACAGTTGCTCTAGCGATCGCACTCCGGTGAAAAACGCGGCCGCGGTCGCTTTCGAGAGCGGAGCGCGGAAGGGCACGAGGTTGAGCGAGACGGCATCGCCGCTTTCGTTCACCGTGCGGACCCTTTCAGGGCGATCGAGGTCGGGCCGCAACCGTCGCTCGCCGCGCAGCACCGTGCCCGCGAGCACAGAAGCGAACTCCCGGTGGGGGTTAGACAGGACAGTATCCAACGGATCCTCCGGCAGAGACCTTAGTACAAAGTGCGATAGCAATCAAGAACACCACCACGGAGAAACGGAGCATAGGCGCCAGCACGAAGCAGCCATCCCGCGCATGTGGGGAACAACGAACGTCGTCCGAACTAATGGCCGAGAGGCCTCGGGGTTGGGCATGCGAGGCCCCCGTTCCGGACGCGAAGAGGATCTCTCCCGAAGCAAAACGGGCGAACGAACGAACCCCACGAAATAAATTTCAACGATGACTTCAATGCCACCGGTCGGGTCCGAGCTCCAAGATGACGGGCCACTCGCGCCCTCCGGGCGCGGGTCTTGGCGAGGTCGATCGCGTTTCGCGTAGCGGTAAACTATGATGGACGTAGTTGCCTATTGAGTAGAGGCCCCATGCGCTGGATCACCGTCACCGTTTTTGCCCTGATAGCCGTGGCCTGCGCCACCTCGCCCACCGGCCGCTCGCAGTTGCGGTTGGTGTCCGTTGCGCAGATGGCGCAGATGGGCACCACCGCTTTCGCGGCGCTCCAACAGAAGACGCCGCAGGCCTCGGATGCGAAAGTCTCGCGCTACGTGGGTTGCGTGGCCGATGCCATTACGCGTGCGGTGGCCCCTGGTCAGCGGTGGGAAGTCCTGGTATTCGAAAGCGAAGAGGTCAACGCCTTCGCGCTGCCGGGCGGCAAGATCGGCGTCTACACGGGTCTTCTTAAGGTGACCGAAAACCCGGATCAACTCGCGGCCGTGATCGGCCACGAGGTGGCACACGTCATCGCCGGCCACTCCGCCGCACGTGTGTCAAACGACCTTGCGGCACAGCTCGGCGCCTCCGTGCTGGGGAGCACCACCGGTATCGACCCGCAATTGATCGGCGTCGGCGCCAATCTCTTGGTTCTCTTGCCGTACTCGCGCGGCGACGAGAGCGAGGCCGACGTCCTCGGCTTGCAGTACATGGCGCAGGCCGGCTTCGATCCGCGCGAAGCGCCGAAGCTCTGGGTCAACATGTCCAGGCAAAGCGGCGCCGCACCCCCGGAGATCCTGTCAACGCACCCTTCCAGCGATACCCGTATTCGCGACCTAGAGAGCCGCTTGCCGCAGGCAGTGCCCCTGTACGAGCAGGCGCGGGCCCGGGGCCGGGCGCCGAAGTGCGGGTGAGGCGGGTCGTACGTGCAATCTTTCCTTAATTGGCTATCGGCGTTTCTCTCCTTGCAAACCGGGCGGGGTCCATATATACGCGGGTTTACGGAAAAACTATTCTTTCACCAACGTGAGATAGCCGATCCCTGCGGAGGCTCCCAATCCCTTGCTTGTCTCCAAGGCCAGGGGACTGAGGACAACATTGGATTTTCCGCCACCCACCAGCACCTTGGCGCCTAGACCGAGGCCAAATGCCGCCGAGGCAGTTCCCCCCGTGTAAGTGCCGACGAACGCACCGGGCGGCAATTTGGTGCCCTCAGCCACTCCCATCACCGTATAGGCAATGGTGTCTTCCGTCGTCCAGCTCAGGTCCAGGCCGAGGGCAATGCCAGCCTCGCCTTTGTACTTTTCTTGGAAACCAGCCGGGGTCTTATACACGCAGTTAAATCCCGCACTCGAGTGGATCAACAGGTTTTTTTCCGAGCCTGGGATCTTTTTGCAGGTCAGGATCCCGAGTTCGGTGCCTGCTTCCGCCTGAGTGAGGGGCAAAAGCAACATGGCCGTGGTGGACACTAAAGAAAATATAGCCTTTTTCTTGAACATTTTTTTCTCTCCTGAATTTAGATTGAAAATAGTGGTGACAAGCGCACTCGTAGCAGAGGCTTGCATCCCCAGCGTCGTTAATACTACCACAGGCATCCGTGCCGCAGTGACCGCCCGCGCTGGGCTCCCGATGGCGGGACCTGTCCATGACGCGCGGCGACCGAAGGGCGCAATGCGCTCGCCGTCCACCCACGTCCCCGTGCTGGCCATCTCTGGGCCATGCTGCTAGCACGCCCCGCCCCGAACCGGGACCCTCCAGGTCTTTTCTTAACTCAAGGCTCCACCGCAACCACTGCCGGCTCCCGCGGTACATCCATAACAATGGCCGGCCACCCGGATGGGATTCCCTTCGAGATCGATCTCCATTAGCTCATACAGACGGTGGCGCCGTTTGTCCGCCACGCGCAGCGGCAGGCCCAGCATCTGATTGAAGTCGCAATCGTAGACATAGCCCTGCCAGTCCACGCTGATGAGCGACCGGCACATGACCGCCTCCAGATTCGCCTCCTGGTGCGCGTGACGCAGCAACTGCATATAAGGGTTGAACTGGCCCTTGGCGATGAGTAGGCTGCCAAAACGCTGGATCGGCATATTGGTGAGGGTATAGATCCGGTTGAAGACGATCCCGAATCTCTCGCCAAGATGCTTGCGGTAAGACTCTTCTAAGATCGCTTGCGGGGGCGGCAGGCTGGGACCCTGCGGGTTATAGACGAGATTCAGTAAGAGATTGGTGTCGGGCACGCCATAGCCGAGGGCATTGAGCTTTAGCAAGGCGCGTATGCTGGCGTCGAATACCCCGGCACCGCGCTGCCGATCCACATTATCCGCAAGGTAACAAGGGAGCGACGCGGTGATCTCGACACCCTGGGCCGCGAGAAAGTCGGCCAGATCCTCCTGTGCGGGTTGCTCCAGAATAGTCAGGTTACAACGATCGATGACCTGTACGCCTAGCCGGCGAGCAGTGCATACCAGGTCGCGGAAATGCGGATTTAACTCCGGCGCACCACCGGTGACATCCAGGATCTTGATATTCGACACCTCTAAGAAAGTGATCACCTCATCGATGGTCTCGCGGCTCATTTCCTCGATACGATTCGGACCGGCGTTGACATGACAATGGACGCAGGTCTGGTTGCATCGATAGCCGAGGTTGACCTGCAGGGTATCGGGCCGCTTGCGGCGAATGGGAGGAAAATCCATTCTTTCAAGCAATTGCAACGTGGCATGCATGGAAGTGTTTCCCTATCAGAACGATCTTGCCAGAAATAAGCTCAACGGGTACCTCTCACGGTAGGTTAGTATCGCGCCTGCCCGATGCATTAGCCAGCATCACCGGTCAGCTTTACGCCCTTCAGCAATCTTAGGCCGGACAGGCCTCAACGGGACAAGCGTTGCGCGAGGCCGGTGAGCCGCCGGGCCGCCTTGACGGTATTTACTGCAATGGCGAGGGCCTGCGGTTGGCCGATGACCACAACCAGGCGCTTACCGCGCGTGACGGCGGTATACAAGAGATTGCGTTCGAGCATCGGGTAGTGCTGGGTAGCCAGGGGTACGACCACCGCCGGAAACTCCGAGCCTTGGCTCTTGTGGATCGAGCACGCATAGGCAAGAACGATCTCGTCGAGCTCTCCGAAATCGTACTCAACCTCTCTACCATTGAAACCGGCGCTGAGCACGCCCTCGTCGAGATCGATATGGATGATCCGTCCGATATCGCCGTTGAAAACGTCCTTATCGTAGTTGTTCACCATTTGAATGATCTTATCCCCGGGCGTGAAGCGTGAGCCGAAGCGTTCGACGACGGGCGCGCCCGTGGCATTGAGCCGGGCCTGGAGCGCAGAGTTCAAGGCGCGGGTGCCGAGCGTGCCACGGTTCATGGGAGTGAGGACTTGGAGATCGCGAACCGGATCCAAGCCGAAGTGCTTGGGAATGCGCTCGGCCACCGACTCGATGAGCTTGTCGTGGATCGCCTCGGGCGATGACGCGGGGAGAAAATAGAAATCGCTCGGCTCGCCCGCGGGGGGGTATTCGGGCAGCCGCCCTTGGTGGATGCGGTGGGCGTTGACGATGATCCGCGATTGCGCGGCTTGACGGAAGATCTCGGTAAGCTCAACGGTCGCAACGCGCCGTGATGCGATGATATCGGCCAGCACGGCGCCGGGACCGACCGAAGGGAGTTGGTGGACGTCGCCGACCAAGAGCAGCGCGCATGCGTGAGGCGCCGCCTTCAGAAGCTGATGCATCAAAACCACATCCACCATCGAGACCTCATCCACCACCAGCAGATCCGCATCGAGCCGGTGCCCGGCGTTGCGCTTGAACCCGCGGAACTTCGGATCGAACTCCAGCAACCGATGGATCGTGCGGGCGTCATAACCGGTGGATTCCGCCAGCCGCTGCGCCGCCCGGCCGGTCGGGGCGCAGAGCAGGAAGCGCACGCTCTTAGCACGTAGCGCGAGCAACACGCTTTTGACCAGGGTCGTTTTACCGCAACCGGGGCCGCCGGTGAGCACGGAGACTTTGCTATTCATTATGGTCGCGAACGCCGCGCGCTGGGACGCCGAGAAGGTGATCCGCGAGCGCTCTTCAATCCAGGGAAGGGCTTTCTCCGCATCGATGATCCCCCAGACCGGCGGCCCGTGGAGCAAGCGCCGCAGATGAGCGGCAACCCCCGTTTCCGCATCATGCAACGCGCCTAGATAAACCGCGTCCACGGTGTCGATCGGTTCCGCCATGAGATTCCCTTCCCGGATCTCGTCATCCACCGCAGCTTCTATGACGGGTCGCGGGATCTCGAGGAGCGTGACCGCAGCATCCGCCAAGGTTTCGCGCGGCATGGCGCAATGCCCCGCGCCCGCTTGTTCCTGAAGGACATGGCGGACACCGGCCTGGGCCCGCATTTGCGAGTCGGCGGGGATCCCGATCTTTTGGGCGAGCACATCGGCGCTCTTAAAACCGATGCCATGGATGTCGAGCGCCAGCCGATAGGGGTTCTCGCGCACGCGCTCGACGGCGGCCTCCCCGTAGGTCCTGTAAATCCGTACGGCGCGGCTGGTGCCGATCCCATAGGATCGCAAGAACACCATGATTTCGCGCACCGCCTTCTGCTCGGCCCACGCGCCGAGGATCCGCTCTTGCCGCTTGGGACCAATGCCGGGCAGTTTCCTTAGCCGCTCGGGCTCGCGCTCGAACACCTCGAACACCCGCTCACCCAGCGCTTCGATGAGCACCTTGGCGAAGTGCGGGCCGATGCCCCGGATCATGCCAGAAGCGAGGTATTTCTCGATGCCTTCGAGCGTGCTCGGAGGAACGATGCGCAGCTCCGCGGCGCGAAACTGCCGGCCGTAGGTGGCGTCGTTGATCCAGTGGCCCGTGCTTTCGAGATACTCCCCCGGATGGACTGCCGCGGCGCTGCCCACGACCGTCACCAGATCCCGCTGGCCTCGGACGGTCACGCGCAGGACGCAGAAGCCGCTCTCGGGGCTATGGAAGGTCACCCGCTCGATGGTCCCCGATAGGCGCTCGCTTTGCTGAGAACTGTCGGTCTGCATGCGGCGGATGATACCTGGTGTCGGTCGTCCTTTGCAGCTTTACAACAAAGCTTCGTAGGGGGTGAGCGTCGCAGTTCCGTGCGCTGGCCAGGGCGCCTCATCAGCATCCGGAAAGTTCATGCCGGAGTGCAATCATCGACTCTTTAGCGGAACCCCGCCGTGACCGTGGTGGGAGGCGCTAACAAACCACGGGCCACTGCCATCGACGCATTTCAGTACCTAACCGCACCGATGATGTAGACTAATAATCGCCTGTGTAAAGCCGCACCGCGAATTTCTGCGGGCTCTCTTTGATAAGCATCTCCAGGAAGGCGCGAACCGGCGTCAATTCGGTTGATAGCGAGAGGTGCATATCGACCTCTGCATTGCGGAAGCGCCGCGTGAAACTCTTGAGCGTGAGGGCATGCACTCGCTCGAAGAGTTTAACCTTAAGAAGGTCGTAAGCCTTTTTCGCGGAAATCACCCGGAAGGTCCCTTCGGGCATCTTAGCGAATATCGGGCGAAACAGTGACTCGTGCTCCGGCGAGCGGAGGCGATCGACGATAGCCTCCTCCACGATCCGCTTCCCTCCGAGCGCGGCAAGCATCCATATATAGTCATCCGGCACAAAGCGCCCGACATCCGAGGCGTTCACGTCGGGAACACTTAAGACAAGGAAGACATAGGGGAGGCGATCCAGCTCCTGCCGCTTGAGAGCGTTGTGGATCTTGTACGTCGCGAGAGCGAAACAGTCCACCGGATCGAGATCCACGTACTGCTTCGATCCCCTGAAGAGGGTCCCGTGGAACTTGATATTTAGCCGGCAGATGGGGTTGCCGTTACCGTTGAGCAGGCGGTAGTCGGTGTCGCTTCGGGACGGCCGGTGGTCCTCGATGCGCAAGACCTTTCCGCCGACGATCCCCGCGGTGATGTCTTCAAATCGCTTCTCGGCCAGCGTGCCGAGAAGCATCTGTGCGACGCCTTGGCGTCGGCGGCTGAGAAGGTCTTCCGTGATCCGGTCACCCAGAGGCAGAAGGGCTTCCAGCCCACGACCGCAAACCTCGTCCGCGAGACGCTCGACGTGTCGGCGCTGTAGCCGGAGATCGGCACACACGGTCCCAAAATCCTCGTTGCGGCGAATCCTGGAGATTGCAAGAATTAGGCGGCACTCGCGGTCTTTGATGGGGGCCGGTAGCTCCAGCTCGTCGATGAGGCGAGCTAGGCGATCGACCTCGCTCATCGAAGCGCGAGACTACCCTGCCGCGGATCTTGCCTTTGCGTTTGTCGAGAATTGCGTTGCGACCCTTGGTCGAACCGAAACTTTGATCCGGCCAGATACTCCGCAACGAGCTCGATCGCGATCCAGCAACGGCCTAGCATCTCGGCCGCCTCGCCTGTGACATTCGAGCCGGCGAACGGGTCCATTACGGTGTCACCCAGATCGCTACAAAAATTGATAAAGAACTCGGGCAGTCCGCGCGGGAAGCGTGCGGGATGGACCGGTAGTTTTGCCGCCAGACACCGCTTCAAGTACTCGCCGTTCGAGTCGTTGTTCCCGAAATCGAGAAGGTTCGGCGGGATCGCCCCGCCGTGGTTTTTGTTGAATTTCGGAGTAATGTTGTGGCCGCTCGGCCGTTCCTTCGTACGGTAGCCGCGCTCGAGGAGGCGTAGCATATCGCCGCTGTACTTTCTGAGGACGCGTCGATTGTTCGCCTTCGGCCACGGACTCTTCGAGAGCCACCAGACAAGGTTCACGGCGGACTTGACGCGGATGCGGCGAACATTCACCCACTCAGCCGGCGCGGGAAGGGCGCCGGGGTTGTACCAATAGAAGTCTTGCGCGTAGTGGAACCCAAGCTGGTCACATAGCGCAATGAGGAGGTGATGCTGGTAAAGGCTCTTCGTCGGCGTCCCTTTGTTCCAGACGCCACCGATATCGATCACGAGGCTCCCGTCGTCGCGCAGAAGGCGGTGAAATTCCCGGGCGAAACTGAGGAACCAATCGAGGAACTCGGCGATCTTAACCGTCCCGTAAGGTTTCTTCTTCTGAAAGGTTAGCGGGAAAGGGGGCGACGTTACGATGAGGTTGACCGACTCCGCGGGCAACGCTTTCATCACTTCTCCCGCGTCGCCGAGGAACGCTCGGCCAAGCTTCGTTTCGTAATATGGTTTCACGGCTCAATAATCTCCCGTTTGCGCTGCGGGAATTTTGCTCTCAATCAAACAGGTGGCCGAGGAGCGCCGATAAGGGCAAGCTGAGCGATAAACGCGCAGCTTAACGGCCTGTCGCCCCAGATAGGCGCGTTTTCTATCGAAGATCCGCTCAAGCTGCTGCTCGCGGGACTCCGGTACCGTAACCACGGCTGCAGCGCCGCTTCGTCCTTTAATCTAAAAGATCTGGTTATCGCTTTCATAGCCAGCACCACGTTACAGCGTCAGGATGCGATACGTCAACGACCCCCGTCGGCCCGCGGACCTGCATCTGCAGGTCCGGGATGCAGTACGCTGTCATTTTTCGAGGAGAGGCAAGATCAAGTAAACGGTGCTTATCCCCGTGCCGGCCACACCTGCGGGTGTGGCCGGCGTCTGTCCGCCGGCGAATATCGAGCGCGCGATTCCCTCCGTGTTAGACTCTGCCCCGGAGAATGTCGATAGCTTTGACGTAAAAACGAGGAGCGTGCCGTGGACCCATTCGCGGTCTCTATCCGTGGGCAAGTGCATCCTGGCGGTGGTTCTCGCAATGGCCGCCGCCGGCTTTTTTTATTATCACCTGGATCGCTATCTGTCTTTCGAGGCCCTCAAGACCCATCGCGATGCGCTCTTGGTCCTTGCCGAGGCTAACTACGGAACCGCCGCCGCCGTTTTTATCATTAGCTATGCGCTGATCACGGGCGTGTCCTTGCCCGGGGCCGCGATCATGACGCTGGCGGGCGGATTTCTGTTCGGGAGCGTGCTCGGGACCTTGTACGTCAATATCGCGGCCACTAGCGGAGCGACGCTCGCGTCTCTCGCCGCCCGCTATCTTTTGCGGGATTGGGTGCAGGCTAAGTTCGGCCAAAGGATGGATGCGTTTCAGCGCGGTTTTGCCGAAAATGCGTTCAACTATCTTATGACCCTCCGTCTCATACCGATTTTCCCCTTCTTTCTCGTTAACCTGCTCTGCGGCCTCACCCGGATCCGGCTTTCGACTTACATGCTGGCGACGGCGATCGGGATCGTGCCGGGCAGCTTCGTCTATGCCTACGCCGGCCGGCAGCTCGGCGGCCTGAATTCGATGGCCGATATTGCGACACCGGGAGTGCTGCTGGCGTTTACACTGCTAGGCTTGCTGGCGCTGGCGCCGGTGCTCTACCACCGGCTGCAATTCGAGAGCATCAAGCATGAATAACGCGCGCCGCGACGGGCTCCTTCCCGATGATGCGTACAACCGCGAGCTGGCCGCGAACGTTCGGCCGAGCAACTGGAGTAATCCACAGCCTTCGGGAGCGTACAACCTAGCCGTCATCGGGGCGGGAACGGCCGGGCTCGTGACGGCGGTGGTGGCGGCGGGGCTGGGCGCGAAGGTGGCGCTAGTCGAAAAAGCGCTAATGGGCGGTGATTGCCTTTTAACGCGGGTTGCGTCCCTTCCAAGGCCTTGATTCGCGCCGCGCGCGCATGGTCCGGGCTGCGCAACGCCGAGGAGTTCGGATTGCGGATCGCGGGCGAGGTCGGCTATGACTTCGCCGCGGCCATGGCCCGCATGCGGCGGCTGCGCGCACGCATCAGCAACAACGATTCGGTTGAACGTTACACCTGCCTCGGGGTCGACCCAATATCGCGTACTCTCAAGCGGATGGCAGCGAAACCCTTGGAGTGAAGATGCTGTGGACGATCCGATCCCGATCTCCGCGCTCAACCAGTACGCCTACTGCTCGCGCCGCTATTATCTCATCCATGCCGAAGCCGAGTTCGAGGGTTACATCGTAGCGGTTCATGCTGAGCAGATCCCAAGAGGTGTCGAACTCTGGGCTTGGAACGCCATTCAGGGTACCTTAGTCAAGACGTAAATGAAGGAGTTTACTTATGTGGTCACAAACGATTACTCCCACGAGTCGCCAACTCACGGTGGAAATTCCTGATGCGTTTTTGAATCAGCCTGTAGAGATCGTGCTCATTCCCAAGCATCTTTCAGATGATCTAGAAACTCGGCGAAAAGAGATCGATGCCTTCTTCGATCAATTCCAAGCCGACGTCAGCTTGATCCGTTATTCCCGCGACGAGCTCTATGAGCGGTAAACCGTTTCTCGACACCAATATCGTCGCCTATGCGTTGACTAATGACGCAAGGAAGAAGGCTATAGCTGAGGAGTTATTGGCAAGACAACCTTGTATCAGTGTTCAGGTAGTTTGTGAATGTCTGCGTCCGCAAGCTGGGTTATTCCCGTGAAACGGCGATTGCCGCTGCGCGGATGGTGATGCAGCTATCCGATGTCTCACCTCTGGATAGGGAGGATGTAGAACAGGCGTTCCAACTCGGCGATCGGTTTGGATATTCCCATTGGGACGCGCTAATTCTCGCCCCAGCGGTGCGGCAGGGTTGCAACGTGCTGTATTCCGAGGATATGCAGCATGGGCAAGAGATTGACGGTGTCGTACGCATCGAGAATCCATTCGCCCAATGACTTTAGACGATCCGATCCCGAGGAAGGCAACTCAGCCCGGATCTATTTCCAGTCCTTCCGCTACCTGATGCGCGACCGCATCCGTGAGGAGTTTGCCTTCGAGGCACGCACGCGCCGCCCGCCGCTCGACCCCATTAACGCGCTCCTGTCGTTCCTCTACGCGATCCTCCTCAACGATTGCCGCAGCGCCGTGGAGGGTGTGGGACTCGATCCGCAGCTCGGGTTTCTGCATGCCGTGCGGCCGGGACGCATGGCGCTTGCCTTGGATATTCTTGGAAGAGTTCCGTTCGGTGATCGCCGATCGGCTAGCGTTGACATTGATCAACCGGGCGCAGATCCAAGCCAAGCATTTCGATAAGCGCCCGGGGGGTGCCGTCCTTCTGAACGACGACGGCCGCAAGCTTGTCATCGGTGCCTACCAGGAACGCAAGCAGGAAACCCTCGTCCACCCCGTACTGGGCCAGCAGGTGCCGATCGGGCTCTTGCCGCACGTGCAGGCACGCATGCTCGCGCGTTATCTGCGGCGCGACGCGCCTGCCTAGTGTGCCCAGCATGGGCTTGTGCTAGCAACGTGAGAGTCGTTGCCGGAGCTGACAGTGGCAACCGTAGCCGAACCGCAAGGCCGAGGCCGTGAGGCGCAGGCTGAAGGAAGCGGAAGGCAAACCCGCGACCGCAGGAAGACGAACAGACAGAGAGGCCTGTTGTGCTGGGCGAGCTGGCTAGGGACAGCGAAGCCCGAAGACTGTCAAGGCACAGGGGGTAGAGTCTGGCGGCGTGCGGGGAAAGTACAAGCGCCTTACCTGGGGAGATCTCATCCCTGAGAAGGGGTGAGAAGACAGCAGAGGCCGTAGTAGTGAAGAGGTCCTGGTGAAAGCCAGGCGGAGCGAAGGGCCGAAGGACGAGGTGTAGAGCTAGATCGGGAGTTTTGGGGTTCTGACCGGTGGTTTGAAGCAGCAGGGCGTGACAACTGCGGTCGCCACCCTGGGCTGGCGAAGGTTGGGGAGAAGGGTGAAACCCGGTGGACCCAGCCGAGTAGACTGCATGCGGAAACCCAAGCACGAACGAGGAAAGAAAGCGATGCATGAGGAGCTGATGGAGCGGGCGGTGGACCCGGACACGCGATGGGCGCGGTAGTAGCCAACGGAGGGGCGCCGGGTATCGATGGGATGACCACCGAGCAGTTGGAGAGTCATATCGAGCGGCACTGGGGAAGTATCTCGGCCAAGCTCTTGGCGGGGTGCTGGAGCCCCAGTCCCGTCAGGCGTGTGGAGATCCCGAAGCCTTCGGGTGGGAAGCGGATGCTGGGCATACCCACGGTCGTTGACAGGTGGGTGCAGCAGATGCTGCTCAACGTGTTGCAGCCGATTTTCGATCCCTTGATGAGTGAGCACTCCTACGGGTTTCGACCCGGACGCAGTGCGCACGCTGCGGTAGTGGCGGCACAGGGTTATGTGCAAGGAGGCAAGAGCTGGGTGGTCGACATCGACATCCAAGCTTTCTTTGACCATGTGCACCATGACATCCTGATGCACCGGATCGGTCAGACGATTCGGGACAAACGGGTGTTAAGGCTCGTAGGCCGTTACCTGCGCGCTGGGGTCATGGTCAATGGGGTAGTCGTGGAAAGGAGGGAAGGAACACCGCAAGGTGGACCCCTCTCGCCACTGCTCTCGAACCTCTACCTCGACGCCTTGGATCGGGAGTTGGAACGCCGCGGGTTGGCGTTTTGCCGTTATGCCGATGACTGCAACATTTACATGAGTAGCCCGCGGGCGGCGGAGCGCGTGATGGGGAGTATCGTGCGGTGGATCAAGGACGAGCTCAAGCTGGAGGCCAATCCGGAGAAGAGTGCGGTAGGCAGGCCCTGGGAGCGTCAGTTTCTAGGGTTTTGCATCAACACTCAAGGCCGGATCGAGATTGCGAAGAGGAGTTTGGAGCGCTTCAAGGATCGGGTAAGGGATCTGTGGCGAAGCTGCCAGAGTTTAAGCAGTGCTGAGCTGCGGGATCGCTGGTGCGCCTACTTGGTGGGATGGTGGAATTACTTCCGCCTCGCCGAGGTCCGCAGGCCCCTCACCGAGATCGACGGATGGATCCGACGGCATATCCGCAAATGTTTCTGGCTGCGCTGGCATGACAAGAAGGGACGCTTGAATGCCCTGCGTCGTCTCGGGGTACGGGGTCGTCTTCTCAAGATGGCTTACAGCTCGCGGGGGGCCTGGTATCTGGCCCGTTGCGGGACCCTGACGACGGCGCTTCGCAATACCACGCTCCGCCGTTATGGCTTTCTTGTTCCATCGGACCTTGTGGGGTGCATTGAGACCGCCCACTCGTCCAACCGCCGGATACGGAAAACCGTACGTCCGGTGGTGTGGGAGAGCTGACGGGCGCAATCCCGTCAGCTCGACCCGATC
>JBIMKD010000330.1:0-11105 GCA_043673815.1 Chromatiales bacterium
CACATCACCATCATTCCGACCATCAAGGCAATTCTCGATTCGCCTGAGTTGACGCTCGACGGTTTCCTGGGACCCGGGCACGTGAGCATGGTGATCGGGACCGCGCCGTATGAATTTATTGCGCGGCATTACCACAAGCCGATTGTGGTCGCGGGTTTCGAACCACTGGATATCCTGCAATCGGTGTGGATGCTGCTCAAGCAACTCACTGAGGGTCGCTGCGAAGTCGAGAACCAGTACCAGCGCGTCGTGCCCGATGCGGGCAACGACCAGGCGCTTACGGCGGTCGCCCGCGTATTCGAGTTGCGTGAATTTTTCGAATGGCGGGGCCTGGGCTCAATCGATCACTCCGGGATCCGTCTCAAGCAGAGCTACGCGCGCTTCGACGCCGAGCGCAAGTTCTCGGTCCCCAACCTCAAGATCGCGGACCCGAAGTCCTGCCAGTGCGGAGAGGTCTTGAAGGGAGCGATCAAACCTTGGGAATGCAAGGTGTTCGGCGGCGCCTGTACTCCGGAGACACCCTTGGGCGCGCTCATGGTTTCTTCGGAAGGCGCGTGTGCGGCTTACTACAATTATGGCGGCGTCGACCTGGCGCGCCTGATACGGGCCCGCGTCGAGGAAGCGAGAACATGAGTCGGTTACTCAATCTCGATCGCCCGGCGCAAACCTCGATCCGCCGCCGCAACGGTAAGCTGCGCGACAGCCGCATTACTCTCTCTCACGGCGGTGGCGGAAAGGCGATGCGCGACCTCATCGACGATGTCTTCGTCGGTAGTTTCGGCAACGCCGTGCTTGAACCCCTGGAAGACCAGGCGCGCCTTAACTTGACCGACCTGGTGGCGCAGGGTGACCGGCTCGCCTTTACCACCGACTCGTATGTGGTGGATCCCTTGTTCTTCCCTGGCGGGGACATCGGTGCGCTCGCGGTCAACGGCACTATTAACGATCTCGCAGTAAGCGGCGCGCGTCCGCTCTACCTGAGTTGCAGCGTGATTCTGGAAGAAGGATTGAGCGTGGAAACCCTGCGCCGCGTAGCGCGCTCCATGGCCGAGGCCGCGCGCGCCGCGAAGGTGGCGATCGTCACCGGCGACACCAAGGTCGTCCCTAGGGGCGCCGCCGATAAATTATTCATCAACACCGCCGGCATCGGCGTTATTCCCAAAGAGACCAATATCGCCGCCGAGCGCGCACGGGTCGGGGACGTGGTCATCGTCAATGGCACCGTCGGTGACCATGGTGCGGCGATTTTGTGCGCCCGACAGGATCTGGCTCTGGGTACGACTATTGAAAGTGATTGCCGCTCCCTCCATGGCTTGATACGAGCCATGTTGGAGGCTTGTCCAGATGTCCATTGCCTGCGCGACGCCACGCGTGGCGGTGTCGCGACAGTGCTGAATGAATTTGCTCAAGCGGCATCGGTGTGCATCCGCTTCGACGAAACAAGCGTTCCGGTGTGCGAGCCGGTCAAAGGTGTGTGCGAGATACTGGGACTCGATCCTTTGTACATGGCTAACGAGGGGAAGCTCGTCGCGGTCGTCCCGCGAGAGTCTGCCGACACAGTGCTCGCCGCCATGCGCGCCCACCCTGCGGGTCGTGACTCTGCGATCGTCGGCGAGGTGATCGCAGAGCCGCAAGGCGTGGTGCTGCTTCGTACCGTGTTCGGCGGGGAGCGCATCGTGGACATGCTGGTCGGCGAGCAGTTGCCGAGGATTTGCTGAGGTTCAGGAGCGCGCTTGTGCATGAGCTTGGCATTACGCAAGGCATCGTCGAGCTCGTCGCCGAACGCGCCGCGGGCGCCAAAGTGAATGTGCTGCGGCTTGAAATCGGCAAGCTCTCCGCCATCATGCCGGATGCGATTCGATTCTGCTTCGATCTCTGCGCGCAAGATACGGCGCTCGACGGGGCGCAACTCGAAATCATCGAAATCCCGGGGCGAGGACGCTGCCGGCAATGCGGTGGCGAGCTGGCGATGGAGGATTTTCTCGCCCGCTGTGAGTGCGGATCGATTGACGTGGAATGCATCGCCGGCGAGCAACTCAAAATCAAGGAGATGGAGGTGGTGTGATGTGTACAACCTGCGGATGCTCGGACAAGGTGCATGCGAGCGTCACTGATCCGGATACCGGAGAAACCGAAGCGCTGCATGCGCTCGACGGTCACGACGGGCATGAGCACCATCATCACGATCATGCCCATGATCACGAGCATCATCACGATCATGTGCATGACCACGCCACCACGGTGGCGTTGAACGAGGAGATCCTCGCCAAGAACAATCGGTTCGCGGAGCGCAATCGCGGCTGGTTCGCCGGCCGCAATATCCTCGCGCTCAATCTGTTGAGCGCGCCCGGTTCCGGCAAGACCACCTTGCTCGAACGCACTCTCCGCGACCTCAAGGACCAGTTGACGATTCAAGTCATCGAAGGCGATCAGGCGACCACGCAGGACGCCGAGCGCATCCGCGCGACCGGTTGCAAGGTAGTGCAGATCAATACCGGGACCGGCTGCCACCTGGAGGCCGACATGCTCGCGCGTGGATTGCAGCGGCTCGCGCCGCCACTCGACTCCATTGTGATGATCGAGAACGTCGGGAATCTCGTCTGCCCGGCGCTGTTCGACCTCGGCGAACGCGCGAAGATCGTCATCCTTTCGGTCACCGAAGGCGAGGACAAACCGATCAAGTACCCGCATATGTTTCGTGCGGCACAGGTGATGATTCTCAACAAGACGGATCTTTTGGCTTACGTGGACTTCGATGTGGACCGATGTCTCGCATATGCCTGCCAGGTGAATCCCCGGCTCCGGATTTTTCAGCTTTCCGCAACCAAAGGCACGGGGCTGGCCGATTGGTATGGCTGGCTGCGCGCGGAGATGAAGGCAAGCTGCTCTAAGTCGCTTTCTCTCGACGAAGAAGCGCTCGCGCGTGGGGTGAGACCGTAGTGATCAGCATACTGCTCCTGGGGTTGCTGCTCGGAATGAAGCATGCGTTTGAGGCTGACCACGTAGCCGCGCTGGCGACACTCGCCACCCGCTCTCAATCACTAACCCAGACGGTCAAGCTCGGCGCGGCCTGGGGGTTGGGACACACGCTCACCTTGTTGCTGTTCGGCGGCCTCGTGCTCGCGCTGAACTTGGTGATGCCGGAAGACCTCGCTCGAGGACTGGAGTTTGCGGTTGGAATCATGCTACTGTTGTTGGGTCTCGATGTACTGCGGCGAGTGACCCGGGAGCCCGTGCACTTTCATATCCACCGCCACGCGGAGAGCATCGTCCACCTGCACGCGCATTCTCATGCCGGTGACACGGCACCACACAATCCGGAACATCATGAACACAGTCATCCGCGCGCGCTGCGCGTGCGCGCCCTGCTCGTCGGGATGGTGCACGGCATGGCCGGCTCCGCCGCCTTGATCCTGCTCACCCTGGAAACCGTTGTTTCCCCGGGAGTTGGCCTTCTCTACATCGCGTTGTTTGGATTGGGTTCCATCCTGGGTATGGCACTACTGTCGGTTGTCATCGCTATTCCGCTGCGTTACTCCGAATCCGGCCTAACGCTCGCGCATAATACGCTCAAGACTTTGGTCGGGTTGGCCACAGCTGCCCTCGGAGGGGCGATGATTTATGAGATAGGGGCGGTCCAGGGCTTTCTCCTTTGAGGTGAAATGCCATGGGGATCTGTTGCTGACCGGATGTGAAATCGGTATCTTAGTTTCTAGCGTTAGCCTCTGGCGGCGCTCAAACACTATACCGCATGTGTACCCCCCAACGGCTGAGGATCGATCATGGAATTGCAAACTGAGCAGCTCAGCGACGGTATCATAAAGGTCATTCTTACCGGCCGCTTGGACATCGCGGGAACCGATGCCGTGGACCTTCACTTTACGGCAGTCACCGCGAGCGCCAAGTCCGGCGTGGTCGTTGACATGTCCGCGGTCAGCTTCCTCGCCTCTATCGCTATCCGAATGCTGTTATCAAACGCGAAGGCGCTCAACCGGCGCGGTCACAAGATGGTCATATTCAAGCCCGACCCGATGGTAAGAAAAACGCTCGTGATCACCGGCATCGATACGTTGATCCCCCTATGTGACGATATCGAATCCGCGTTGCAACTATTTCAGCAAGCCTAAACGCCACCCGGCCCGGTCTCGGGAGGACTTTTCGAACGTAGCGCTATCCTCACCAGGGAAAGTTTTTTTTGCAATACTTTGCTGTTAGTGTCACCAGCGACACTTCCGAGATGCGGCGATTGGGGTGGTGGGTCCGGGATATCAGTCATTGCCTCGCTTTGCCGGACGATATCACGTTCCGGCTCGACCTCTGTTTAGAGGAGGCGGTGCATAACATTATTAGCTACGGATACTACGATAAAGGTCCCCACCAAATCGATGTTAAGATCAGCTACCATGCGGATTCTCTTGCCTTGGAGGTCGAAGACGACGGTATTGCGTTTGATCCGTTGAGCGTTCCGGTCTTAGTGCGTCCATCTACCCTTGCCGAGGCAAAAATCGGTGGCTGGGGAGTGCATCTGATCCGTCAGTTCTCCGACCGCTGTCACTACGAGCGCCGTGAAGAGAAGAATCGCTTGACGCTCCTGTTCCGCTTACCGCTCCCCGAGATGTGATGTCGACCCGCGGATGGGGATCTACATATTCTCTTAGCGTTCTCAAATCTAGGAACTATGTTGAACGTCTTTTTTTATGTAATCTTTGTAACATTCTGTACTCGCTTGACTAAACCCGTTAGCCCGCAAAATCTGTGGATAACTTTGTGGACGATTCGTCTTTGAATGCGCCGTTCCTGCACACCGCTTGACCGGCGGCGGAATTAGCGAAGATTTGCTTGAATTTCTATTTTCTATTTCATTTATAATGGGTTAAACAATTTTTGTCATGCGATTAATCGAGATCCTTGAGGCGCGCGTTCAGTACTGGGATCGCAATCGGTTGCCGGTGAATAAGCATGCTGGCGGAGCGCGGCCGGGACAGCGTCGCTGGAACTTTCCGCGGGCCCCCGCGTCTTACCAGGTACGTTCGTTATGAACGTTCCCGCTCTCCCTCCCTGAGCGGGACTTTCTGCCCGGTATCCCCAACCGGGCCAAGTTGGCCCCGGTAAGTATTTCTCCCCTAGTTGCACCGGGGCCTTTTTTTTTCTACCGCCGGGTCCGCTGCCCACGGCAAACTTCGTGCTGCCGGATGTTAAGCCGCGAAGGCATGTTGTATCCTTTGACCACGTTCAGAAAAGAGCTATCTTGAAGGGGACCTCTAAAAATGCTGGATTCTGGCCATTGGACAAGGCGCGGTGCTTTCGAGAAGCGCGGTTAACACGAATAGTTAATGAGCATCGCAGAAAGCGCCGCAACGCAGTATCAGGACAAGAGACGCATTAGTAGAGGTTCCCTTGACTACATGAGCGAATCTATAGCCTTCCTTGTCGTGGCACTGGCGCTGGTCCCTGCCGCGGGGCAAGCGCACCCGACGCCGGGGGAGGCCAAGGCGGCGGTGTGCGCGGCCTGCCACGGGGAGCGCGGAAACAGCAAAAATCCCGAGTGGCCAAAGCTCGCCGGCCAGCATCCGGATTATCTCGCGCAACAGCTTCGCGACTTCAAATCGGGGGCGCGCAAGAATGAGGTAATGAGTCCGATGGCGGCCCCGCTGAGTGAAACGGACATCGCCGATATTGCGGAATTCTACTCGGCTCAGAAACGACAAACGGGGATGGCGGACCCAGGGCTTGTGGAATCGGGTGAGCGCTTATATCGCGGCGGGAACGCCAGCACCGGGGTCCCGGCCTGCATGGCATGTCATGGACCCGCAGGCGCCGGTAATCCGGCGGCCGGGTTTCCGGCCCTAAGCAGTCAGCATGCGGCGTACACGCGCAACCAACTGAACGCTTATCGCTCCTCGGAGCGGCGGAACGGACAGACGATGCAAACGATCGCCGCCAGAATGTCTGAACCGGAAATCGAGGCTGTGGCGTCATATATCGCGGGATTACGGTAGAGTGAACAGGGGGTGTTATGCACGCAAGGTTTCGGTGGGTAGTCGCACTTATGTTCTTTGCTAGTAACGGTTTCGCGGAAGGACCAGTATCGAACGCTGGCTACCAGCTCGGCAAGCATTATGAGGAAATCGTTCCTGCCCAGCCGGTCGCGACGGACGGGAAGATCGAGGTCATTGAGGTGTTCTGGTACGGATGTCCTCATTGTTACGATTTCGAGCCGTACATTAAAGCATGGGCCGCGAGCAAAGCCTCGGATGTCGAATTTCGCCGCATACCGGCGGCCTTCAATAAAGCCTGGCATGTCCATGCCAAAGCCTACTACGCCGCCGAGGCATTGGGGGTCGTCGATAAAATTCACGCTCCTTTCTTCAAGGCGCTGCACGAGTCCAAGCGGCGGCTGGACGATGAGGCGTCACTCGCCGAGTTTTTTGCCGAAAACGGCGTCTCGAAGGAAGCGTTTACTGAGGCGTTCAACTCCTTTGCGGTGGATGTCAAAGTCCAACAGGCTATCCAATCGGTTAAACAGTATGGAATCGATGGCGTGCCTAAGGTCGTCATCAATGGAAAGTTTCGCACGCCCGGAGAAGTGGGTATCAGCTTTAGTGACACGCTTAAGGTGATCGATTTCCTCATCGACAAAGAGCGCGCCGCTGCTAAGCCATAAATAACCAGCGGACGCGGCGTGCTTAGTCCTACTGTGTTACAAGGCGATCAAGGGATGCCATGCGAGGGGGGAATCGAGCGAGACAAAATCGCCGGGAGCGATTTTGAACAGCGAAGCTGGCCCAAAGGGCGAAGGGCAGGATGCCCGGAGTCAAGCGCAGTTTACACGGCAGTAAATGAGCATTTCGAGCCCGATGCCAACGAAGCAGGGCGCCCTTCAGCAGCTTGTAACACAGTAGGATTAGAAACCGTTGGTCACCTTGATAAGTTGCTCCAATTTCCGCCGCGCGCGCCCTTGAGCTAGGGTTTCCCGCGCCAAGGTGATGCCCGCGGAAATTTCCCGGGCGACTCCGCACACATAGAGGGCCGCCCCCGCATTGAGTAGCACGATATCCAAAGCTGGTCCAGGATCGTTATCGAGCACGGAACGCATGCGCGCCAGACTCTCCAAGATATCGCCAGCCTTGATTGCGCCGAGATCGGCCGAGCCGATCCCGAACTGCTCCGGCGTCAGCCAATAGTTGGCGATCGCTCCGTCGCGCAATTCGGTCACTCGCGTCGGCGCGCTGATGCTGATTTCATCCAACCCGTCCTCACCGTGAACGACCATCACGTGGGTACTGCCGAGGTTACGCGATACCTGGGCCAAGGGCTCGGTCCAGCGCGCTTGAAAAACGCCGATAAGCTGGGCGTTCGCGCCGGCCGGATTCGTCAACGGTCCGAGGAGATTGAAGAGAGTGCGGATCCCCAACTCGCGGCGCGGCGCGACGGCATGCCGCATGGCTTGGTGATGCGCGGGCGCGAACATGAAACCAATGCCGATCTCAGTGATACACGCGCTGACTTGCGTAGGGGTGAGGGCGATGTTAACGCCTGCGGCCTCCAGGAGATCCGCGCTCCCCGAGCGGCTTGAAACGCCCCGATTACCGTGTTTCGCAACCCGGCCACCGGCGGCAGCCACGACCAACGCACTGGTCGTGGATATATTGAATGTGCCTGCGCCATCTCCGCCGGTACCGCACGTGTCGACCAGATGGCCGGCGGAGGCTTCGACGGGCTCGGAGAGATCCCGCATGACCCGCGCCGCTGCCGTGATCTCCGCCACGGTCTCTCCTTTCATCCGCAACGCCACCAGAAAACCCCCAATCTGCGCCGCGGAGGCTTGCCCGCCCATGATGAGCTCCATGGCCGTGCTCATCTCGTCCCCGGAGAGGTCTTGGCCCGCCACAAGTTTGCCGATGGCCGATTGGAGTGGCATGTGATGATCGCTATCGTCTGGTTTCTGGCCGATAATACTTGAATTTTTGGGCACCTCCCAAATCTCTCTCTCCTAAGGATGAATAATGGGGTTTTTCTACAGCGTCCTTATAACCGGGCGTAGGGGCCTAGTGAGTTTGAACCCGGCCAACCGATGATCTGGGTGGATTACACCATCCTCGCCATCATAGGCTTGTCCGCGCTCATCAGTATTTGGCGCGGATTGATTCGCGAGGTCCTCTCGCTCTTGGCGTGGATCTTGGCCATCTTGGTTGCAATGACGTTTATGCGGCCGCTCGCGGATCAATTGACCCCTTACATCTCGGTGGCTTCGGCGCGCTTGATCATCGCGTTCATGGCACTGTTCATCGCGACCTTGCTGTGCGGGGCCATCATTAATTTCATTATTGCTAAACTAGTGATGAGCTCAGGCCTCTCTGGGACAGACCGGGTGCTGGGGATCGTGTTCGGGATCGCCCGCGGCGCCCTCGTAGTGGGAGTCTTAGTGCTCATGGCCGGTTTGACACCGCTGCCTCAGGACCCCTGGTGGGAGCAATCGGTTCTCTTGGGCCGTTTCGAGACCCTGGCGCTGTGGTTGCGGGGCTACTTGCCGCCCGCGGTCGCGGCCTATTTTACGTTTTAGTCGACGCGCGCGCCGCATTGTGGGGGACCGGGAGGCGCTATACAATTCGACTCCGCGCACCGTGCAACGATGCGGGCGGGCTGCGCAGTAGATTCGTTCACAAGCTCTCAGGCGAGGCGATAGCCTATGTGCGGAATAATCGGAATCGTAGCAAGCGCGAGCGTGAACCAGTCCTTATACGACGGGCTGACCGTATTGCAGCATCGCGGCCAGGATGCCGCTGGCATCGTGACCTGCCACGAAGGGCGCTTGCACTTGCACAAATCCAGCGGCCTGGTGCGCGATGTCTTTCAGACCCGCCATATGCTCGAGCTGGTAGGCCACATGGGCATCGGGCATGTTCGCTACCCGACCGCGGGGTGCGCGTCGATGGCCGAGGCGCAACCCTTCTACGTCAATTCCCCCTATGGGATCTGCCTTGCCCATAACGGTAATCTCACCAATGCCGAAGCGCTGAAACGGGAGTTGTTCCGGGACGATCTGCGGCATGTCAACACCGACTCGGATTCCGAGGTGTTGCTGAATGTTCTCGCCCACGAGCTACAGCGTCTGGGAAAGCTCAAGGTGGATGCTGCGGATGTCTTTCATGCGGTCAGCCAAGTGCATAGGCGCTGTCAGGGCGCTTACGCCGCGGTTGCCATGATCACGGGGATCGGTATCGTCGGGTTTCGCGATCCCCGCGGGATCCGGCCCATCGTGTTCGGGAGCCGCATGAGCGCCGCCGGCCCCGAGTATGCCATCGCTTCGGAAAGCGTCGCGATCGACACCCTGGGATATAAGCTCGTCCGTGACATCGAGCCCGGCGAGGCGGTTTTTATCGGCGCTGACGGCAAGCTCAAGACACGCCAATGTGCGGAGCATTGGTCACACGCGCCTTGCATCTTTGAGTATGTTTATCTCGCGCGGCCGGACTCGATCATCGATGGGATCTCGGTCCACAAGGCACGCATGCGCATGGGTGAGAAGCTGGCGCAAAAGATTCGCAACACCTGGTCCGGTCACGATATCGATGTCGTCATCCCGATCCCGGACACGAGCCGCACCGTGGCCTTGCAACTAGCCTATGAGTTGGGGCTCAAGTACCGGGAGGGATTCATCAAGAACCGGTATATCCCGCGCACCTTCATCATGCCCGGCCAGGCCCTGCGCAAGAAATCCGTGCGCCAAAAGCTCAACGCCATCGATCTGGAGTTCCGCGGCCGAAATGTCCTGCTCGTCGATGACTCGATCGTGCGCGGGACCACCTGTAAACAGATCATCCAGATGGCGCGGGAGGCCGGCGCCAAGAAGGTTTACTTCGCCTCCGCCGCGCCGCCCGTGCGCTACGCGAACGTGTACGGCATCGATATGCCCTCGGCCGAGGAGTTGATCGCCCATGGTCGTTCCGAGGAGGAAGTCGGCAACATGATAGGTGCCGATCGCCTGATCTACCAGAACATCGAAGACTTGATCGATGCCGCCCAGCGCGGAAATCCCGACATCACGGCTTTCGATTCCTCGTGTTTTACCGGCCGTTACGTAACCGGCGACGTGAGCCCGGATTATTTAGAGCATGTCGCGGCACTGCGTTCCGACGAAGCCAAGCTCGATCGGTCTGGGGGCATCGACACGCTGACTGATTTGAACGCCAGCGTCGGTTGACACCGGGAGGTCGATCTCCTAGCCATAGAGTGTGCTCATGCGCGCCACCCGTCTGTCCGAAAAGCCGGTGGTGGACCGGCGTCGCCTCCTCGTTTGGATCGTCGTGCCAAAAGCCGACGTGCCCGGCGGTCTCCCAAGGAGACAAACCTACCTAGCCCGGATTTCTCGTGCGCCGTGCAAAGGCATGGTCTTTCAGCGGGGGCGAACCCCGTCCGGTAACTTTCGCTCCAGCCGGTAGCAATCGGAGCAGTCGTGGAGGTAACGAAGCGGCTGAAGCCTTCGGTGTAGAGGGTCACGCTAGGTGACTTGGCGAGTATGCAGGCCGTAACGTGAGTGAACGCTGAGCAGTCCTCGAAAAGGGTAATGCGGAAGCCGACCCGACCGAGAATTCGGGGAAGGCTGTCATTCTTGGGGAAGGGAGCGAAGAGGGCACCCAAGGGTTCCGCCGGGGTATTGGCGAGGGCATGCATACAAGAGGAAGACCGCTGCAACACGGGAAGCCCCATCGTGTGGTCCGCGCGTTGCGACCAAACGGGACGCCCGCGAGGGTCAGGCCGTGCACGACGGGGTGACGGAGAGGCCTGTAGTACCGTGGAAGCCGGGTGGAGCACCTCAACCGCATGCTGAGGGGCTGGGCCCAGTACTTTTGTTTGGGGCCCCTCGACAAAGCGTATCGGGCGATCCATGCGCATACCACGCAGCGGCTACGCCGGTGGCTCGGCACCAAGCATAAGTCCGCCGTGCAGGGTTCAAACGCTACCCTGCCGCCCACCTCCACCAGAGTTTGGGGTTGGTAGAGCTACCGAAGCTGACACCGAGCTTTCCGTGGGCGAAGGCATGATGTCTTGTCCGAGAGCTGGATGCGGGAAATCCGCCTGTCCAGTTCGATGAGCGGGATGTG
>JBIMKD010000331.1:0-4488 GCA_043673815.1 Chromatiales bacterium
AACAGTATTTGGAGCACCATTTTGAGCCCAGTCCGAGCGATAGTTTCCAGATGGAGCCCGACTAAGACGCGTCGTTCAGTCGACGCGTATCCGGACTTTCAGTCCGTAACTCAAACCCACCGGCTTCAAGCCGGTGGTTGGTTAGTTTGTAAAGGATCATACCGGTTTGTACCAAGGGTCCCTTTTGGGCGGTTGCTAGAAGTTACGAGCCTAATCTCTCTGCCAATAGGGCCTGCACACGCTCAATATTGTTTTTAGTGATCGAGGCATAATAGGTGGCCCCCGCAGCTTCAAAAATGCCCAGCGCCTCGCGGTAGGCTGCCACCGCCTCGTCCAGCCGACCGGTGCCACTCTCCCGCTCCCCGAGCCTCGAAAGCGCGAGGTGTCACGGGTCATGCAAAAATCCCCACTTGTGGTCATTGAAAATTCCCCACCCCTCCTGATAACGAAAGGAGGAGGTAAAGATGACGTTTGCAGAAAATGATGCGATGGTGACGATGCCGTCCCCAGGTCAACAGTCGGGGGACGAGGGCATGGTAGGACGGGAACGATGGGAGGAGATCCGGCGGTTATTTTATGAAGAGCGCCGCTCGATATCGGCGGTAGCGCGGCGACTGGATCTCGATCGCAAGACGGTGCGGCGCTGTGTCCGGTGTCAGGGGTGGCAGCCGTATCGGCGCGCGGTCGGGGAAGATAGATTGCTGGCTGAGCACGAAGCGTTTCTGCATGGCCGAGCTCCTGAGGTGCGCTACTCGGCACGGATCCTCTATCAGGCGCTACGGGCAAGCCGTGGGTATCGGGGCAGTTACGAGACGGTGAAGCGTTTTGTGGCGCCGTTACGGGTGCTCGCAGCCGCGGCCGAGCTGACGCAGATCCGGTTTGAGACGCTCCCCGGCCAGCAGAGCCAGATTGACTGGGGGGAAGCGAAAGTAGCGTTTCGCTCCGGGGTGCGGGTGATGCACTTCTTTGTGCTGACGCTCGGATTCAGCCGCCGGAGTTTCTACTGGGCCACGCCCAATGAACAATTGGGCCAATTTCTCGAAGCCCACGAGCGGGCCTTCGAGCACTTTGGGGGTCGTACTCGGGAACATCTGTATGATCGGCCCCGCACGGTATGCCGGCCGAACGGGGAAGGCCAGGTGATCTGGAACGGGACCTTTCGCGCCTTTGCCGACTACTGGGGGTTTGAGCCGAGGCTGTGCCAACCCTACCGAGCGATGACCAAAGGAAAGGTAGAGTCGGGAGTGAAGTATGTCAAACGGAACTTCCTGCCGGGCCGCAGCTTTATCGACATCGTGGATCTGCAAGCCCAGCTCGACGAATGGAACACCACCATTGCCGATGTGCGGATCCACGGCACGACTCACGAGCGGCCGATCGATCGCTTCGAGCGCGAGCGCTCAGTGCTCATTCCGAGCGCCGGGCAACCGAGCTTTTTGACCGATGTACGGTTGAGTCGGATGGTCGCCTCCGATTACCTGGTGAGCTTTGACACCAACCGCTACTCGGCGCCCTTTACGCTGATCGGCCAGGCGGTGGAAGTCGAGCGGCGCGGTGGCGAGATCCGTCTCTTTCATCGGGGCGAGCTGGTCGCGTGCCACGCACAACTCCCCGGCCGGCATCAGGTGTCGATTGATCCCCGGCACGGACCGGGGGCAATTGCGCGCAATGCCCGACGGCTTCTCTCCCGTGTAGGGGGAGGCGGCGCACCCGGCGATGCACGGCTCACCGAGGTCGAGGTACGCGATCTTGGGATCTACGAGCACCTGCTCGAGGAGATGCTCTCATGAACGCCGGCCAATGTGAACGCTTGCAAGAGAGCCTCACGCGGCTGAGGTTGTTCAAAAGCCGCGAGCGGCTCGAAGCCTTGCTGCACGACGCCAGCACCGAAGAGCTTTCCTATGCCGATTTCCTCGATCGCCTATTGGGCGAAGAAGTCGCCTCCAAGACGCAGAAGAATATCACCATGCGCACCAGTCTCGCGCGCTTTCCCTTTGTGAAAAGCTTGGAGAGCTTCGATTTCGGTTATCAGCCCTCACTCGATAAGAAACAAGTCGGGATGCTGGCCACTTGCCACTTCATCGAGCATGGTGAGAATGCGGTGATTTTAGGGCCGCCCGGTGTGGGCAAGACCCATCTGGCGGTGGGCTTAGGGCTCAAAGCCATCGAGCACGGCTACCGGGTACTGTTTAGCACCGCCGCAGCGATGATTGCGACGCTGACCCGAGCGCTCAGTGAAGGCCGGCTCGAGGAGAGGCTCAAGACCTATACCGTGCCGCGGCTTTTGATCATTGACGAAATTGGCTATCTCCCCATCGATCGGGTGGGAGCGAATCTCTTTTTTCAGCTCATCAGCCGCCGCTACGAGAAAGGGCCGATGATTCTGACCAGCAACCAGAGCTTCGGGGCCTGGGGGGAGGTATTCGGTGATCGGGTGATCGCCACGGCCATCCTCGATCGGGTGTTGCATCATGCCATCACGATCAACATCCGGGGCAATTCCTACCGCCTCAAAGAGAAGCTCAAGGCGGGATTGATCCGTACCGAGGAGCCGGTGGCGATCGGTTAATGGGAATGCGCTATGGATTTGTGGACGAGTCCTGCGGACCGGGCCCGAGCCCTTCGGGCCGTGTGGACAGCCCATGGACAACATCCATGTTGCCCACAGGCTGCCCACACTCTCGGGCCTCTCGCCCACAAGCTCCACAGCGCCAACAATCGGTATTAATTCTGAGAGAAATACATCAGACCTGAACCGGAGGGTGGGGAATTTTCAATGACCACAACTGGGGAAAACTGAATGCCCCTTGACACGAGGCCCAGGTTGTTCTGGGTCATCGCCCAGTCGAGCGGGACGCGCTCGCGAGTCCGTTCCTTCAGCGCCTCGCGGTAGGCTGCCACCGCCAGTTCAAGAGGTTTGTCTTGCCCGCTTTGGTCGCCAAGAGTCTGAAGGGCATCAGCAAGAATGACACGTGTCGAACCGAGAGCGTCTGCGTCCCAGTTGGGGCGATTGGCGCTTGCATTAAGCAGACTTCGGACACGCTCGATAAATGGTTGCAGCCGGTCAGCGACGTAGTGGCCCTCTTTGGCCCGGAATTGCGTGTCTTGCGTTGCGATTACCAGACGAAGCACATCGGACAGATCGCCCCAGAATACTGTGGGAAGGCGAAATTCCGTGCCGATTTCCAGGGTGTACTGCTTTGATTGTTCAACCTGGTCACCTGCGGCCGTTAGATGCAGGTCGGGTTTCGTTTGGTTCTCGAGGCGAAGGACGCTACCCCAGATCAATATCGTCGCATTGCTTTCCTTCAGGAATCCCCGTGCTTTCTGGTGTCCTTCACGCTCCTGCTCCTCCGGCACCGGTCCTTTTACCGAAATGGTCCGATCAAAGTCGAGGATCTGAATGCCTTTGAAATCTCGCAACAGCCTGATAATGATGTTCTTGTGATGCCGGTCCGCGTTGTCTTCTGCGAGATTCGCGACGGCAACCGAAAACCGATTCAGGTCTGCTTTGGGAAGCGCCTCGCAGCTTAGATACGCAACGACAGAGGAAATACCTGGCCAAGTCTTAACAGTGCCCCATTGTGGGTCCAGACAAAGAAGACCACCGCGACAAGTCCGAGCCCGACAAGGCCCCGCAGTCCAAAGCGGTCATAGATGAATTGCCGAACCCTGTCGCCAAGTTTGGGAACTTTTTGTTCGTCCGACACTGCCCCGCCCTGCTCGCTACGCAGATGTTCAATGTGCGCCACACTATTCACGTTATAGCGCCTTTTGGCAAGGAGCGTTTTTCTGTGGGCAGAGCAAAACCTGGCGCCCGCTCCTACCTGCCAAAGGCACTTCTGGAGCCGGCTAAATGCCGACCTAGCTCATTAGCCAAGAATGTTCCGGTTTCCGATCTGGAAGCGGACGTTCGGGCTCGTACGACGGCAGCGGGTCGGGAAGCGACCACAAAATGGTCTCAGCAATGGCTCCGGACGGAGGTCTTACCGTGTAGCAGGCAATAGCAAGCGATTCGGCTGCCCTGGCACTGCCCCTGCTATTCGGAGCTTGAATTCCACAGCAAATACGTGCTCAACATGAACGGTCACAGTCATAACTATGAGCGGGGCTTATGTTCAGCGGTGATCGTGGTTTTTTCAGTTAAAATTCTCCGGCGCCGATCGCTGCCACTCCGGCAGCGATTCGAGGTTGCGATACCATCGCCAGATCTCCGCGTAAGGCTTGAGCGGATAGTGCGCGGCCTCGGCGAGCTCGAGGTAGGAACCGACAGTGAAATCGGCCAGCGTGACGGTGCCGCCGCACAGCCACTCGCGGCCTTTTAGGTGATCATCGAGCACCGGCGCGTAGCGCGCCATGCGCTCCTCGCCCTTTTTCAGTTCCACCGGGTCCGGATCCCCCAGCTTGCGCATGTTCTTGACCAATCGCTCGAAAATAAAAAACCCGCAGGCCGGTCCCCAGTGCGCGAGGCTCCAGCACAGCCAGCGG
>JBIMKD010000332.1:0-22331 GCA_043673815.1 Chromatiales bacterium
GCGATCCTGGACCCAGGACCCGCGTGTTTGACAGCTAACAGGTCCAGTCGTATCTTCCCTTTATATTCCCCATTCCCGCACGGGCAATTCGGTCGTCGTCGCGTATTTACTGAGCTTTACATTCGCATAGGAGTGGAGGGAGGCATGACCACACGCATGACCACACGCATCGAACGTATTGAGTTCCCCGGATCGCGCGGGGCTATCCTAGCGGCGCGGCTCGATGCTCCCGCCGGCGAGCCGGCCGCTTACGCGCTATTTGCGCACTGCTTTACTTGCTCCAAGGACTCGCTCGCAGCGAGCCGCATCAGCGCGGCACTGGCCGAGCGTGGCATAGCGGTGCTGCGCTTCGACTTTACCGGCCTTGGTGGGAGCGGAGGCGATTTCGCCAGTACTGACTTCTCCTCCAACGTGGAGGACTTGCTTGCTGCAGCGGACTTCCTGCGCGCCACCCGCAGTGCGCCTAGGCTCGTGATCGGCCACAGCCTCGGTGGTGCGGCGGTACTCGCGGCCGCGGGGCGGATCCATGAAGCTGCGGCTGTCGCCACCATCAACGCTCCGGCCGATCCAACGCACGTATGTCATCTCTTCGGGGACGCGGTGGCGGCAATCGAGCGTGATGGCCAGGCGGAGGTAAAGCTCGCCGGCCGCAGCTTTCGCATCCGTCGCGAGTTTCTCGAGGACATCGCCCGCCAGCGTCTCGACGACGCCATCGCGTCGATGCGCAAGCCGCTACTGATCTTCCACGGCCCCAAGGATGAAATCGTCGGCATCGACAACGCTGCGCAAATCTTCGCCAAGGCGCGTCATCCGAAGAGCTTCGTCTCGCTGGACACCGCCGATCACCTGCTGACTCGGCGTGAGGACGCCGCCTACGTTGCCGGCGTGCTGGCGGCGTGGGCGACGCGCTACGTCGGTAACGCCGAGCCATCGGCAGAAACGGCGGTTGAGATCCCGCCGGGTATGGTGGTCGTCGAGGAGACCGGCGCGGGCCAGTTCGCCGAACGGGTGCGGGTCGGCCGTCACGTGCTGGCCGCCGACGAACCGCTCGCGGCCGGCGGTACCGACACCGGCCCCAGCCCCTACGACTACGTGCTCGCTGGGCTGGGCGCCTGCACGGCCATGACCTTGCGCATGTATGCCGACCGTAAGCAATGGCCTCTCGGCCGAATCTCGGTACGCCTGGCGCACAACAAGATCTATGCTACCGACTGTGAGGAATGCGAGACCCGCCAGGGAATGATTGATCGGATCGAGCGGAGCATTGAAGTCACGGGTGCGCTGGCCGAGGAGCAGCGATCGAAGCTGATCGAGATCGCCGGGAAGTGTCCTGTTCACAGGACGCTTACCTCGGAGATCGACATCCGGACACGCCTGATCGAGTAGATGGAGCACCAAAATGGGCTCCCTGCCGATTCCGCTCGGCATTAATCGAAAGATGGCATAGAACTTAACGAAGCCGTGCATGATCGATCCAGGCAGTAAGCTTTTCGGGAAACGAAGGAGAACTTTATGACAGCGCGATTCGCTGCGATCATCATCGGTACCGGGCAGTCCGGGCCGGCGCTCGCCGCCCGTCTTTCCGCGACGGGAATGAGGGTGGCGATCATTGAGCGCAAACTGTTCGGCGGCACCTGCGTGAACACGGGTTGTATTCCCACAAAGACCCTGGTGGCCAGCGCGTATGCCGCTCATCTGGTGCGCCGTGCCGCCGAGTACGGCGTCACCGTGGGCGGCCCGATCAGCGTCGACATGAAGCGCGTGAAAGCGCGCAAGGACGAGATCTCCGGGCGTTCCAACCAGAACGTCGAAAAGTGGATGCGCGGCTTGGAAAACGCTACCGTGTACCA
Organism: Chromatiales bacterium; assembly: GCA_043673815.1. GTDB lineage: Bacteria > Pseudomonadota > Gammaproteobacteria > JACCXJ01 > JACCXJ01 > USCg-Taylor. Next base: position 1,851 of record JBIMKD010000332.1, read on the forward strand.
GGGTCATGCGCGCTTCGAGAGTCCTCATACGGTCAGAGTCAATGGTGATCTGCTGGAGGGCGACAAGATCTTTATCAACGTGGGCGGACGAGCGTTAGTCCCGCCCATGCCTGGGCTGGATCAGGTACCCTATCTCACCAACTCCAGCATGATGGAGGTGGACTATTTGCCTGAGCACCTGATCATCATCGGTGGCAGCTATATCGGGCTCGAGTTTGGGCAGATGTACCGGCGCTTCGGGGCAGAGGTCACCATCGTCGAAAAGGGACCACGCCTGATCCAGCGCGAAGACGAGGACGTGTCCCATGCCGTGCAGGCGATCCTGGAAAACGAAGGTGTGAACCTCCGCCTTAACGCCGAGTGCATGACCGCACGAAACCGTGGCGATCGCATTGCGGTAGGATTGGACTGCGCGAGTGGAGATCGTGAGGTCGAGGGATCTCACTTGCTGCTGGCGGTCGGGCGAAGACCGAATACCGACGATCTCGGCCTCGACAAGGCGGGTGTGGAAACCGACGCGCGCGGCTACGTCAAGGTGGACGATCAACTCCGGACGAATGTGCACGGCATCTGGGCGCTGGGCGACTGCAACGGCCGCGGCGCATTCACCCACACCTCATACAATGATTTTGAAATCGTCGCCGCGAATGTGCTCGACAATGACCCGCGCAAGGTGTCCGACCGCATTGCGACCTACGGGCTCTTCATCGACCCGCCGCTAGGGCGGGCGGGCATGACGGAGGCCGAGGTGAGGCAGTCGGGCCGCAATGCCCTCATCGCAACCCGCCCCATGACGCGGGTCGGCCGCGCGGTGGAAAAAGGCGAGGCTCAAGGCTTCATGAAAGCCATCGTGGATGCGGAGACGAAGGAAATCCTTGGTGCGGCCATACTCGGCGTGACCGGTGATGAGGTGATTCACTCGCTGTTGGACGTGATGTATGCAAAGGCGCCGTATACTGTGATAACTCGCGCTGTGCATATACATCCCACGGTTTCCGAGTTGGTACCCACCATGCTCGGTGAGTTGCGGCCGCTCGCGTAAGGCAAGTGCGACCAGGATCTGCGCGGGCATTGCCCGTCGTTGCGGTGGGTGCTTGCAGGCCTGCTTCTGAGAAGGTTGGATGAGGCCAACCAGCGTTTTATTCGACTGATGAGGACATCATAATGAAAGCTATTTGGAATGGAACGGTGCTAGCGGAGAGCGACCGTGTAGAGACAGTGGAAGGTAACGCCTATTTCCCGCCTGATTCGATCAAACGGGAATATTTACGCTCGACCGATGCCCACACCGTGTGCCCGTGGAAAGGGGTGGCGAGTTATTACGACGTGGTGGTCAATGGCGCGGTGAACAAGGAAGCGGCGTGGTACTACCCGGAGCCGAAACAAGCGGCAGCAAAAATCACGGGTTATGTGGCGTTCTGGAATGGCGTAGAAGTAACGTCTTGAGGCATATCGCCGGGACGACCCCTATGCCGCCTGAACCGGATCTGTTGGAGCTTGCGGCCGCCTGGCGTAGCGAAGGGCGGCATCGAATGAAGTCCCAGATCCTATCCGCACTGATAGAAGCGAAGAAAGCGAAAGTCCCGGTCGCCCTGCTGACCGTGAAGGGCTGCTCCTGGCGACGAAGCGGCAGGTCTATCTTCGGATCTCGACCTTCTGGATCAGGATCTTCGCCGTGGCATTCGGCATGGGTATGGTATCGGGGATTGTCTTATTCTACCAGCTCGGCCGTTACTCGGACGCACTGCGAACATCGTCGGACCGCTTATGGCCTACGAAGCCCTGATGGCGTTTTTCCTGGAGGCGGTGCCGATCGCAACCGCAGCGATCGCCTGGTGGCTATGGCGGTCCCTTGCGCGCGGGCGCGACACAGCGCCGTTCCTCGCCGCGATGGGACTATTCGCGATGTGCTTTCTCGGGCTTGCGATCAGCCTCTTCCCCTACATCGTGCCGCCGACGATCACGCTCTGGGAGGCAGCCGCCGCGCCGCAGTCGCAGGCGTTTCTCCTCATCGGCACACTGTTCTTGCTGCCGATCATCTTGATGTACACCGGCTGGTCGTACTGGGTGTTCCGCGGCAAGGTGAAGGCCGGGCTAGGATACTACTAAGCCGAGCGTTGCGATTGTCTCGTCCGCGCTCGCGCCCCGCACACTACTCGTGATTGCCACTCCCTCGGGCGCCGCCGCGAAGATCGGCATGCAGCGCACCTCGCTGCAATACAAGATGCAGAAGTGGGAATTACCCGGCCGCATCAGCAGGTTCCTGAACAATCCCCTCTCGTCATTGCGGAGGAGTGCTTTTCGCGTGAAGCACGGCACCGGCTTTTTAGGGCGAAGACTAGCCTGCCAAGCAGATTATGTCGTAGCCAAAGCAACCTCTCGGCGGGTGAGGGTTGCAAAGCTTCCAATGACCTCGGTCCTGCGAGCCCGGGCGATCGCGACGCTCAGAGCGACCGCATCCTCGGCTTCACCATGCTGGGTGCCGGCGCGGGCGAGGTCATCGCAGTCGTCCAGACCGCCATGCTCGCCGGACTCCGGTACACCGGTTTGCGCGACGCGATCCTCACGCACCCGACGATGGCCGAGGGCCTCAACGTCCTCTTCGCGAACGTTCCGACATAGGAGATAGAGGTCGAGACCATGGCAAGAATCATCGGCATCGCCGGAAGCCTGCGAAAAGGCTCGTACAACGCGACGCTCCTCCGCGCCAGCCTTTCCTGCTGCGAGGGAATCACTACCGCCTGAAGGGCTTGACGATTGACCGGCCGAATCAGGTCTAGGCCACCGACATTTGCTACCTCCCGATGGCGAGAGGCCGCTTATATTTGCTGGCGAATCGATTTAAGCCTGTGTCCAAAAATACGGAGTCAATTCCTTTCCTCGGAGCTCCAGTGTGAAGTTCATCTTGTTATCCCGCATCAATGAATGAAGAGGCGATAACTATGCTGACACGAGAGGCCGTTGAGAAAACCCATTGGATCTCTTATTCTTGGTTGCACGGGAGGATGAAGGCCTGCCCTTCGCCATCGATTCACTGAGCCGCGATACAGTGGTTGTCTATTTCGCCAATGGACGGCATCCCACGCCGCTCGGTTAAGGAACCGTGACCCCGGGACGGCACGGTAATGGACGGCTATAAGGTTTTTTGACTTAGGTTCGGCAGTTTCAGATGATGGTCGGCAAAGCGATGCCGCCACCACAGGACGTGAGATTGCGGTATCCGGGTTTTTCCACAACACCCGATTGCAGGCAGAGCAACTACACGCGCACGAAGCCTAGAACGCAGCTCCTGAGATGGAACCCAATTTTGTGATCCCGATTGAGCTCAGCCCGACGCAGCAAAAACTCATGAAGGCTGTGCGCGACCTGGCGCGCCTTAACTTCGCACCTCGCGCCCGCGTCTACGATCACGAAGCCGTTTTCCCGGCGGAGGATTTCACCGATCTTTTTCGCGCAGGATTGCTGGCCCCGGTGGTGCCTTCTGAATACGGGGGCCTGGGACTTGGCCCTTACCGTGGAGATGTCTTTACGCTCTGGCTGATGACCAAAGAAATCGCGAAGGCCGATCTTTCGCTTGCGCGCTGCTGGGAAGGTCATGCCAATTCGTTGGTCTTGATTGACGGCATGGGGACGCATGAACAAAAGGAACGCTGGTTCAGTGGTGTCGTGCGTCGGGGAGAAATATGGGTTGCCTGGTGCGGCGAACCACAGGCACGAGCGTCTTCAGAAAGGTTGCAATTTGGAACTACGACAACCAAGGTTGAAGGCGGCTACGTTGTTGATGGAAGCAAGGCATTTGCCACCAGCGCGGGTGGCGCGCACTGGGCCATCCTGCTAGTGAGCACGGCCGGTCCGGGGGGAGCAAGACATAGCACCGGCGCGGTTGCGTCTCAACTTTTGCTCGCTTGCGATCTTTCCGATCCGTCGGTGAGCATTGATCTCTCCTGGTGGGATCCCATCGGCATGCGGGCCACTGCAAGCCATGTGGTACGGTTCAATCGCACGTTTATCCCGGACGGTAACCTGGTCGGGCGCCCCGGCCAATATCTTCTCGATGGCTGGCAAACCTGCTTCATTCCCCATTATGCCGCGACCTTTCTAGGAGCAGCAGAAGCAGCCTACGAGTTTGCTATCGAATACGTAACTTCCCAATCCAAAGGGACAGATCCATACATCCAGCAGCACATCGCCCAGAGCGCAATCAACGTAGAAGCAGGATATTTGTGGCTTCACCACGTAGCGCGCATGTGGGAAACAGGACGGCACGCCGAGGCACGGATGGCAGGTAGCCGTGTCCGACATACCATGGAACACCTGGCGGAAGAGGCGGTGAAACGATGCATCAGGGCATGCGGCGCGCGCAGCTTGAACCGACCCAGTCCGCTGGAACGGATTTACCGGGACCTTTCGTTCTATGTTCGTCATGACAATGACGATCACCTTCTAGCGACGATTGGAAAATCCTTGCTGGGCCAGCAATATGATCCATCGTTTCATAAACCCTGATCCTGAAGGTAACGCGCCGCTGCGGCTTGATCACCTTCAAGTTTCGGTAACGAGATTATGATCGGTCCAAAGCGTGAGCAAACCCTGGCAATGCTCTGTGCCGTGGTGCTCGCCTGGCCTTCCGTTCTGGCCTCTGCCAGTCCTGAGGACCGCACTGTTTCCGTCCTGTATGCGGGTTCGCTGGCAGCAGTCATGGAAAACGCTGTCGGCCCGGCCTTTGTGAAGGCCACCGGCTATGGCTACCAGGGTGAAGCGCAAGGATCTCTGGGCGCGGCGCAGATGATCCGCGGTCGGCTGAGAACGCCCGATGTTTTTATCAGCGCAGATCCAGCGGTGAATAAAAGCGTGCTGATGGGCCCGCAAAATGGGAACATGGTAAAGTGGTTCATGGTTTTGGCATCCTCGCAGCTCGTGCTCGGCTACAACCCGCGCAGCAAATTCGCGGCAAAATTTAGGGAAGCAGAAGCCAACCGGATCCCGTGGCATGAGGTCCTGGAGACGCCCGGCGTACGCTTTGGCCGGGGAGATCCAAGCATCGACCCCAAGGGGTACAGGACCCTTTTCATGTTTGGTCTGGCCGGCCAACACTATCATCGCCCGGAGCTTCCCGGTTTATTGGGCGATCCCCGGAACCCGGCCCAGGTGTTCCCTGAGATCGTACTGATGGTCCAAGTGGAATCAGGCGAGTGCGATGCCGGAGTTTTTTACCAGCATGAGGTTGTAGCCTATAAATTGCCTTACATCAGTCTCCCGCCCGAGATCAGCCTAGGCGATCCCCGCTTTGCCGCCCGGTATGCACGACAAACCTACACCACTTCGTCCGGTCTGCAGGTCAGTGGATCGCCCATCCTTTTTACCATAACAATTCCAGAGACGGTACGTCACCGCGAGGCTGCCCTGGCGTTCCTGCGTTTCCTGCTTTCTTCGGACACCTTACTGAAGCAGTACGGATTCGGGAACGTGGACCATCAGGTTGGCGGCGACGTAATGCAGGTTCCGGCGGGGCTGCGCGAAATCATCTCGGGAACATTCACACCATGAACCGACACCTGAACCCGACGTTTATAGCCTTCGGACTGCTGGGTAGCCTGCTCCTGCTCGATCTCGTGCTGCCGATCATGAACCTGCTGCTGCATGCCGACTGGTCAGGCTGGATGACCGCGTTGAAACAACCAGATGCCCGCCAAGCATTGAAGATTTCTGTAACCGCCTCTGTCATCTCTACGCTCATTATGACCTTCTTGGGCGTGCCACTCGGCTACCTGCTGGCTCGAGCCAACTTGCCTTTCAAGAGGCTTTGGATCAGCCTGGTGTTTCTGCCGATGGTTGTGCCGGGTCTGGCGGGCGGAATTCTGCTGTTACAGATGTTCGGTCCGTACGGAATGATTGGCCAGCCGCTGGATGCAAGGAACATCGAGTTGACCAACAACCTCGCAGGCATAGTTCTGGCGCAGCTTTTTGTAGCCTCGCCGTTCGTCGTGGTCTCTGCGCTCGCGGGATTCGCCAGCGTGGATTCCAAATTGGAGCAGGCAGCAGCCACCTTGGGCGATTCGCGTTGGCAAATTTTCCGGCGGATCTCTCTACCCTTGGCTTGGCCCGGGATTGCAGCGGGGATCACGCTCGCTTGGATCCGGGCGCTAGGCGAATTCGGGGCCACACTCATTATGGCTTACAACCCTCACTCGCTGCCGGTTTATATGTGGGTGAAGTTCCAATCGGATGGTCTCGCCGGGGCCATGCCCGTAGCCTTCTGGCTGGTACTGGCTGCTGGGGCGGTGGTGGCGGTTTCCATGTTTCTCAGTCGCCTTACAGGTCATGCGTACGTTGTGACACCTCTCGGCGTAAGGCCGCACGAAGGTTAGCATGAGCTCCGTAGCAGAGTCCCATCAGCGTACCGGGGCAGCCAACGCACTCGACGTCCGCGTGCGCAAGTGTTACCCGGCATGCAACGATTCCGGTTTCCAGCTTGAAGCAGAATTCAAGGTTGTGCCGGGGATCACCATCCTTCTCGGCCCGTCGGGAGCGGGAAAGTCGACGCTTCTGCGCTGCATCGCCGGCTTGTCCGATCCGGATCAGGGCCGCATCGCCATCGGGGAGCGGGTGCTCTTCGACGCGGGAGAGCGAATAAGCGTCGGGCCGGCGCGACGCGGAGTCGGCTTCGTGTTCCAAAACCTTGCGCTCTTTCCTCATTTAAACGTACGGGAGAATGTTGCCTACGGCCTCCGCCGGCTGGATGCAATAGAGCGCGAACGGCGAATGGCCAATATCATGGAATCGTTTCAGATTGTGCACCTTCGCAAGCGGCTGCCGCGCGAGATTTCTGGAGGCGAACAACAACGGGTTGCACTGGCGCGTTCTCTGGTCCCAGAACCCTGCGTGTTGCTCCTCGATGAGCCGCTGTCTTCATTGGACGTTCGCACCAAGACCGGGATCATCGATGACATGCGCGGATGGAACGAAGCACGGCGGATCCCCATACTTTACGTCACCCATGATCATGAGGAAGTCTTTGCCCTGGGAGAGCGGGTGGTTGCCCTCGACCAGGGGCGGATTGTGGCGGAAGGGCCGCCTCTTGATGTGGTGTCCGCACCGCGCCACGAAACCATGGCACAGTTTGCCGGCTTCGAAAACCTTTTTGACGCGACGGTGGTTGGGATCCAAAAGCAGAAAGGCACGATGACCTGCCGTATAGCCGGCAGCTCCATCGAGCTTGAGGCTCCGCCGACAAGGGTTGCGCCAGGGGCAGAAGTCCGCCTCGGCATACGCGCCGGCGATATCCTGCTCGCGTCCGCACGCCCCGAGATGGTCGGCGTTGGCAACGTGATAAATGGGCGGGTGAAGCGAGTCGATCGCAGCGGCCCAAAGATTGAAGCTCGAGTCGACTGCGGCGCTGAGTTCCGGGTCCATCTCCCCCCCGGCTCCATGTCATCATCCGGACTTCAAGCTTCCGCTGAGGTGTGGATGGTCATCAGAACTCATTCTTGTCATTTGGTTCACACAAGACATCCCAATGCCTTGCAGCGTCTGTTTATCTTCGTCTGCCGCGGGAATACCAGCCGCTCGCCAATGGCGCAGGCGATCTGCAACGCCGAGATCGCCCGGCTGCTAAAGGTACCGCCCGAAGCACTGGGCGTCAGTGGAGTGAAGGCCTTGAGCGCCGGCCTGTCGGCAGAGCCCGGCGCACCGATGACCACGGGAGCGAAGCGAGCGCTGGGACAGTTAGGGGTGCCCGCCTTCGAACATCGCTCGCAAAACCTAAGCACCGAGCTTGCCGCTAAAGCTGAAACCATCTTTTGCATGACGAAACAACAGCAGCAGGTGGCAATCAAGAGGTTCCCCTGGGCCGCAGCGAAGGTGTGCTGCCTGCAGCCGGACGCGGATCTCGAAGAGCCAACCGGGATTGATCCGGAAGCCTTTCTTAGCCTGGCCCGGAAAATCCAGAGCCTTGTTAGGCAACGTATGAACGCTCTCGTAGGAGTGGTTGAAGGTTCGTTCTAAGGAAGCTCTGCAAAAGTTACTGCGCAGCGCATCTGCTTTGTCGCCTGCTCGCTCGTCGCAACGCGGTTTGACGCAGTACAAGAGAAGTCGGCCTATCCCGGTGCTATTTTTTTACCTAAGCTGACCCGAGCATGACATGGCACGTACTACCAAGAGGCAGGCATACATCATCGGTCTAGCTATTATTGTTGGCCTTATCCTCCCCGGTTCATTTGGCGATCTTGTCTTTGCGGGTGGGGTAGCACAAGATCTTTTGACCGCTCAGGAGAGGTCCGGCAAACAGATCTATGTACACGGCACCAGTCCCGGTGGACGCAAAATTCTGGCTTATTTGGGCGAATCATCATTAGAGGTGCCGGGCAGGACGATGCCCTGCGCGAACTGCCACGGACTCGATGGACGAGGTAAGCCCGAGGGTGGCGTCGTTCCCTCAAATCTTACCTGGGAAGCGCTAACAAAGCCGTATGGCGTTACTCGTCCAGGGGGACGCACGCATCCACCTTACACCGACCGCACGCTTGAACTGGCAATTACGCGCGGTGTTGATCCGGCAGGCAACAAACTGCTCAATGTCATGCCTCACTACCGACTCTCACAAGAGGACCTGGGAGATCTCGTTGCATATCTGAAGCGACTCGGCAAAGACCGCGACCCTGGACTGACCGAGAACAGCATCACGATCGGAACTACTATTCCGGCTAGAGCCGACTTGCCGGGCATCGGCCAGGCCATCAAAGCGGTGACGACGGCCTTCTTTGAAGAAGTGAATAGCCGCGGCGGAATCTACAATCGCAGAATCGAACTGAAAATCAACGAAACGGCCGATACGCCCATAACCACCAGCGCGAACGTCAAGCGTTTCATTCAGGACGAACAGGTCTTCGCAATGACGAGCGCTTTTACCGCGGGTGCTGACAAGGAGCTCGCCGCCCTCATGGACAATTTGGAAGTGCCGATGGTGGGTCCACTCACTCTCTATCCACAGGACGGCTATCCTTTGAATCGTCACGTCTTTTATATTCTGTCGGGAGTGGACGGACAAGCTCGCGCGCTTGTCAACTTCGCTTGTCAGAGAATGCCCGATAAACAAGCTGGCGTGCTGATTGTCTATTCTGACGACGAAATGACTAAGGGTGTGCTTGAAGCCATCACGGATCAATGTCAAAAGAGCGGCTGTGGTCTACCCGAAACCTACAGCTATCCGCACGCGAATTCTGATGTCCCGGGCTTCGTCGCAACGTTGAAACAGACCAGCAAGACTGTCATTTTTGTCTTAGGTACGGGCAGAGAAGCCATAGCACTGATGCAAGAGGCTAATCAGCTGCGCTGGTCGCCTACTTTTTACTTGCCGGGAGTAGTTGCGGGAAATGAAATTCTTGGTGCTCCTCCAAGCTTCGCCCAGAAAATATTCTTCTCCATTCCTTCATCGCCCGATGACCAAACTGCCGATGGAATCGAAGAATTTCGCGACCTCGCGACAAAACACAAGCTGCCCACGCATCATTTGGCTGTGCAACGTTCAGTGTACGGTGCCGCGAGGATATTGATTGAGGGTTTGAAACGGGCTGGTAAAGACTTGAGCCGGGAAAAGCTGATACAAGCTCTTGAAGGACTTTATGAGTATCCCACGGGGGTGACACCAGCAGTCACTTATGGGATCAATCGTCGCATCGGGGCGATGGGTGCATACGTAGTTACCATCGACCTGGAAAAGAAACAGTTCCTGCCCGCGAGCGGTTGGATCGAGAGCGATTGAGGTGGGCTACGAACGGCTCCAGACGATCGCGCAGATGGAATCGATTATACTTCGCGGGCGCGGTATGAACCCCGCCCTTGACCAAAGAGGAGAGTTGCACTACTCCCCTTTGGAAACCCCAAAGCTAAGGTGCCCGCCGTAAATGGCGGGGTATTCAGAATCAATGCCGATCAAAGTACCGGTGATGCTGTTTGCATTGATGTCGGCGTCAGGTAGCACGGCTGGACCAGTGACGGCGAATACGGGTGCTATCTCATCACCGCGGATCCCCGATACCGCAGTCTACGATCAGAATGGCAAGCGGCTTAGGTTTTATACCGATCTGATCAAAGGCAAGACGGTTGCCATCAACTTTATTTTTACCACTTGCACTACCATCTGCCCTCCTTTGACCGCAATGTTTCGTAAGCTGCAGCAGGACCTGGGGGAACGCATCGGACTCGAGGTACGGTTGATTTCTGTCAGCGTCGATCCTGCTACCGACACTCCCGAAAGGCTGCGTGACTTTGCCGCAAAGTTTAATGCTGGACCGGGATGGACGTTTGTGACCGGCAACAAAGCCGAGATTGATTCGTTACTGCAAGCGCTCGGAGCCGCGGTCGGCGACAAGAACGACCATACGCCTATGATCCTTGTCGGCAATGATGTGGCCGGCTATTGGACTAGAGCTTATGGCCTCACACCACCGGCTACACTGGTTAAATTGATTACGGAAGCTACAAACCGCGAATAATCGGTCACGGATGCTACTCTAAGCAGTGGGTTCCCGTCGCGTCTCACTCCCCGGCTTGCCGAATGCCTTTAAGGCTCAGTCGCTTTCGCTCTGGACGTCGTCGCCCTGCGTCGCGTTCAGAGTTAAGTGTGGTATGTGGTTGAATTGGACTCCCAGCGACGGGCACTGGAAGTAGACATAGTACACGCCTGCTTGCGGCGGCGAAAAGCTCATTTCGTAGACACCATCGCCGAGCGGCTTGGCCCATTCGCGTTGCTGCCAGATACCCGGCGCGAGAAATACCAGAACACCCATATCCTTCAGATCCGCCTTCGGTTGGTTGGAATCTGAGTCGCTTGCCTTGAAACGTAGGTTAAAGCTTGTACCAACACGAAGGCTCGTACCTTCCAAGAGTGGCTCAATCTTGATTGCGACTGCTTTTTGTTTCGGCGAGCCGGGATTCTCCGCGACGGTGAGGTCGAAACAGTTGAAGAGGCGAGGGGAATCCAGCAGCAATGCCACATCGTAGCGGCCCGGTCCGGTGAGCCGGACAGTGGTGGTATAGACTCCGGCCGGGGTCTCGCGCAAACTATTATCCAAGACGAGCACCGCTTTGGGATGGCGCCGGTAATTCTGAAAACTACCCATCGGTGCGGCCATGCCTTCAGTGTAATAGTAAATCATTTTGTCGGCAGGATTTGCGACCAGCACCGCACCCTCCTCCGGGGCCGGAACGATTGCATCGGCGAGCGACGTGGAGGGCGATTCTTGCGGCCTTCTCTGGCCAGCAGGAAAACGCGTAACTGCCACCGCCTGAGCTTCCTTGCCGAGGTCCGTGATCTTGATCATGGTGACGAACTCGCTGTCAGCGGAGCGTACATAAGCAAATTGTCTGGTAAAGGTAATCTGATCGGGAGCGGGCCCAACAGGCACAGCATGGACCAGACGGTTCGTAGCCAAGTCGAAAATGTTAACCGTGTTGACCGTTCGATTGACCACGAAGCCAAAGCGGCCATCCGGCAGGATGCGTATAGTACGGAGTCCGGGTTGCGCTTTCATGCGCGCCAAGATCTCGAAGCGCAACCCGTCAACCGCGACTATCGTTCCATCACCTTCGTTAGCCACATAAACCGCCTTGCTGAGAGGCGAAAAAGCCAATGAAGCAGGCAACGAGCCGACCTTAATGTCCGTGACCCCGGCGAGCTTGCGCACGTCTATTACTGACAGCGTTCCGCTTTGCTTATTAGATATGAAGGCCCAGCGATCATCGCCAGTGAAGGCAATTTCATGATGTCCCATCCCTGTATCGAGTTGAGCCGCAACTTTCAATATTGCCGTGTCGATCACAGTGACCCCGCTGTCTTTGTCTTCAGGGCCATCGTTTCCCACCCACAGGTATTTCCCATCGTTCTGTAACGCAATGCGCGTCGGGTTTATGCCCGCATCGATGTTCGCGATCAGTTTCCAGGTGAGGGCATCGATCACGGCGATTTGATTAACGAGCGGCATGGACACATAGAGCCTTTTTTCGTCGGCGCTCATGACCCAATCTTCTCCAGCGCCGGACAAGGGGACCAGGGTATAGAGTTTAGTCCCCCCGAAACCCGAGAGTGGGTCTATGACTGAAATGTTGGGTTCGTGATTCAAGGCCAGAATGAAGTAGGTATTGAGGTCGATGTCCGGGCGCTTATTGAAGCTGGGTTGCAGAAACGATTGAACTTTCTCGCGGCACGCCCTTGGATCCGAAGTTCTTTCGGCCTCGCGCTGATCGATCCACGCCGCAGGACGAAGGTTACTGAGGGCTTTACCCGCGTTAGTGTCGGTGATTTTGAACCGTATCGTCGCCTCTGTGCCTTCCAATAGTTCAGAGACTCTTCCTTTTCTTGCTGCGGGTTCAATCGTGAATTCGACCGCTACGCCCTCTCGCAAATATTCTTGTGGTTGGCGGGGTTGCGCATAAACCCATGGAACGTTTAAAGCCACCTGCGACACAAGCATTATGAGCAGCTGGATGTATAGGGTCGCGAGAGGAGATTTTATCTCGCGGATTTGACTACGTGCGCAGGAACTGTTCCCCATAAGTCTCCATCATGAAACCAGCCGCCTAGAACACTGCCTTGACCTTTACTCTGCAGCGACCAAATCTCCTCGGCGTGAGCGTCGTACCCGTCGATTCTACTGTTGAGAGGCCGAGTTTGTACATCGAAACAAACGGGCCGAATGGTTAGCTTTCGAGCAAAAATATTTGCTTGACTTAAAAAGTTCGAAGAACTACGCTTTAATTATTAAGATACGAACCAAGAAGATACGCTTTAACCGTCAAGGTATACAGGGCATTTACCGGTTTTTTTCACAGGACTGTTTTCAGACTTTAGTCTACATAACGAGAGCTGTTAGCCCTCGTTAGCTTCGCTTTGGTTCGGGGAAGGGGGTTGGTCGAATGATCTCGAGCACTCGTGGCCGTCAGCTCGGCGAATCGAGGCAAATAGGCTTGACCGTAAGAGCAGCCTCGGCACGCTTCGTCGTCTATCTGATTCTGTTTCTCTCATTCCTATTATTCATCGCTAGGCCGGCAGGTGCTCAAGCCACAGCCCCTCTGCCTGCCTGTAAGCGGACGATTAAAGCCGCCGTGGTGGCATTATCCCAACCGATCATGCTGAATCGCTTAGGAGCGGCAATTCCTGATGGGCTGATTTTTGCGCTCAAGCGCGACACGGTGACGGTAGGGAATCAAGTTCAGCTTCGGCCAGGTAAGAGACCGCGCCCCCTCGTCTTGCGTGCGAATGTAGGCGACTGCCTCAAGATTGTTTTCATAAATTCGATACCGACAAGCAACTTCGGAACTACTACACTGCCGGCAGCGAAGACAGGCACAACGGAGGTGTCTTTACACGTTCAGGGTATGGAATGGGTCGTAGGAACTCAGGACGATGGCTCGTTCGTCGGGAAAAATAACTCCAGCCTCGCAAGCGCCGCTCCTGTTCCCCCGAATATGCCCTCGCAGACACAGACCTACACTCTTTTCGCGAGGGAAGAGGGTACATTTCTGCTGTACACGATGGGTGATACGAGCACCCTTGGAGACCAGATGGCGCGAGGACTCTTTGGAGCCTTAAACGTCCAACCTGCAAAAGCGGAATGGTATCGCAGTCAGGTAACGGCCGATGCTTTAGCGCGCACTACGTACAACGCCAAGAGCCTGCCGGCGAATGCGAGTATCAGCGCTGGCGCTTGCACTGCCGCAGTTCCATGCACCTTAAAGTTCACTGGCCCCAATGCCAGACAGATCAAAGTCATCAAGAAAGCAGACGGGTCGCTGAATACGACGGATAACTATCCACTCATCGATTATGACGCCACCGATGCTAACGGTACTCCCATCCTTAAGATGCTCGATGCCAAGAATAATATCGTGCACAGTGATCTAACTGCGATGATCACGGGCCCGAACGCCGGCAGATTCCCTGGCGCCAATGGTGATCCGAACAAGCCCGATCCACCGTGCAACGCAAAGAACAATGGGAAAGCACCCCGGGGTGGAACGATCGATCCACTGTTTTGCCAGAACCCAGCTTCGCCGGATCGCAAACAGCCCTATCGCGAGATCACGGTTATCTATCACGGGGGACTGAGTCCGATCGCGTCGCAGGCCTTTCCAATTTTGTCCAATGCAGCTTCAAATGCGACGCAAGCGGAAAAGGACATGGCGGCCATGACTCAAGCCGGCCAGGATGCCTTCGCCATCAATTACGGCACCGGCGGCATTGGAGCAGAAATTTACGCTAACCGGATTGGGGTGGGCCCGATGGGGGATTGCGTAGATTGTAAGTTTGAAGAGTTCTTCCTTAGCGCGTGGTCGGTGGGTGATCCTGCGATGTTGGTCGATAGGCCGGCAAACTCCAACAATCTTTCGACCCAACCCTTCAACCCGGCAACCAACACGAACTTCGTTCCACCCTGCAACACCACCTCGACTTTTGAAGGCACAACTCCGCCGATATCGCCGCATCCGACCTGCGCGAATGCAAGGACGCCAACGTCAGGGTTCCCTTATACGCTCGCTCCGCTTCCTAAGGCCACGAAGGCGTTTTTCCCGGACGACCCATCCAACGTCTATCACAGCTACATCAACGATCACGTCAAATTCAGGATTCTTCACGGGGGAAGGGACGTGACGCATGTCCATCACCAGCATGCACACCAGTGGCTTCAGTCACCCAACAGCGATCAAGGAAGCTACCTGGATAGTCAGATGATTAGCCCTGGCGCCAGCTACACGTTGGAGATGACCTATAACGGCAGCGGCAATCGGAACAAGGTGGTGGGAGACTCGATCTTCCACTGCCACTTCTACCCGCATTTCGCCGCGGGCATGTGGGCGATGTGGCGGACCCATGACGTGTTTGAAGCCGGCTCGCAACTCAACAAGGATGGAATTCCTGTGAGCGGCACGCGTGCGCTGCCCGACGGTGAAATCAAGGCGGGGACTCCCAACCCCGCGATTGTGCCGTTGCCGACGCTTCCCATGGCTCCGTTGCCGTCACCGGTCTTCATCGATCAGGGACAGATCGTTTATGGAACTCCCGCAACGCCCGATAAGACCGGGCAGAATGTAACCGTCAACCCCGGATTTCCTTTTTTCATTCCTGGCAGGGCAGGCGCGCGCGCACCGCATCCGCCGTTCGATTTCGCGCCGGACGGAGCCGGTGGCTTCATGGACGGCGGATTGCCGCGCCACGTCGTTACTGGAGGCTCGGTCAAGTTTGAGAGTCATGACTTATTCGACTGGAGTAAGGACCTGGAGACGATCGACGCCACCCAGCTTGATGAAGCAGGAACCGCTGTGGAGAAGGTGGCCATCAGTTTCTTCAGCAAGCGGTGTTACCCGACATCGTTCCCGGACGGAACACCAGGCTCGTGCCCGTCGCCACCAGCCATTCAACAGAAACCGCCCACCGGCTTCATTGTGAACGGCCTACCTTTAGGTCCGCAGATGGGCGCTCCTTTCGCAGATCCGGCGGTCGATGACGATGGCAACGCAATTGGGAAGAAGCGCGTCTACAAGGCTGCGGCTATTCAAATGGATGTGGTCTTCAACAAGAAGCGCTGGCACTTTCCGCAACAGCGCATCCTCACCTTGTGGGATGACGTTGCTCCGACTATTGCCACCACCCGCAAGCCGGAACCGTTATTCTTCCGGGGTAATTCGGGAGATATAATCGAGTACTGGCATACGAACCTGGTCCCCAACTACTATCTGGTTGATGATTTCCAGGTGCGCACACCCACCGATATTCTGGGTCAGCACATTCATCTAGTGAAGTTTGATGTGACGTCTTCTGACGGGGCGGGTAACGGCTTCAACTATGAAGACGGCACGTTTGCAACGGAAGAAGTGCAGGAAATAATTACTGCTATCAACAACCCCGGTGGCTCCTGGACGCCTTGTCCGGGATGCGCGGCCGGTCCACCGGCGCTTAAACCGCCTCCGGCTCAAATCTGCTCCGGACCTCAGCCTCCGGCACAGTGTGCGTCGCAATGGAAGGGTGCGCAGACCACGGTCCAGCGTTGGTACCTCGATCCTCTGGTGGACAATTCAGGCGTCGACCGCACATTGCGAACAGTCTTTACTCACGATCACTTTGGACCATCCACCCATCAACAGGCCGGTCTTTACGCCGGACTGGTGGTCGAGCCAAAGGGTTCAACCTGGACATCCAATGATGGCACGACGCCATTCGGCTCGCGGTCCGATGGCGGACCAACGAGTTGGGAAGCCAGAATAATTACGAGTAACATCCCGGATAGTTATCGTGAATTTGTTTTGGAGTTTCAGGATCTGCAACTCGCATACGCTTGGGCCACAATAGGTGGCACGAATCCCCCGAAAACACAACCGAGCGCTGACCCGAAGATAGGGTGGATAGACCCGGCGTACGCCATTAACGCGCCGTCGGGCAGCCCGACTAAAGCACGACCGGAGCTGATTACCACTGGTAATTTCGTTTCGCCTGGCACCCAGTCGGTTAACTATCGCAACGACCCAATCGCGTGGCGGGTGGGGCCGGCTAATGACATGTCGTACGCCTACGACTCGGCCTTGAAGCAAGCGAGCAACGCGCCTCCGAACGGTGACCCGGCTACTCCTTTGATGCGCGCCTATCAGAACGATAACGTGCAGGTTCGCGTACTGGTCGGGGCACATTTGTTTGCCCACCAGTTCAATCTCGAAGGCCCAACCTGGTTTTCGGAACCGTCGTGGAAGAATTCCGGCTATCGCAGCGCTCAGGCGATGGGACTCTCCGAACACTTTGAGTTGCTCTTTCGCGTACCATCTTCCTCAGCGCCGAACAACGGTCGCAAATGCCCGGATGGCATGTCGCCGGCAAATTGCGTCGATTACTTGTACAGTCCGAGCTTAGACGATAGCGGCATTGCGAATGGTATGTGGGGTCTTTTCCGCTCCTACGACCCGACCGCAAAGGCGATTGATCCCGTGACTCAGCAGACGCTCGTGGAGCCACTTCCAAACAACCCCATCGGTCCGGCCGCGAATGTGAGCTATTCGACCTGTCCGGCGATCTTACCTCCGCCGGCCTTGAAACGAGTCTTTAACGTTACCGCGGTGACTGCTCAGAAGGCCTTGGCGAATATCACTCCGGTGCCGGGCTCTAATCCTCCGCGGGGGCAAATTGTCTTTAATAGCCGCGGGCAGACGCTTCGCAGTGAGAATGGGGTCATGTATGTTCGCACAGAAGATTTGGATGCTCAGGGCAGGTTAAAGCCAGGCGTGCCGGTCGAACCGCTTATCCTGCGCGCTAACGCCGGGGACTGCATTGAGGTCAATTTAACTAACGCGCTTGAGTCATCAGCGCAAGTGTTTCAGCAGTACTTCTTCATGGCGTCGCCGTTCAATGGCGTTAATCCCGTCAATCAAAAGCCGGTCTTCAAAGCGACCATGTCCGGCGTCGTTGGCCTACATCCCCAACTCCTTAGCTACGATGCCGCTCGGAGCAGTGGCATGAACGTAGGTTGGAACAGGCAGGGCCAGCCGGACCAGGTAGTGGGATTCGGTAAGACCATCAAGTATCAATGGTACGCAGGTAAGATTGATAGAGATGCTGGCGGAACGTTGGTCTATACTCCGGTCGAATTCGGTTCGCTCAACCTGTTCCCGTCTGACCCTGTGTATCAACATATCAACGGTCTCTTCGGGGCGATGATTATCGAACCGCAGGGTTCGAGCTGGCAGTGTGGTGACACAGGAAGCCTGGCGGACTGTGACCCATCCGGCGGGCCACCGCCCAAAACTCGCGCCTCAGCAACGATCACATTGCCGAATAAGACGACGTTTCGTGAGTTTGCGTTGATGATCAGTGATGCCATGATAATCTCAGAGGGGAACAGCGGCGCGGTTAATTACCGAACGGAGCCAATGGCCTTCCGCTATGCAGGTAACGCAACTACCGACTTCTCGTGCATGTTGTCAAACCAGCTCATACAGCAGGCGCAGAAGGACCCCCAAACTCCGATCTTCACGGCTGAGGTTGGAGACAAGGCTAGATTTCGCCTAATGCATCCGTTCGGAACGGGCACGTCTCAAGTCTTCTCATTGCATGGTCATGTTTGGCAGCGAAATCCCTATAAGAACGATTCCAGGGAAATGGGTGATAATAGTCTCTCGCAGTGGATTGGCTCGCGCGACAATCATGGCTCGACAGATCATTTTGATATCGTGGTGGATAAGGCCGGTGGCGAAGGCGGCCGCGCAGGCGACTACTTATATACAGTCTTCGTTCCTATTCAAGCGCGACAAGGGGCTTGGGGCATCTTCCGCGTTGGCCATGACAATGCACCATCGCAGTCTAATGCCGCTTGTAGCCCGATAGCGCCACTGCAGCGGATTATCAGGCCAGTCGTCCCCAAGAAGGATGATCTGGATCGCTTCATCAGGCAGCCAGTTAACAAGAATCTGAGGACCTAATTACCTCGGTGCTAGCCCGAGATGGGTTACAACCAAGGTGGGGTCTTGCGACCAATGGTCTTGAATGCATCCGATCGTCCTTAACTATTATGCTGGTAGCCAGAGCCGGACGGCGTGGTAATGGCACGGCAGACCATTAAAAGCACAAAGATTCAATCTTGAGCGAGGAGGAAAGTATGGCGGACAAGAAAATCATACCAGGTCGGGCAGGCGTTCCTGGCATAACTCCGGTTCCAACTGGCAAGCCGCCCGTTCCCGGCAGGCCGCCTGCCCCTGGTAAACCTCCAGCTCCAGGTAAGCCGCCCGCTCCTGGCAAACCTCCGGCTCCAGGTAGGCCTCCTGCCCCTGGTAAACCCCCAGGTGGCCCTATGCCCTACTATTATGGTGATTACGGGTCAGATGAAGTAGTCTCGCTCATACTCAAGAAGTACTGTGCGGTAGAGTTACTTAACGCTCTGATCATCGCCCTTGGAATCGTACCGCCTCCCGGAAAAGGGAAAGGTAAGGGCGGTGGCGGTTATCCGTACGGTGGCAAGCCGCCCGTTCCCGGCAGGCCTCCGGCTCCAACTGGAAAGCCGCCCGCTCCTGGCAGGCCGCCTGCCCCTGGTAAACCTCCAGCTCCAGGTAAGCCGCCCGCTCCCGGCAGACCTCCGGCTCCGTCTCCTGCTGGCAAGCCTCTCGGCGGTACCAAAAGAAAGTTTTTTTAATTAACGCTAGAGTGTAATAGGGAAGAGTGCGGTAAGAAAACACCTCTTACCGCACTCCTACGACCACCAAACCCACCCAGTCCTACGGCTGTGTATGCTTATGTCCGGCATCCTTGAAATCCGAGATTATGAAAGTTCTTGGAAGGCCGTCGAGCATTTCCGGGCAGGACCGCCTACTCAGTCTTCTCACAACTCAGTTCGACCACGTCTCTCAGGCGTATGGTTTATTTGACGAATTCCTTGGGCATAAGACCTATAGCAGATGCTTTTGTCTGAAACTCCTTACCGCTGCACGGCAGAGAACCGGGACCGCCTGGAATATCAGGCGGCTGGCTGTATTGATGCTCGAGCATCAGATATTGAAGATTCATCCGGACAATTTGGATGATTTCGATTTTCTACTCACCGGGCTGAATCTTAAGGAAGCACCGGGATTCAACGTAGGGGTGGTAAGCTCGGTGCTGAAGGAGGGATACTCTACAACCGATCTTCGCCAGTTCATTCCCGAGTTTCGACGCAGACTCCAAAGACTGAATCGCGTTCACGCAAAGATCAGAGGGCGGAGAACCTCGGACGCGGGATTGCGCGACTTCATAGACTTGTCCCGTCGCGATTGCAAGTTATCTCTTGCACGCTATTTGTTTACAGCTGAAGAGGTCGTCGACGAAATCCTTAGCCAGTTACTCGTTACGGATGGAGCGAAAGACCTGGACACTTCACAACCTTTATTCGTCGAGGCTGAGGTAGAACGGGCCATAAGCCGCTTGCCCGATTTTGAGGCGTGTATCCTCAAGAACCTCTGTGCGTCGCCACGTATATACTGGGTGTCCGAGGTTACCAGCTCTGAAATCAACTCCCTCGTTGAGTATCCTCTAACAACGGTTGTCCTCACTATTAAGCCGCCCGGAAGCGATATCGAGTTCGAAATAAAGAGGGCGGGCAGGAAAGGGCCACTCGGTCTGAATGTCGTTTACGCGCGCGATGGATATGAGGTGGCACCGTCTCATCGGCTCGACGGCGGGAATATGCAATGGCTCCTGCGGCATGAAGCCAAAGCCGCTGCCAAGCTCAGCCTCATTTATCGCCTCGTGCATGCTACGGAAGCGCCGATAGCCAGCTACATCGCCAGATCGACCATATACTCGATTCCGGCAGGCGGCGCACAAGTGCAGATACTCACCTATTTCACGGAACCACGCGTTTTTGAAGAAGGATTTCGCGAGATGCGACAAGCGATGGCCGACGGTGTTGCCGCGTTTAAAGCCGAAGGCTATGCGAAACTGCCTGACCTACCCGGCGACTTAGGACTTACCGCGCA
>JBIMKD010000333.1:0-25387 GCA_043673815.1 Chromatiales bacterium
CAAACAGAAGAAACTCTATCGCTATGAACGGATGATGACCCCCTACGAAAAGCTCAAGTCGCTCCCCAACGCCACGCGCTTCCTCAAGCCCAGCATCACCTTCGAGCAACTCGATGCATCGGCCATGCAAATGAGCGACAAGGAAGCAGCAGCACAGTTACACAAGGAACGACAGCAACTCTTTAAACACATCCATGAACCGACGTCGCACAGCCCAGGCTCCCAACGCCCCCAGCTATCCCCGGAGGCCAGTACTCTTTCACCCTAGGCGGCCAGGGCTTTACTACCTTCTTTCAGACTCATCTTTGAATTAGAAAATACTGGTTCAGTCTCTTCCTATATGGTATGAGTCTGAACACGGGTCTCTATTTCCAACGAGGTATGAGTAGGATACGCGCAAATACCGTCCAGATGAGGTTGTGATCGCGCGTGCGACGAACCCCGATCGGGCGACTACTCGATGAATTCGCTGCCGAGGACGTAGGTGTCCCAGAGCTTCCAGCGTCCGCCTTCCTGGTGAAAGATCGTCATCGTGTCGACGATGTTGTCGTCGAAGCCCTCCGCGCCGGGCGCCGTCACCTTTACCTTGACGCGCGCCACGGCGAACTCGTCGTCGTGGCCGACGTACTGGAAGGACACCTGCTCGGCCTTGGCGTCGAGAGCGCTGAACTGCGAGCTGAGCTCCGCCTGGGTCTGGACGTACGCCGGGGACTTCGTGTTCGCGTAACCCATCGTCGCGGCCACATCCTCGCGGTTGAACGCCGCAATTTGATCTTTCGAGATCTGTTCGAGCGTGGTGACGAGCGCCTCGTCGGCGTGGACCGCCGGGGCCAACGTCACTCCGAGCACCGTCGCGGCGAGAAAGAGAAACCTGGCTTTCATAGAGAACTCCTCAAATGTCCTTTGCGCTGATCGAGCTCAGAGCACGTTGTGGCCCCGCGACCGCATGCAGTTGTTGAAGGCCCGCTGGAAGTTGGCCTCGGATGCGGAGGCCTGCTGGGCCCCAAGACCGATACCGCCCAGAGCGGCACCGAGCGCAGCCCCTGTGCCGGCGCTGCCGAAGATGGCCCCCACGGCCGCGCCGCCGGCGGCACCGACGAGTCCACCCGTGACGGCCCCGCGTGCGGCCTCGCCGCCGGTCGAGCCGGATGCCTGCCCGGCCAGAGCGCGGCACTCCTCCATGTCGCGGCTCGTGTACTGCGCCCGCGAGTTGCCGAAGGTGTCGACCGTCGGCGACCACGTGCTCTGGGGGGTCGCGCATCCCACGGCGGCCAGGACTGGGAGAGCGAAAATCGAAACGAGTCTTCGCATGATGGGAACCCTCCTGAAATCGAGTGTCTCGGACGAGGTGCGCGGCTATGACCTGGCCTCGTTCAGAGCCGCCTGCACTTTGGCTTCGTCTTCTGGCACACGCACCTCAACGATTTCGCGAACTTCCAACGCTCACGGAGTTCTTTATACGTTGATCACGAAGGACCTGTCAAGGGAGTCTCTTCCAGTATGAAATGATACCGAACTAGCTCGGCGCCTGTTCATGATGGGAGGATGAAGAGCGACTATCGTAAGACCACCCAGCTGCTGGGGCGTAGACGCCTTCCCCATTGTAGATGCCGAGGCTCGGTGATACGAAGCACGTCAATGCCCAACGTACCGCATAACTGGCTGCCGCGCCGGCACATGCCCTCAGCGATTCTCGAAGCGGTTATAGTCGAACAACGCCGCTTCGATAGGCGCCCAGCCTCGATACGCCGCGTGCAAGGCGTCGCTGTGGGACCAGAAGCGGTCGTCGGTGCGACGGATTGCGTAGTGCTCCGCGAGGGTCGAATAGTCGTCTTCCGATGCCAGACCTCGTACCGCATCGACGAACGCAGATAACTGCTCCGTGGTTACGAGGTAGAACGCGTTCGGATAACCACCGATGAAGCCGTGGGCGAGCGTGAGTGTGTCTTCATCCGGCAGGCGGCGTTGGTCGGCGTCGAAGAGATAAGCGACGTTGCTGTGGGCGCTGTTCCGCAACAGCGTGAAGACATGGACGCGCCCGTGCTCCTCTCGAACCGTGAGGAAGGTAGCCTCCGGCAGATAGGAGACGGCCCGCCCGCGCAACCCCTCGAGCTGTGTCAAATGCTCCAGGGCCTCGGCCGGCAACCAGCTCATCGAGGGGGCATAGCGACTTGGAATAGGCGAACCAACTCGAGAGCGGCGCACGCCGGCTCTCCGCTTTGTTCGGCATGCGCAGGTCCTTCAGGGCCTGGGCGAGGAACGCGGCATCGTGATCCGGCAGAGCCAGGGCAAAATCGAAACGATCGACCGGGAGCACTCCCCAGCTTGCCACCCATGGGTCCGCTTCATCGCCAAATAGCGGTATAGCAAGCTGCCCTCGCGGTTGGCGTCCTGGGTCGGCTCGCGTTCGTTGAGCACGGGATGGAAACCCTTGCTGCGCCATTCGATGTTGTTATGGGCATCGACGAACAAGCGCTTTGGCTTCGCCGTCAACAGGCGGGTCGCATAGACCGCCTCCTTGCTTGCACCGCGGGTTACGCCGGAATAGGAGCCCAGTTGCAGTTGACACGGCGCGTCGTAGCAGCCGTGGCAGACCACGCACCGACTATCGAGCACGGCTTTGGGATCTTGCCACGGAGGCCCCGCTGCAGCATCGGCCCCGGGACTATCGTAACGCGCCGGATCCGCCAGGCCGTAGCGCTCATCAAGCACATGGCGGGCATACCAGGCGCAGCCGGCCACCACGAGCAACAGGGCTATCACACCCCAGCGATTCATACAGTACGACCCACGCATGGAGCATTGATCACGTCGGCTCGCTCAGCATATCGGCATCGACGAGGTAGCTCATCCGACAAGTGGCGGCTCGATGTCGTCGGTTGTCGCGGTCCGCTCCAAAGGCTTGAGCCAGCCTTTGACCGGACAGGCGAGCAGCAGCTCGACCAGCCCTTCGTTCGGGCGGGGCGCAAGGCGCACCAGACGATATTCGCCGCGGTCGATGCATTCAATCTCGAACTCTTGCCCAGCCGCGATACCGTCCCGCTGCCGGATCTCGGCGGGCAGGATGATCTGGCCTTTGGCAGACACTGTGGTCTTCATACCAGGTAAGGTATTTGTCTTACGCAGCGTGCGTCAACCTCGTGATTGACAACTCATCGGCCACACCGTATATTCCTGTTTAATAAAAAAGGCTGTTTATTTTTCCTATTCTTTTCAAGGGAGATTCGAGCATGCAGACGGCATTGGCCAAACGAATCGACGAGCTCGTCGAGTGCGGGTGGGAACCCATCACGACCACGGAGACCAGCGGGAGCCTCGCCGGACGCAGGCCGTTCAGCTTCTGGTTGTTCTTGTTCGTGGTGATCTTCTTTCCGATCTTCGGAGGCATCCTGTATCTGATCTTCTGGCTGGCGACCTCTCGGGCGACCGTCTTCCTCCACCAGGATGGCGACCAGGTCCACGAAGCGGGCGATCTGTGGCTGGTCCGGATGCAGGAGGCCCGGAGGGACGCGCACATCAGCGAGATGAAGCAGATCAAGGAGCGGGGCTTCCTGGCCGTGATGTGGCCGAAGCTCCTGGCTTTCCTCGTGTTGATGGTCCTGTGGATTGTTTTCCTGCGCTGGTACTTCTATAGCTCCACGTTCTAGCTCCACGTTTCGCCTCTCGCCGGCTACGGGCTCGAGAGGACCACCTGCGCGGCACCGGAAGCGTCACGCCGCATGATGATACGACCCGAGGGGTCGATCGTCGTGACGTTGCCCATCGTGGTGAAGAACTGCGTCTCCTGAACCATGATCGCCTGCTGGCAGGCCCTCCTCGTCGACCTGAGCGGGCCGATTGCGAGGTTCAAGGACGAGTTCGATGCAGAATCTGGCTTATGTTATGGACCTTACGTCCACTCCAGGTCCGCGGCAAGTTCGTCCCGGTGCATCTCAGGCATGGCGCACCTCCAAGTCGTGGCGTACGGGAGTCGTCATGACTGTCGGCGAGGCTACTTCTTGACGTTCGCGAAGATCGCGCGCTCTTTGTCCGCGCGATGCATGTCGAGCACACCACCTTCGACGCTCCAGGTGACCGCGGACTCGAGCGCGGCCAGGAACTCGCGCTCCTGGACCATGAGCTCCGAGGCACATGACATTCGCGTGGTTATCACGGGTCCGACTTTGAGGCTGTTCCCCTGCGTGGAGTAGGGCGCCCGGAAGGTGTTGCAGCCGGCGTTGCCCGACGCCGTCCCGTCGGCGAAGGAGAAGGTGATCCGGGTTCCCGCGAGGAGGCTGACGACGGCGTGCCGGTTGTTGTTGAAGCCGGTGACGTCCCAGGTGACGCCCTCGAGCCGCGGAGCCGGCTCGGGCTCGAACGCGAGCACGTCGCCCGATGCGGCGGTCAGGCTCAACCGGTCGCCCGTGATCGCGTAGCGGACCGTGCCCGAGAACGCCGCCCTGAGAGCGCTCTCGAACGACATCGCCGGCTCGGGGCAGGCCATCATCGTGCCCGCGAGCTGCCCAAGCGTCACGCGATCCGCGTCGACCGTGTACGAGCCCATGAAGTTGTTGCAGCCCGAGAACCCCGAGATCCGACCCGCCTCGAATCGCGCGGTCGCGGGACGCGACAACGCAGCGAGGACCTTCGGGTCCTTCCCGGAGAGGCTGGTGAGCCGCCACGAGACGCCCTCGAGCCTCCTCGTGTTCGTGGCAGAGCCGGCCGACACCGGGACCCGGCAGCATCCCGCAAGGAATCTCAGGTCGGGCAGCGAGACCCGCGCCGTCACGGGGTGCTTCGCGTCGGACATGCCGTCGCTGCAGGCGGCGTCGCGCAGGAAGACCGCGAGGTCACGGCCCGCGGCGGGCGACCCACGCCAGAGCCCCTCGCGAAGCACCTCGTTGCGGGTCGCGACACCCCGGAATGTCATGGGCTCTTCACCGGGAATCGTAACACGGGCGATGCCGGGTGCTGTGAGCTCGACGCTCCACGAGGGCTCGTTGCCGAAACAGACGAGCGGCGACTCGCCAGCCGTCGCCGCGGAGGAAGAGGCCACCACACACAAGACTGCCACACCGAATCTCAGCATCGTCATCGTCTCCAGGAACGGCCGCAGCCTAGCACACTCGCGCCGTCTGTAGAAATGATGCGCGTTCCCTGTCATCGAGGCTGGCCATCAGCTAAGATCGTGGAGTTGGGCGTCGAGCCAGCAAGGTGCAATCGTAGGTTGACACGCAGGAGACACACATGAGCTCAATAGATAGTCTGGCGCAAATGCGCCCGGTGACAGCGGTGGAAGCTATTTGCCCAGTCTTCGCATCGTTCGGCCTGACGACAATCCGGAAGCTAAAACGCGGGCAGTATCGGCCATTGGTATTGGCGGCACTCCTGGTTGGTCTTTGCCAAACAGGCCAGGCGCAGGAAGCGCAGCGCGCGAGTCCTTCCACTCCTTCCGGTGAAGCGGTCACACTATTTCAGAACGTCCAGATTTTTGACGGCAAAAGCAGCACTCTTTCAGGGCCGAGAAACGTCCTGGTGCGCGGGAGTCAGATCGAGCGTATCTCCACAGGTCCGATCCCGACCGATCGAAGCGCCACCACCGTGCTCATCGACGGTGGCGGGCGCACGCTGATGCCCGGGCTGATCGACATGCACTGGCACACGATGATGGTGCGGCCGACGCCCGCAGCGCTGCTCGCGGGGGACATCGGCCACCTCAATCTCATGGCAGGCGCCGAGGCTACTGCCACGCTGATGCGCGGGTTCACCACCGTTCGCGACATGGGCGGGCCGGCCTTCGGGCTCAAGCGCGCCATCGACGAGCGCACCGTCGCCGGCCCGCGCATCTTCCCATCCGGCGCCATCATCACCGTCACCAGTGGTCATGGTGACTTCCGCCAGCCGTTCGAAGTGCCGCGCATCCTCGGTGCCCCGCAGTCTCGCGGGGAGCAGCTCGGAGCTGCGATGGTCGCCGACAGTCCGGATGAGGTGCGCGTGCGCGTGCGCGAGCAGCTCATGCTGGGCGCGTCGCAGATCAAGCTAACGGCGGGCGGGGGGGTGGCGTCGCCCCACAGCCCGCTCGACGCATCCACCTTCACCGAGGCCGAGCTGCGCGCCGCCGTTGAAGCCGCCGAGAACTGGGGCACCTACGTCACCGTGCACGCGTACACGCCCGCCTCGGTCCGGCGCGCAATTGCCGCCGGCGTGTAGTGCATCGAACACGCCCACCTGATGGACGAACCAACCGCCAAACTGATCGCCGAGAAGGGCATCTGGTTGAGCACTCAGGCGTTTCCCGACGAACAGGCCGACGCGTTTCCGCCCGGCTCGCTAGAGCGAGCCAAGGCGTTGGAGGTGTTCGCCGGTACGGACAGAACCTTCGCGCTGGCGAAGAAGTACAAGATCAAGACGGCGTTCGGCACCGACATCCTGTTCTCCCCGAAGCTGGCGCCGCGTCACGGGGAACTGCTGGCCAAGCTGGTCCGCTGGTACACCCCCGCCGAAACGCTCGTCATGGCGACCGGGACCAACGCCCAACTGCTGGCACTGTCCGGGAAGCGCAATCCGTACCCCGGCAAGCTCGGCGTGGTCGAGGAAGGCGCGCTCGCCGACCTCCTGCTCGTCGACGGCAATCCGCTGGAGAACATCAAGCTCGTCGAAGATCCCGACAAAAACTTTCTGATCATCATGAAGGACGGCAGGATCTACAAAAATGCACTGCCCAAGTAAGGCCCAATCAGTGTGCGTTCCCTGTTGCCCTTTCGTCGCGAGAATGACGCACACCTTGTCGCTCTCGCGAGCAGTGACGCCCAACCATGCGTTCGAGGGGACCGATAGGGATAAGAAAATCAATCCGGCGCCCAAGCCAGGACGGCCCGCTGGTCCGCTGCAATCAGGTGCTTGAGCTTGTCCGGAACAGCGCAGAATCTAGCTTATGTTATGGGCCTTATGTCCACTCCAGGCCCCCTCTTGCCCAGGAATTGGACACGATGTCGAGCAGGTTACTGGTTAATGACTGAGCAATCTACCCCGGCGGCGCGAAGATGGCAACGCCCCCCTTGCCCCGCGACTCAGGTCAGGCGATGTCGGGGACCGGGTGGTAGGTGAGCACGTTTGGCGCTCGCTCGGTGGCGCCGGTCTGCGGTCCACCGCGGGGCGGCGGGCGTTCGTATTGCGGCGCGCTCTGCCGCGGCGCCCAGATGCCCAGATATTTCAGGATGCGCTCTATGACGTGCCCATCGTCGATCAGCGCGATGACTTTCATCAACCCGTTACAGCGCGCACAGACAAGAGGATCGATTTCATGGACCTTGTGGATCAGGCGCGCCCAGGTCGATCGGGCGCGCGCCGCGAGCGCCTGTGCATCCTCGGGTGCCTGATCGACGTTCTGCGGCGCCGCCGACCGGGCTCGCTCTCCTCGGCACCGGGTCGAATACCAGCCGAAGTAGCGAACCAGATGCTCGAAGCGGTCGGGGATATGGCGGCAAAGCATTTCCAGCCATTGCGCGCCGGGCATCAACTGGAAATTGCGCTTCGCTAGATCGGCACGCGTATTACCCAGTGGTGCCCACCTTTGTTCTGGTCGGGGAACGTTCCAGGATTCGAGCTACGGGACAAACATAACCTCACGCCAGTGCCCACCTTTATCGCCTCCCTAAGCCGAGCAAAATCAAAACCGGTGATTGTGTAACGGTAAAAGCGACGGTAAACCAGAATTTCACTTCTGCAAATCCATGTACGAACAATGGGCTGTAGACGCAGGAAACAATTGAGTGGGAGTGACTGGGGTGGCGGATGCAAGTTATGTTAGTCCCTTGCGCGAACCGAACTTGTGGGAGTACGCCCACGTGAATTCCGCGCCGAACAAAAAAATCTGAGCGGAGTAGTAAACCCACAGCAGCACTACGACGAGCGACGCGGCTGCCCCGAAGCCCGAGGAGATGCCGCTGCGCCCGATGTAGGCGCCGATCAGAAACCTGCCGGTGACAAACAACAGTGAGGTGACGGCCGCGCCGATCCAGACATCTTTCCAATCGACCTGCACGCGCGGTATCGTCTTGTAGATCATTGCGAACACCGCGGTCGACAGCACGACGCCGAGCGCGAGGTCGATCGCCTGCGCAATCGTCTCCCATCCACCGAACAGCGGGTCCCCCCACCGGCTCAGCGCGGCCAGGGCGGCGCTGAACGCCAGCGACACCATCAACAGGAAGCCAATGCCGAGAATCATCCCGAACGACAACAGCCGGCCACGCACAAATCGCCACACACCGGTGTGCCCGATTTTTGCTGGCGCTCGCCAGATGCGATCGAGAGCATCCTGAAGTTCGGCAAAGGCGGATGTCGCACCAATGTAGAACAGGACAAGGCCGAAGGCTGTGGCGAGCACGTTTTCGACTGGCTTACTGGCGCTTTCGATGAGGCCCTGCACCGCCAACGCGCCCTGCGGGCCGAGCATACCGTCCAACTGATCGAAAATTTCGCCGCGGACGGCTTCTTCGCCAAAAACCATTCCGGCGATCGAAATCACGATCAGCAACAGCGGGGCGATCGAGAACACCGTGTAAAAGGCCAATGCTGCACCCATGCTCTGGGCGTAGTCATGCACCCAGTTGACGGCGGTGGCCTTGAGCAAATCCACGACATCCTTGCGACTCATGTTGCCGCTCCACGTCGCTCGTGGGGCATCTTTGCCTGGTTCCTCGCGCCGTTGGAGCGCGGCACCGCGATCAGCCGCGTCATAGCTGGCCGTTGCGCGATAGAAGCGGTGTCCGCAGCTTGAGCATGCGCAGCAGCCAGAAGGCGGCCGCCGCCGCGAGCAGATGCTTCAGTGTATGCCCGCTCACGATCTCGCCGGTAGCGGTGAAGATCGCGCGATCGAAGTGCTCGGCGATCTTCGCCAGCGCATACAGGATTGCCACCGCGAAAAAATCCCCGCCCCGCGTATAGCGCGGAGGGAAGAGCGCAATCATGAGCAGGACGAGGAGCGCCGAGCCGAACTGCACGGCACCATAGGGGTTCAGGTTCTCGACGCCTTGCGCGGCGCTCCAGCGCCAATACCACACGCTCGCTGCCCCGAGCAGGCCCAGCGGAATGAGCAGCCGTCGGCCCGCCTTCACGCTGATGCGCTCGCTCACCGCAGCAGCGATGATCCCCATGAACCCGATGGCCATGGGCAGCCGATCCCAGGCGAGGCGCGGACTGTCCGGCGCCGCATGGTAATACCACGAACCGCAGCAGGTCAGCGCGGTCGCGGCGAACACCAAGCCCCATGCCCATCGCTCCGACGAGTCTTGGAACGCCCTGCTGCCGTCCGCCTGCGTTCCCATGAGCACGAAGTGCAGCCCCATCACGCCCACGACGAGGAAAGCCAGGTTCGACGTCACGTTGAGGAAGTTGGCGATGCCCAGCATCGGTCGCTGGTCCGCAAAGTAGTGGTAGTCCGCGGGCTGCGCGAACCGCGGTGCAATCCCCGCGGCGAAAGCGATCGTGGCAGCGCTTGCCCAGAGGATGGCAATGCGTGTTTCGCGGCTCATAGAAAAGGTGTGCGTCCCCTTTTCGTCCCCGGGGCATCAGTTCCCTTCGCGGCGCAATTCGGGCGCGATCTCGTACACCGCGGCTCCGACGCGCTCGGGATAGTCGTCCGGAAAGGTCCACATGCTGCGGCCCGGCGCGTGCACCAGGCCGCGCCAGGCCGGGTCGAAGGGATAGATCATCGACAGCAGCACGTCGCTGGAGACCTTCTCGTTGGCCACCCAGTAGCCGTGGCCGCGCATGCCGGCGAGCTCGTGGGCGCCGTACACCTCGGCCACGTCGATGCCCACCAGGCGATCGTTGCTCGAAAGGGTCTCCAGTTCATCCCGCGTGAGCTCGTCGAAGCGCGGACGCCCCAGGCGCGAAGCGCGGGACAGCAGGCTCGCGAACTTGAGCGCGCCATCGTTCTCCGAGACGTACACCTCCGTGCGCCGGGCGATGTCGTTCAGCGCCGGCAGGTGGGAACGCGCGAAGGTCTGGAGGTCGATGTCGGCGGCCACGAAGATCGCGTTGGCGATGCGATAGCGGCGCTGCAGCGCCGCGTGGTCTTCCGCGGGGTGGCGATTGCGCAGCTCGACCAGCGCCTCGGCGAGCAGCGGCGAGCCGCAGCTGAAGGCGATCAGATTGATGCGTCGGGCCTGGCTGCGCTCGGCGACCAGCTCCACCAGCCGCGCGATGTCCGGCACGAAGGCGCGCGCGCGCGGACAGTCGACCAGGTAGTTCCAGACCGAAGTCCCCGTCGGCCAGCTGAAGGCCACCACCGACGACGAGCGACCGAGGTAGTGCGCCCAGCCGCCCATCAGCACCATCACCTGGTCGAAGGTGACGCGGTACCCCGGCACGTAGATCACCGCTTCCCCGGTGCGCGAGGCCTGGACCTGCCGATCGATGCCGTCGATGAAGGCGCGATCGGCGTCGCTCCCCTGCACGCCGAACTCCTCGACCGACGTGACGCGGGCCGGGCGCAGCGCGTCGATGCGGCTGTTGCGATCCGATTCCACGAGTTCGGCGAAGGACCAGCCGGGCTCGCCGAGCTGCACGTGCGCGAGGCCGAGGCGCACCGCATCGCCTCTCCTCCGGGAATAGCGTTCGGGATATCCCTCGGGTGCCGGCGCTCGCGTCGTGGCGTAGAAGACACGCACGTCGGTATCGCGATTCTCGGGCGCCACGAAGCGCGTGAAGTCGAGACGCGGATCCTTCATGAGGATCGGCGCCGGGAACATGGTCCAGTAGCGTTCGCCGGCCGCGCAACCGAACAGCAGACCGACGAGTAGGAGGACGGCGACACGGTTCATAGGACGAGCGTAGCCGCGTGCGTGGGAATGTTCAGGCACGCTGCGCCACCGATCGGGAGCGTGCGCGGATTCCCCCCGCTCTCGGGCGATTACGCGGCGTAGTTTTTGCCCCGGCGTGGCCAGAAGGTGATGGCAAGCCCGATGAGAAGCACAGCGGCCAAGAGCAAAAAGAGTGCGGCCTGTTTGAACCACGCGATCGCCGGCACCGAAAGCACCATGGCGAGGCCCAGAAAGCAGATTTGCACGGAAAGGAGATGGACTCCGGCGAGAAAAGTGCCGAGCGCAAGCAACATTAAAAAAACCAGACTCTGTGCCGGCGCAGGCAGCAGACTTTGAACCCCGGGTAACAGCATGATGTTCATCATGACCAAAAAAGTCGTCCAGTGGAGCGCTTGCGTCCAAATTAGCCGCAGGCGAGCTTCCCTTTTGTCAACCTTAGGCCATTCCGTAAGAACGCAGACAGCTCCGATTGCAAGAGCCAAAAACTCCCAGAAGCCAGCGAGAGGTCGGTGCGAAATGCTGTTATAGGCCACGCCGAGAATTGCCAGCGTTAGTACGACAACGAAAGGCAACTTCGCCCGTAAAAAGCTCACTTTGCGGGAATGGGCCGGGAGATCCGCTGTATCTTGTGTCAATCTCGGTTCGCTCATTACTAGTCTCCAATTCCGAACACCCAGTTAGCATCGCACGTGCATGTGTCATTCCGGAAGCTGCTTGACTCTCAAATCCCTGAAATTTATTCCCCGCAGTCTTGCCGCGGGATCCTTAGCCATGGGGTTTCCAAAGGGGAGAGGCGCAGCTCTCCCCTTTGGTCGCCCCACGGGGTTCATACCCCGGGGTGGCGAAATCAAATTGATTATCGCTAATCTTTAGAAGTAACGCCAGATTTTGACATTAGGTTTGCGATCCAACGGGTTGACGGATTCTGTTCCCAGACGGTGAAAAGTGCGATTGTCACGGGGAGGCCGATAAATGCCCCGGGCATGCCCCATAGAAAATTCCAGATTATAAATGCGAACAGCATCACGAAGGGTGAAATTGCCAGAGCGGTGCCAGTCAGCATCGGCTCCAGATAGCTGCCGATCACAAATTGGATCAGGTACAAACTCCCGAAAATGATCACCGCCATCTGCCACGATTCGAATTGCACGGCTGCGAAAATCACTGGAAGGACCACGGCTATAAGTGTGCCGAGATAAGGGATGTAATTCAACACAAACGATATAATGCCCCATTCAACTGGGAGTTCAAGCCCGACAGAAAGCGCGAAGATAAAGACCGCCAAGCCGGTCACAGCACTCGCCACGGTGCGTATGAGCACGTATGTCCGGATTTTCTTGGCAATCTTACCGCTCGTTTCCGACAAACTCCAACCACTCAATTTCTTGTCCAGCGCTTCAATTTTCATTTTGAAGTCGTCGATTTCCGCAAGCCCAAACATCAGAAATAAGAATACGACAAGAGAGAAGCCAATCAAATAATTGACTTGTGCCGCGATATACTGAAAGACGCCAACGAACCAGGACGAATCGAAGCGGGTGGACAAGTCCAATGTAAAAATCTCATGTCCCTCAAGCCATTCATTTGCCCGCATATACAGAGATTGAAAGCGGTAAACGTTAGCCACGGCCCAATGACCAACTTCGCCAACACTCCAGACAATTGCCCACACAAGTATTGAGATGACAAGGAGTGTCAAGAGAACGCTGAGGATGAGCGCAATAGGCTTCCCCATCCTCGCCTCGGCCGCTTCATGGAAGGGTGCAACAAGAGCCATGGTGAAGAGCACGAACGCGATCGGCTCCAACACGATGCGAGCAAAATGAAGAGCGGCGGATACGAGGACCACAGCCAAAATGGCGGAAACGATGCGATCCCGTCCGGCGCCAGTCACGACTGCTTCCTCATCGCTCATTTTCCTGCCCTCCGTCTTTCGATCTGGTGCGAGCGACGTTGTGCCACCGGATAGCACCTCGGATGACGCACGATAGGCACGTTTGAGATTAGACCACAATGCCGTTGCCCTCATCGCTCTCATTGCCCCCGAAATCCGCAAAATATCATGGGCTAGTAAATGTTTTTTGACAAGGCCGGGCGTCAACAGCGCTCGAGGCATGGACACTGGCCGCGCAGATATTTCGACATTGTCATGATCGGCATTGTGATTGCGGTTATGCTCTGGTGCATCAGCACCAACGGAGCTCTATGAGCGATGCTCGCTTTGCGACTCTGCGTCGCGCGCGGAAAAGCGGAAAGTGCGCGACGCCTCGGCCTAGTGGTCTTAGCATATTGGGATTGTGATGGCTGTTAGATGACAAAAAAATCGGCCAAAGCAGCCCGCACGCGCGATCCCGTCCTTGTCGATTTTGCGCTGCAGGGAGGAGGCTCGCATGGGGCATTCACCTGGGGCGTGCTCGATCGTCTGCTCGAGGAGCCTTGGCTTGCAATCGACGGCATTTCCGGTACGTCGGCCGGTGCGATGAACGCCGCGGTGCTGGTCCACGGCTACGAAATAGGCGGGGCCGTTGGCGCACGGATGGCCCTGGAGACTTTCTGGCGCCGCGTCTCCGAGGCGGGGCGCTTCAGCCCAATCCAGCGCAGTCCCGTAGATGTGCTTCTTGGCCGTTGGACGATGGATTTTTCGCCCGCCTATATCGCCGTCGATCTCATGTCCCGCCTGTTTTCGCCCTACGATTTGAATCCGAAGGGCGGCAATCCGTTGCGCGAGATTCTGGCCGCACTCATCGATTTCGAGCGGCTTGCGAAGTCGCCAATCAACCTCTTCGTCACCGCCACCAATGTGCGGACGGGCCGCGGTAAAGTTTTCAAGAACAACGCCATTACGCCGGACGTTCTGCTCGCCTCCGCCTGTCTGCCTACCATGTTCCAGGCGATCGAGATCGACGGCGAGGCCTACTGGGACGGCGGCTATTCCGGCAATCCCACGCTCTCGACTCTCATCCGAGAGTGCAAATCGCAAGATACCATTCTCATACCGATCAACCCTATCGAGCGCGAAGGCGTGCCGCGCACCGCCTCCGAGATTTCGAACCGTCTGAATGAGGTGTCCTTCAACGCCGTTGTCTCGAAGGAGTTGCGTATGATGGCCCTGCTCCGGCAAGTCGCCGATCCGGGCGATGGCGAGGGCGCGCTATGGGCCAGCATGCGCATCCACCTCGTCAGAAACGATATCATGACCAGGCTCGGCGCCTCCTCGAAGCTCAACACCGAATGGGCATTCTTGTCATTTTTGCGCGATGAGGGACGAAAATCCGCGCAAGTCTTTCTGGAGACGAATGCAATGGATCTCGGGCACCGCTCAACCCTCGATCTTGATGTTTTTTTGCAAGGGATCTGATCCATGGGACTACTCGGCATTCTTGTCGCTCTCGGCCTCTTAATCTGGCTGGCCTATCGAGGCTGGAGCGTGCTTCTGCTCGCTCCGGCCGCCGCCGTCCTCGCGGCAGGATTGGCGGGAGAGCCACTGCTCGCCCACTGGACGCAAACCTTCATGGGGAGCACCGCGCGCTTCATCATGCAGTTTTTTCCGATTTTTCTCCTCGGCGCCCTGTTCGGCAAACTGATGGCGGACAGCGGCTCCGTGTCGGCCATCGCCAGCTTCATGACCGAGCGCCTCGGCGCAAAGCGGGCGGTGCTGGCGGTGGTGCTCGCTGGTGCTCTCGTCACCTATGGCGGCGTCAGCCTCTTCGTTGCCTTCTTCGTGCTCGCCCCCATGGCGCATGAGCTATTTCGCGCAGCCGCAATTCCGAAGCGGCTGATGCCAGGGGCGATCGCGCTCGGCACAACAACCTTCACCATGTCGGCGCTCCCCGGAACGCCTGCGATCCAGAACGCGATCCCAATGCCGTTTTTCGGCACCACGCCGTTCGCGGCGCCGGGCCTTGGCGTCATCGCCTCGGTCATCATGCTGGGGTTCGGCCTTTGGTGGCTTGCCCGCGTTGAGGTCAAGGCTCGCCGCAAGGGCGAAGGCTATACGACGGACGAAGCACCCGCCGAAGATGCGACGGAGGATCTGACCGTCCGCGAGCGCGCAACGACCGCCAGCACGTTCGATCCTGCGGAGATTCGCCACGGCCATCAAAGCGATGCCGCTCCATCCATTGCCCTGGCCGTTTTGCCGCTCGCCGTTGTGATCGGCGTCAATCTCTTGATGTCGCTGTTTGTATTGCCTCGTCTCGACGCTTCCTATCTCGCCGACGAGGCTTGGGGTTCGACATCGCTGTCCGACGTCGGAGGCGTGTGGGCGGTTGTGACCGCGCTCGCGGCCGCCATCATTATCCTGATCGCAGTCAACTATCGGCGTCTGCCCGCGCTGCGCGCGAGCATGGACGCCGGCGCCAATGCATCCGCCCTGCCCGTGTTGAGCGTCGCCAGCCTCGTCGGCTTTGGCTCGGTCGTCGCAGCCCTTCCCGCCTTCGCGATGGTGCGCGATTGGGTGCTGGGAATCGAGGGCGGTCCCCTGGTTTCGCTGGCGGTGGCGACGAACGTGCTCGCCTCACTCACCGGGTCGGCGTCGGGCGGACTGACGATCGCGCTCGACGCGCTCGGCGAGACCTATATGCGCCTTGCCGGCCAGATGGGCATCGACCCGGGGCTGATGCACCGCGTCGCCGTCATCGGCGCGGGCACGCTCGACAGTCTGCCGCACAACGGAGCGGTGGTTACCCTGCTTGCAGTCTGCAATTCGACCCATCGCGAGAGCTATCTCGACATCGTCATGGTGTCCATCGTCGGCGGCCTGCTCGCGCTCGCCGCAGTGATTGGGCTGGGAACTGCTTTCGGATCGTTCTAGAATTTCGCCCTCAGGCCGCAGCGCGCTCCCGCGCCGTTTCGCGATCGAGACCTGGACCCGAAGGCCGAGGAGTTCATCGTCGATTGGAGCCGGGAGACCAGCATCGACCTGCCGCTCGGCTTGATCGTGCACCTGAGTCGTCAGGCGGCAACACAAGAGGACGCGATCGTGCTCCGTCAGGCCGTTCAGGAGTTCTTTAAGCAGCGCGCGCTCGCCACGAGGCGGCAGCTTGCGACAGTTGTTCCGACTTCGGACGCAAGAGCCTGTTAATCGGCCTCCTGTTCCTCGGCATCGCGATCGTCCTCCGCGATCTCCTCAGCGGCCTGGTCGGTCGGTACGAGTTCGGCGAGATTCTGGGGCAAAGTCTGCTGATCGGAAGATGGGTCGCGCTGTGGCGGCTGCTCGAGATCCCCTCGGCGCCAGACCGCATCATCTGGGCTCGGCTGCTGGTCACCCAAGACGCCAAAACGCCTCGAAACTTGGCGCTTCGAGCCGACCTATAACCCCGACAATTCCCCAATTCTGGACCGAAATAGCGCGTGTTTGACAGCTAATAGATTGGGTCGTATCTTCCCTCTTGGAGAAAAAAGGGCTTTTGAAATTCTTATTCCCCCTCGCGACTCCCGCCCGAGCCTGGATAAGAGAAAGGACGCGGTATATGGCTGAACAACCCGTCACCCCAAGTACCATCAAAGAACCTTCCTACGTGGACGCGATCTTTCCGATCGTTACGCTGATCGTCTTGATCGCAGCATCCGTCTACCTGTTCGGGCTCAACGCCCTCGACGGCCCCCTCCAGGTCGCGCTTGTGATTTGCTCGATGGTCACTGGCTTGGTCATCATCCGGAACGGCCACACCTGGGAGGAGATCGCCGAGGCGGGTCGGAGAGGCCTGTCCTCCATCGTTAGCGCCATCTTCATCCTGCTCGCGGTAGGCGCGCTAATCGGCACCTGGAACATGTCCGGCACGATCCCGACGCTCGTCTATTACGGCATTCAGTGGATCAATCCGAACTGGTACTACCTCACGACGGCGCTGATCTGCGCGGCGGTCTCGCTCAGCATCGGAAGCTCCTGGACGACGGCCGGGACAATCGGCGTCGGGCTGGTTGGGATCGCGTCGCTGGTCGGCGTCTCGCCGGTCATCACCGCCGGGGCCGTCATCTCGGGCGCCTACCTCGGCGACAAGACCTCGCCGCTCTCGGAGACGACGGTGCTGGCGTCCCATCTCGTGGACGCGAACCTCTATATGCACATCCGCGCGCAGGTCTGGACCTCGGTGCCAGCGTTCCTCATCGCGCTTGCCGTCTTCGCGCTGCTCGGCCTGCGCGGGGAAGGCCTCGGCCCGCCTCCGGTCCCAACCTCGAGCGAGCTGGCCCAGCTCGATCAGTTGTTCTGGATCACCCCGCTAAACCTGATCCCGCTCCTCGCCCTGCTCGGGATGTCCCTCAAGAAGTCCCCCTCGGCGCTCGCCATCATCGTCGCGGCGCTGCTCGCCGGTGTCCTCGGCGCGTTCCTGCAGCCGCAGGCCATCCAGCGTTTCTTGGGCGAACCGGAGCTGGCCGCCCCGCTGGCCTCCGTCAAGGCCGTTTGGCTGGCGATGGCGACCGGCTACCAGGAGAATTCGGGGCTCAAGGACGTGGACGCCCTGCTCTCGCGGGGCGGCATGGACAGCATGCTGAAGACGAATTGGCTCATCATCGCCGCGGTGAACTTCGGGGCGCTGCTCGAGGAGTTCGGCCTGCTCGCCAAGCTGATCAATCCGATCCTTGCGCGCGCCCGGACCACGGGGCGCCTGTTCGCGACGACGGCGGGGACGGCGCTCGGGCTCAACATCGTGGCCGCCGACCAGTACATCGCGCTCGTCCTGCCCGCCCGCATGTTTCGCTTCGAGTTCGAGCGGCGGGGCCTCGCGCCACAGAACCTGTCGCGCGCGTGCGCGGACGCGGGCACGGTGACGTCGCCGCTCGTGCCCTGGAACTCGTGCGGGGCGTACATGGCCGCGGTTTTGGGGATCCCGACTCTTCTGTACCTGCCGTTCTGCATCTTCAACATCGCGAGCCCGATCCTGACCGTCCTCTACGGGTTCACGGGCTTCAAGATCCAGCGCCTGCAGCATGCCGACCCGCGCGTAGAGCGATCACAGGCAGCCTGATATAGAGTTTCTCGTCACCTGCTCGGCCTGATGCCCCACAAGAAG
Source organism: Chromatiales bacterium (assembly GCA_043673815.1). Taxonomy (GTDB): domain Bacteria; phylum Pseudomonadota; class Gammaproteobacteria; order JACCXJ01; family JACCXJ01; genus USCg-Taylor. The sequence continues at coordinate 17,822 of JBIMKD010000333.1, forward strand.
ATGACGCGCAAGGAGGCGAGGGTCGCCGAGGCATGGAGAGCGATGAATCCCGATTTCTTACATAAACTCGCGCGCCCGGACTGCGGCGCGGTTGCGGAGATCTCGTGGAGTCTTGGGTCATCCCCATTCTGAACGCGCTGATCTTGGTGCCGGTAACCTTGCTGCCGATCATCAATCCACTTGCTACGGCGCCGGTGTTCGTCGCGACCTTCGGCGGCAATCGCGCCGTTGCGACGCGGCTGGCGCGCCAGATCGCGATCAACAGCTGGTTCGTCATGGTCGCGTCGATGCTGATCGGCACTCACATCCTCGCGCTCTTCGGCATCTCGCTGCCGGTCGTGCGCCTCGGCGGCGGGCTGCTGGTGGCCGCCGCGGGCTGGCGCATGCTCCACCGCACCGAAGACGACGACGTCCATGCGGCCGCCTCTGAGGAGGCGGCCGCGCTCACCGACGCCGAGATCGTGCGGCGGAGCTTCTTCCCGATGACGTTCCCATTGACTACCGGTCCGGGCACCATCGCGGCTTCGATCGCGCTTGGCGCCCAGTTCCCCACGACGCCCATCCTGTTTTACCTGGCCGGCGCCTTCACGCTGGCCGGCGGTGCGGCCCTGGTGTCGCTGGTGCTCTACTTCCTGTTCAAGAACGCCGCTTCGGTGCTGCGTCGGCTCGGAGAGATCGGGACCCTCGTGATGATGCGGCTAATGGCCTTTATCCTGCTCTGCGTCGGCATCCAGATCATGTGGAACGGCTGGGCTGAGCTCAACGGGATGAACCCGTGAGATCGTCGCCCCGGACGGTGGTCGCTTCGCGGTCCGCGTAGTGGCGCTTGTGAAGTCAGAGGCGATACACGCAAGCGCGATGAAAAGACGCCATTGCCGGGAAAGAGAATCGAAGCCTGGGCGATGGGCGGCGCGCTCTCCTACCGGTCCGGCTGGTTTCTCGATCGCTTTGGGATGGGCCCGCCGGTCAGTTTCCCTATTCGCGGAGTCCCTCTGGCGGCCTAGCAACAATTGATGACGGAAGCACCTTCCTGAAAGCTACACTATTTGTGCAGGACGACCATCGAGCGAGAGCCAATACAGCCAGTTATTCCTCCCACGGCTCCGCTGGTGGCCCAGCGAATCCTGGCGGTATGAGACCCTGGAGCTAAAGGTTCGGTCTGGAACGTGAATCCATGGCTGTCCGTTTGGGGCGCGCCGCCGTCCTCGTCCTGCTGATACATCCAGAGAAGTGTCGCTGTCCCCGGCCCGGGGTTGGGAACATTGTCAATTGTGAGCTGTATCCTGACGACGTGACTTGCCAGGGCCGACCAGTACGCTCCCGAAAAGATCACGACAGCGGGCGCGGCGGTCGTTCCGCCGACCGTGAACGTGCGCACCATATCCGGCATCTGCACCAAAGCCGTCCCGGTCGTGTTGCAAACCTGGGTCGTCTGATCAACCCCTGTGAATTTGGTAATCCCACCCGACCGCAGTCGAGGGGCTTGGGCAAAGGTCAGGGATGTCCCAATGAAAGAAAAGCCCGCCAAGACAAGCAGACCTTGAATCGTTCTGCGATAACGATTTGACATCTTACCATTCCCCTTTCGTCCATTCCTAGAGTTTACAGGGGCCTCTACTTTGGCTGAGGCGGCAGCACAGAAATTCTCTACGTATGAGGGCTTATTTGACCGGAATGTGCACCGATTGTCAATCTAAATCGAGAAGAATACTTCTCTTGGTGCCGCCGTCATCAACCGTGCAATTGCAACTCACTGGCGTGGTATAGCGAGCGTAGCGTGCGCTGTGCGCACGAAATAACTCCAATCGCCGCGTGGCTGACTGACAGCGCCCTTTTCTGAGGAGGCCATGAGGGAATCCTTTGACACCGGGAGGCCTCATCCGCTCCCTGGGGTCGAGGGGCGTTAAGATAGGCAACGGGTCGTGAGCAGGAGCCGATCCCCTGATTCAGCACCGCACAGGCGCCCCAAGAGGCCACCATCAGCGCCGCCGCTCAATCTGTTTCTTGAGCTCGGTGAAGCGCTCGAAGGGGACAGTCACCGTATACTCGACCCCCTGGACGTATGACGTCCAGCAAAAAGCTTAAGACTCGTTAAAACCCTTAACCGACGCCATTTGCCGCTAATACTCGTCAATATTTATGCAACTGGAAGGTTAACCAATCCGCTCGCTCCCGGTCACCGTTGACGTAGAAGAAAAAGTGCGTTAGAAATTCTTATCCGCGTCAGTGTTCAAAAATATCTCAATGCGCAAGCTTGTGCTGTATGTTTGTGAGAACAGGTATGGCTTCGATTGACTTATCGGGAAGTCGGTCAAAAATTGGCGTTAGATTTTTATTAGAGGCTAGCATATGAAGCAAGACCTAGGGGAAGCTGTAAAAGAGGCCAATGATATCCTAGCGGGCAAACTATCCACGCCGGATGAATTGCTGAAACTGGTGAGTAGCCTGCACAAAGATCGGAAGTTTGGGCTGGCGCGCAAGCTCCTTGACCAATACAGCGGCGATCGCCGAGTGACCAGTGATCCAAAGCTCCGCCTGAAGTTTGCCCAAAAGCGTGCGCTCTCCACATATAAAGATCCTGATCTCCAAGCTGATAAAAAGCTGGAACGAGCACTGCAAATTCTGAAAGAGGCAGATGATCTCGGCAAGACGAAAGATCAAGAAACACTTGGGCAAGCCGGCGCCATCTACAAGCGCCTTTGGGAGCTCACCGCGCAAGAGCGGCATCTGAAAACATCTCTTAGCTACTACCTTCGAGGCTGCAATGAAGGCGTGAAGTCGGATTATGGATATACCGCGATCAATGCTGCCTTTGTGCATGATCAGTTAGCAGACCTGGAAGCTCCGGAATTTCAGCTTCCGGATGGCCTTGGCGGGACAGTACCGCGGCAACTATGGAAACAGGCGCGGGCCATTCGAGAATCTATCGTGGAGAGCCTCCCCAACCTGCCTGAAGAACCTGGGCAGGCGTGGCTTAATGAGACCTGGTGGTTTTTGGCCACGGTCGGCGAGGCCTATTTCGGTCTCGGTAACTACGAAGAAGCCCGAAAATGGTTGATGCGGGCTGCAGCGCTTTCGGACGTGTCTGACTGGGAACGTGAAAGTACTGCTCGGCAGCTTGCCACTTTATTGCGCCTGCAGCAACGCGCAGTTGAGCGCAACGGTGGACGGCTTGATCCGGGTGCCGAGAGAGTGCTCAGAGAGTTCCTCGGCAACAGCTATGCGGCGATGACCTCGGTTATCCAAGGCAAAGTCGGGCTGGCGTTATCAGGGGGAGGTTTCCGGGCTTCTCTCTACCACATCGGCGTACTGGCCAAGCTCGCGGAGCTCGATCTACTGCGTCATGTGGAGTACCTCTCCTGTGTGTCTGGGGGATCAATCATCGGGGCACATTATTACTTGGAAGTACGCAAGCTGCTCCAGGAGAAAGCTGACCAGGAGATCAAGCGGGAAGACTATATTAATATGGCCATGCGGATTTCCGAACAGTTTCTCGAAGGCGTGCAACGCAATATCCGCACGTGGATCGCCGCCGAGTGGAAGACCAATCTAAAAATGATATATGCGCGGGATTACTCGCGCACGATGCGCGCAGGCGAGCTGTATGAGACGGAGCTCTATTCGAAAGTAGCGGACGGCGAAGGCGATAAGGAGCGCTGGCTCAACGAGCTGAAAATCTTTCCGAAAGGCGAACCCGGAGGATTTATGCCAAAGGATCATAACTGGCGCCGCTCGGCCAAAGTCCCGATCCTCATCCTGAATGCTACCACGCTCAACACCGGTCACAACTGGCAGTTCACCGCGACCTGGATGGGCGAGCCGCCCGCCTCTATCAACTCTGAAGTCGATGCCAACTACCGACTGCGGCGTATGTACTATGAGGATGCTCCGGAACCGCACAAACGTATGCGCCTTGGCTATGCGGTCGCCGCCTCAGCCTGTGTGCCCGGCATCTTTGAGCCGCTCCCTCTCGTTGATCTCTATGAACGGATACCCCAGGACGGCAATTCCAGAATTCGGCCTATAGTAAGGCTTGTGGATGGTGGCGTACACGATAATCAGGGTATAGCTGCGCTCTTGGAACAGAGCTGCTCGGTGATGCTGGTCAGCGACGCCAGTGGTCAGATGGAAGCCCAAGACTTTCCCAAAAATAGCCTGCTTGGTGTGCCCCTGCGGGCAAACAACATCTTACAAGCGCGCGTTCGCGTAAGCCAGTTTCAGGATCTGGATGGGCGACAGCGTGGCGGCTTGCTAAAAGGCCTGATGTTCGTCCATCTCAAAAAAGATCTCGAAACCATGCCGGTAGATTGGATCGATTCCCAGGATCCTTCTATCCCCCAGCGGCTATCTCCATTGACCACCTATGGTGTCCAGCGATCCGTACAGCGTCGACTCGCTGCGATCCGCACTGATCTGGATTCCTTTTCGGAAGCCGAAGCCTATGCACTCATGACCGACGGTTACCTGATGACTGAACAGGCGTTGAAAGAGCCTGATGCCCTAGGTTTCCCGGTAAAGCAGGAGAGTCGCGAACCGTGGAAGTTCCTGCAAATCGAGCCTCTGATAAAGCAGCCGGGCGCCGATAACCCGCTACTTCTGCAGCTTAAGGTTGCCGATAAGCTCTTCTTCAAGGTTTGGCTACTAGTGCGATGGTTGCAGCTCGCGGCAGGCGTTATAGTTTTGTTGTTGCTGGTAATGCTTGGCTATGCGCTGTGGGGATGGTGGACCAAGCAGATCGTCAGCTTGACCGTAGGGGGTGCTGTTCTGGCTGTGGCCACGACCGCTCTGACCATGGCCGGCTTTGCCATCATTTTAAGAATCTTCAATTACCACAAGACGCTCCAGGAGGTGCTGATCGGTTTGGGCATGGTGTCTGTCGGCACATTACTGGCCCGTCTTCATTTGCATGTATTTGACCGGCTGTTCCTTTGGCAGGGAAGGCTGGAGAGATTGCTCACAAAGCCAGCCGGTAGGCCCGCCCCCGCGAGACACCAAAACACCCAGAAACTTGGCACTTCGGGCCGTGAATAGCTCGATAATTCCCCGATTCCGGACCACGATAGCGCGTGATTGACAGCTAACAGGTCCAGTCATATCTTCCCCTCCCGAAGAAAAAGGGTGTCTAAAATTCTTAATCCGCGAAGCATTTGCCTGAGGAAGCTAAGGCGGCGATGCCGGAAATCAAATGGGCAAAAGCCGCAGCGTTTCGAGACGTCATAGCACATCCTTATTTCGGGCTAAACGTTCATATTGTCTGGGACATCGTGAAGACCAAGGTTCCTGGAATTGCCCCTGCGACCGATGCGCTCTTGAAGACGGAAAGAGCTAAAGACCCAATGAACGCGTATTGTTCCTTTGAACAATAGGTCTATGGATTAACTACAAATGGCTTTACTTTATCTGTTCGGTGCAGGGGCAAGCCGCTTTAGTGGACCGTGTTGGCCACATCCGCCTCCCCTCGGTCGAGACCTATTCAGAGAGCTGGATCGCTACCGGGGGATTGCTTCACGCATGCATCCGGATCTCATCTTAGCATTTGAGGATGATTTTGAACGAGGTATGGATCAATTCCTCTCGGAACAAATACCGCATGTGCGACAGTTTCTGTGTGAAATGGCCACATATTTCTGTCAATTTAAGGCGCTTCCCGGAAATCTTTATGGCGTTCTTGTGGAACTCCTTAACCGAAATAGAAAAAAAGCAACACTGGTCACCACTAACTACGATCTCTTGATCGAGTCGGCCCTAACACGCCTCGGGCTAGCTTATTACTACCAGGGCAGACCCGTACCCAAGCGTAGCATGGCTCTCCTCAAGATCCACGGATCATGCAATTTCCTCCCAGATGTGCCCGGAAATCTTTGGAACATAGGCATAGACTTGAGTCAAGCACCCAGAGGCAGTTACGTTATTGAATCACCCATTCGCCCAGTTCATGTTAATGATTGGGCCAATATTATTTCGTTTTGTGCTTGGCCGACGCCATTGGCCCCAGCGATCAGCCTATATCACCCCGACAAAAATGTCCTGCACTGCAGGGATTTCGTTATGCGACAACGGAAGGAATGGGAACTCTCTGTCCAAAACGCCGAGGTAATTTATGTCATCGGACTCCGTGTACAGCGAGTAGATGTACATATATGGGGACCTCTAGCTAGAGCTACAGCGCCGCTCTACTACGTAGGTGGCGAGGAGAATGATTTCGTGGTGTGGGCAAACGAAGTAGGAAGAAAAAATGCTTATCCGCTTGCTAGTACCTTTGAAGACGCGCTTACGAAGATCGCTAGGCATATCGAAGGGCGTAGGATTCAACCACCCCAGTTCGATTGGACCAATTAATCACAGTAGGTCGCTATGCGTTTCTTTGCCTCGGCGATGTTTTTCTGCCGCTTTCTTCCGGGAGGATAACCTTCTCGCCATCGGGCCCGATGGTAAAATTGCGATTTGCGTTTTCGCTGTTCTCGAGCATCGCTCGGGCTTCCTGACAGATCGCGGTAGGGACGCTCATTACTGCGCGCCCCCCGCGCAAATCCGAGCGAGCCCGATTCGAGCACTCGGCTCCCACCTTGGGACGTCAAAGCGCTGGCTGGGCCAAGGATGGAGGATGTGTGGTTGCGGAGCCAGGCATCGACGAAGCTCGCCATGCGCGCCACATGAGGTTCCCGTTTTGGCTACGCCGCGACAGCGTGCGGCGCATGAAGGCTCGCCTGGATGCCGGTTTTCACCGGCATGACGGAAGAGAAAACGTAGATAATGATAGTTGCCTGTATAACGGCCCGCGCACTAGGCGGCTCCCGACGACACGGAATCATGGGAGCACGTGCGGAAGGGACTCAAAGGAGCCCCGCTCCCCGAACGATAAGACTTCGGTCCCGCCGACGACTATATATCGACGACGCGGCGGAACCCCAACGTTGAGATTGTCGATTACCATTGAGGTGCAACATGGGACGCAGTGCCATACATCCCGGCCAACATCTCGCCGAACAGCTTGAAGAGCTGCAGATGAGCGCGGCTGAATTAAGTCGCCAACTCAAGGTCCCGACGAATCGTATTACCGAGATCCTGAATGGCCAGAGGTCCATTACGGGCGATACTGCCCTACGGCTCGGCCATTTCTTCGGGACGCCGGGAAACCACTGCACGAACTGGGATATCTGCGCGCCATCCTCTAGGTTCTCAAACAGCGCAGCAACGGGCACACGTGTGCCACGAAATACCCACGCGCCACTGACGCGCTGCGGGTCCCGTTCAACGGCTGTACAGGTCGACCAATTTATCATAAAGCTAATATTAGCACCGGCACCTTTTGGCAGCGAGCGTAGCGTGCGCTGTGCGCACGAAATAACTACAATCACGGCGTGGCCACATTTCGTCGTGCTGTCACGCCTGGGGCGACGTACGTCTTTGCTCTCAATACCTATACGACGTCAGGTGCGATTGACCGATCCACCCGTGTACTCTGCGCTGCGCGAGGCACTACGGGCGGTAAAAAGGTGCCCATCCGTTTACCATCGATGCCTTTGTCTGGTTGCCTAACCATCTGCACTGCTTCTGGACGTTAGC
>JBIMKD010000334.1:0-2935 GCA_043673815.1 Chromatiales bacterium
CTTCGCCATGACCTTCCCGCCCGGGACACACGCCATGTGGATGCGCTATTACCTCGGCGCGGGCGGGATCAACCCGGACAAGGACGTCGCCCTCATCACCATTCCGCCCCCGCAGATGATAGCCAACATGAATGTGGGGAAGATGAACGGTTATTGTGTCGGGGAGCCGTGGAACGCGCGCGCCGTTGCCGAGGGGATCGGATTTACTTCCGTTAATACGCAGGACATCTGGAAGGACCATCCGGAGAAAGTCTGCGCCTTCACGGCAGAATTTGCGGATCAGAATCCAAGGACCGTGAAAGCCGTGCTGAAAGCCTTGCACGAGGCCAGCGTGTGGTTGGACAAGATGGAAAACCGTCCCGAGCAGTCCGAGATCGTATCCAAGGCCACTTACATTAATTGTCCGCCGGAGATCATCCTGGGCCGCTTGCAGGGGCATTACGATTTCGGCGACGGCCGCAAAACGGAAGATCCCAACTACATGATCTTCAGCGATCGTAACTGTAACTATCCACAGCCTAAATACGCCAAATGGTTTCTAAGCCAGTACCGCCGCTGGGGCATGGTGGAGGGTGCGCCGGATTACGACGCTATTTCCAAGGAGGTGATGCGTACGGATCTCTATGAAGAGGCGATGAAGGAAATCGGGTACAAGCATGGCGGGCTCAATAATGATCCGGAAACCTTGTTTGACGGCAAGACGTTTGATCCTGCCAAGGCGGAAGAGTACGCCACTGCGTTCGAAGTCCACAGCATGAAAGAATAGTGGACCGTTATACTGATCATTTCCTCCGCCGCAACCCATGTGGAGAAGCATCGCTATGAGTAAGAACCGAATTAACATTGATTGGCTCGTCCTGCCCATGCTAGGAGGAGCGGCCGTGATTGGGATATGGACGCTGTGGAGCGCGCTGCCGGGCACCAACCTGCCTTCCCCTCTGAAGACCTGGGAGGTTAGCAAACTCTACATCGTGGAACCTTTTGCAAAGCGCGGCGAGCTGGATCAGGGCATACTCAGATTCACCTGGTATTCGCTGGTACTGGTCGCCAAGGGTTACGTACTTGCCATTTTAATAGGCACGCCGCTGGGTCTTCTCCTCGGGCTTTCGAAGATGTTTGCAAAGAGCTTCGATCCCATCATTCAGATCTTGCGTCCGGTCTCGCCGCTTGCGTGGTTGCCGTTGGGTCTTGTGCTGTTCCAGAAATCGGAGCCGGCCGCGCTCTTTACCATTGCCGTGTGCGCCATGTGGCCCACGGTGCTGAATACAGCGGTGGGTGTACGTTCTGTCCCGCAGGACTATCTCAACGTGGCGCGAGTCCTGAAATTGTCGCGGGTGAAAACACTCTTCAAGGTATTGATCCCGGCCACCATGCCCTACATGTTTACCGGCTTCCGGTTGAGCCTTGGCATCGCCTGGTTGGTCATTGTCGCGGCGGAAATGCTGACCGGCGTGCCTGGCGTCGGCGGGTTCCTCTGGCAGGAATACAACAGCCTCATTTACGAGCACATTATCTTGTGCATCCTCACCATCGGTATTGTCGGTTTCATACTCGACCGGCTCATGAGCCTGGTGGAATCCCGATTCAAAACCATTTGAGATAGCCACCATGGCTTTCTTGGAATTAGAGCGTGTCAGCAAAGCTTACCGTTCCAACGGCGTCATCACGCCGGTCCTGCGCGACATAAATCTCTCAGTCGAAAACGGCGAGTTTGTCGCCATCGTCGGGTATTCGGGTTCCGGCAAGACCACGCTCATTTCTTTGATCGGGGGCTTGATCCGACCGGACACCGGCACCGTCACCTTAGAGGGCGCTAGAATAAGCGGGCCAGGTCCGGACCGCGGGATAGTCTTTCAGAACTATTCCCTGCTGCCGTGGTTGACGGCTTATGAAAATGTCTACCTGGCCGTGGACCAGGTTTTTCCGAAATGGTCGGCAGACAAGAAAAAAGCCCATACGGAAAAATACATTGGGATGGTGAACCTATTGCCTGCGCGGGAGAAACGCCCGGCTGAGCTTTCCGGGGGCATGCGCCAGCGGGTGTCGGTCGCGCGCGCATTGGCCACCGACCCACGGATCTTGTTGCTCGATGAACCCCTCAGCGCCCTCGACGCGCTGACCCGGGCGACGCTCCAGGGTGAGATCGCTAAGATCTGGGATCAGGATAAGAAGACCGTGGTGCTCATCACCAACGATGTGGATGAAGGCATCCTGCTCGCGGACCGTATCATTCCTTTGACCCATGGCCCTGATGCGACGCTGGGTCCCGCCGTGCCGGTCGAGCTCCCTCGGCCGCGCGACCGTAAAGCCATTAATCACGACCCGCGGTTCAAGCAGACCCGGCACCAGGTCGTGGACTTTCTTTTGGGCGTTGGCGTCCAACACCGCAAGACCGTTACCCGTAAACTCCATCTGCCGGAGATAGAACCTGAAGATTTATCCTATGGTAAGCCTTCACCATTTTCGCTGTCCCGCCGCGGCCCCTTGCGCAGCAAGGAATTCAAAAAAGAGACCGTGGAGATCGAGACGTAACCAGGTGGCTAACAAGAATTTAAACGCTAGATTTTCATACGTCCAATGTCGTACAGAACCACTTCAACAAGTCTGGGAGTCCCTTCTCCCTCCGGGAGAAGGTTAGGATGAGGGAAATCAAACACTTGCGTCGATTATTTTGATCCCCTCACCCCAACCCTCTCCCTGCGGGAGAGGGGGACAAGTCGGTATCTCTCCCGGAGGGACATGGAACTTGGAGAGGTACCCCGAATTTCGAATATGTTTGGCTAGTTCTTATGAGCGCAAGTGGGTATCCACTTCGCGCAAGTGACCCCTATGTGTTGTGGTCAAGCGATTTGGCTCTTCCCACGAGGTTTCGGTATGGGGTGGGTAGCATAGTGGCGGCTTGCTGCATCAGACGGTAGAAAAGCAACCCGCGTGA
>JBIMKD010000335.1:0-9109 GCA_043673815.1 Chromatiales bacterium
AGTCGGCCGGCTCACCCCCAACGCCTGTTGGATCGCCGCCGGACCCTCACCCACGGCGTAGCGCAGCAGGATCGCCGCGCGTTCGACTTCCCGCTTCGGCGCCTTGCGCGAATCCCGCAAACGCTCCAACCTCTTGCGTTCCTCTGCCGAAACCACCAGCGCCGCCCGCCTCGTCTTTCCCGCCATCATCACCCTCCCAGACCATGGATAAGCCTGGGAAGCCAGGATGGCACCGCTAATCATAAAAGTAAATGTTTTATATAGAATATATAGCCGCAGAGGCGCGGCGGTTTCGTGTCGCGAGCACATAAACTACCCGGTTTCACTGGATGCCGAGGAGGTGGACAGATAAGGCAGACAGAATGGCTATAGGAGCCCCGGAGAATGAGATTTGGAGAGGCTAATGACAACACAGCGAATGAGCACGTTTGTGAGCGTGGCGAGTGTAGCAATGGTGGTGCTTGTGGGGACGCATAGCGGCGACCTGACAGGCGCCGCTCGCGTGGACCTTGCTCGATCTGCCTTACCTCCCGATGATTTTCCTCAGCCGATGGACTGGAAGAGCGACGCCGGTATCCTGACAGGGACCCTGGAGGTCAAGCGACCCCCGGTTTCGCTCGGAGGGCGCCCGATTTCGACGTTGACCTACAACGGTACGATCCCCGGTCCGACGTGGCGGGTCAAGCCGGGCGATCGCATCACGGTCCGGCTGATTAACAACGCCACGCTCTCGGCGTCGGCAGACCCGAATGCTGAGGCGCATACGCATGAGGGCACGCCATCGGCGGCAATGACCCATGATCTGGCCATGGATATAGGGGGGATCGTACCGGCGGAGACCACGACTTCGCTCCACACCAATATTCATACGCATGGCTTACAGGTTGATCCCCGCGGCAACAGCGATGACCCGTTCCTCGATATTCCTCCCGGCAACTACCTCGACTACGACATCCCCATCCCTGCTAACCAGCCTGCGGGGCTCTACTGGTATCATCCCCATCGCCACATGGCGGTGTCCCGGCAGTTGTGGAACGGTATGGCGGGAGCCATTATCGTGGAGGGGGGGCTCGACACGGTGTCAACGGTGGCGGCTGCCCGCGATCGCGTGTTCGTCATCAACGAGCTTATCCTAGACGAACTGGGACAAGTTCCGGCCGCGGAGATGGTACCGACAGCCGGGCCGGTCCCCTTTGCAGGGTTGCCTCCGGTACCGGCGCAGATCTATTTCCCGATCAACGGCGTGCTCCAGCCGACGCTCACTATCCAGCCGGGCGAGATCCAGCGCTGGCGGTTTGTCAACGCCAGTGCCCACCGCGTAGTGGAACTCGCGTTGGTGGATAAGAAGGGGCGTCGAGTCCCGCTGCAGCAGATTGCCCAGGACGGCCTGAACTATGGCGTCTCTATCGAACGCTCCAGTATCTTCATGTCCTCGGGTAACCGCATCGAGATTCTCGTCCAGGTCAAGCAGAAAGGGACCTACGAGCTCAAAGCGCTTGCATATGATCAGGGCCATCCTGGGGGGCCGCGCCCCGAGGTCCTCCTGGCCACAGCTGTTGCGAAAGGCAAACGCGTCCGCTCGACCACCACGTTTCCCCTGCAGCTCATTCCACCCCAGCAGAACGCTATCGCTGGCCCTCCTCCGAGTGGGCTGGCGCAGGTGCCCATGATTTGGTCGGGCGAGATCATGACGGCGCCGATCACCTTCGATCTGGATGGCCGACAATTCGATCCCATGCGCGACGACCGGATCGTACCGGTAGGCACCTGGGCGGAGTGGACGCTCGACAATCACGACGTATTCCACCATCCCTTCCACATCCATGTTAATCCTTTCCAAGTCGTCGCCGTGAACGGCATCCCCAACCCCGAGTCCTTCGTGTGGTGGGACACCCACGCGCTGCCACCCAAAGGATCGGTGACGGTACGCATGTTCTATCGACCAGACCTCATTGGGCGGACCGTGTACCACTGTCACATCATCCCGCACGAGGATTCTGGAATGATGGGGGTGATCCATCTCACACCGGGTCCGGATGTCACCCCTGTGGGGCCATTTCCAAACGGGCCTATCCCTCCACCACACTCGCCAACGTTCACTCAGCTCGCGCAGCCCTACCTCTTCACTCAACTCGCCAACGGGGGTACGGCAACCGTCGCCGTTGGCCGTAATGTGGCGCTGCAGTTGCCGGGCGATCCAACCACTTGGCAGGTCACAGTAGAGGGCGTCGGGCTGAGTGCCACTACCACCGAGTTCGTTCCCAGCGAGGGGCAGTTCGACGGTGCCAACGGGATCTATGTCTTCAACTTCCTGGCCACGGAGCCCGGAGCTCCGAAGATTACCGTGGTGCAGACCAGCAATCCTTTGAACTGGCTAGGTTCTTTCGAACTCAGCCTCACAACGCAGCCTGCTCAGAACACTGCGGCCCAACTCGGTCCTGCTACCTTCCCACTCTTAAAGAAGCAACAGAAGGCATCAGGGGATCACGACGACCCGAACCCGGAGAACCACACCGCAACCATGATCGTGCGCGTGCGGGAACCTCCCCGCCGCCGAGGCCCTCGGCCCGGTCAACCAGGGGCGACTGCCCGCTGGTGAAGAAGTAGTCCGGGACCAATCGACGATGCCGCCGCTCAATGCGGCGGCATCGGGATCCACAGCGGCGGCGCGCCGTCGAACTTCGCGTCCTTGAGGATGTCGCTGTCGGCGACGTTCCACGGCTTCAGATAGATGTAGTAGCTGTCAGTGCGCTCGAACAGCTCGTCGCTGGGCACGCTGTGGGGGCTGACCAGCATGGTGTTGACGAAGCGCACGTGCATGTATTTCGAGAATAGCTTGGCGTAGTCGGCGAGCTTGGCTTCGAGAATGTAGCGATAGGCCTGCTTGCCGGTGATCTTGAGCACGGACGCCGTACTTTCGTCGACCGGCGCGAGCGGCACCTCGATCCATTGCCGGCGGATCTGGACATAGGCCCGCACCGAGGGCGACATCACGTAGATCGGCTTCTCGCCGCGCACGTTCCACAGTTCCAGGGTCATCTCGTAGCGGCCCTCGCCGAGGGTCGCCACCGCCCGCACGTTGGCGCGCAGGCTCGAAAGCGCCAGCGTCTCCAGCGCGGCGAGCTTGTCGGCACGCTCGCGCACCAGCATGCGCTGGTATTGCGCGACCAGCGAGTCGGCCAGCAACACAGCTGAGAAGGCAACTGCGCCGCCGAACAGGAGCGTGCGGGCACCCGCCCAAAAGGTGCGGCCAAGCCTGGCGCCTTCGCGTGTGGCGGCGGCCTCGGGAGTCGATTCGTCGTTGACCGCCACCGGCGGCGGCTTGAGACGCGCCGGCCGCCGCGCGATCTCCCTAGCCTGTGCCATCACGGTCGGAGCAAGGACGCCGTGCGACATCTCGTAGGAGCGGTCGGCACGCCGCGCGATGCCGAGATTGTGCGACACGGCCAGAAGGCCAAAACCTTCCTCGCGCCGCAGCCGGTCGAGCAGAGCGATGATCTCGGCTTCGGTGTCCTCGTCGAGGTCGCCGGTCGGCTCGTCGGCGAGCAGCAGGCGCGGCGAGTTGATCAGTGCCCGCGCGATCACCGCGCGGCGCTGCTCGCCGCCCGACATCGCACCCGGGAACGATTGCGCGCGGTCGGCGAGACCGACGCTGGCCAGCAGATCGAGCGCGCGGGCGTAGGCCGTGTCGGCGTCCAGCGCACCGGACAGCAACGCCGGCAGGGCGACGTTGTCGACGGCGCGCAGGTTCGGTAGCAGGCTCGGGAACTGGAACACGAAGCCGATGTGACGGGAGCGGAAGTTCGCGAGCCGAGCTTCGCTCATCGACCAGATGTTCGTGCCGTCCAGCGTGATTTCGCCTTCGCTCGGCCGGGTGAGCGCGCCCAGCATGGCGAGCAAAGTCGACTTGCCCGAGCCTGAGCGACCGACGATCGACACGAACTCACGGGCCGCGAGGCTCAGATCGACCCCCTCGACGGCACGAAACCCTGGGGCCGGCCCGTAACTCTTGCCGAGGCCGCGTGCCGCGAAGATCACCGGGCGCCCTCGCTCTGGATCAGCGCGTAAGGCTCCATTCGCCGCACCCGCCAGGCCGGAAAGAGCGCGCCGGCGATGCCGAGTGCGATCGAGGCCAGCACGACGGCAGCGCAGATCGCGAACAGCACCTCGACTGCCGGCCAGCCGAACGGCACGCCCAGCGCCTCGAAGTAGAAGCCGAGCGAGCGAGCCGAGACGAACAACAGTGTGAAGCCGAGAAGGAGCCCGCCGAGGCCGCCGAGCCCGGTGACCATCGCAGCCTCCGCCAGGACCATGGCGACGACGTGATTGGGCTTGGCGCCCATGGCCCGCAACAGGCCGATCTCGCGGTAGCGCTCCTGGACGATGGCCGAGAACAGCAGCGACACCAGGATCAGGAGCGCCAGCGCCACCAGGATCGAGAAGGCGCCGATGCCGATGAACAGCGTGCGCAGCGACTGGCGCGACGACGTCAGGATGGCGTTGCCCTCGACGACCTTGAGGTCGGGGATCTGGGAGATCGCAAACTTTACCTGCTCGGGCCGTGCGTTGGGCGCGAGCTGCAGCAAGATCGCCGTCACGCGATCGGACACGAAGTTCGGCATGCAGACGGTGGCTTGTGCCTCGTGCGCGGCGTGATCCGTCCTCGCTTCCGGTTGAGCCTGCTTCAGTTGCGGATCCTGGGCGCAAAGGGCGGCAAGGAATTCGAGGCCGGCGAAGGTGACGAAGTACGACTCATCGAACGGACCGACGCCGGTCTTGCCCAGCCTCCCGTAGATCTCCATCGGCCGCCGGCAGACGGACAACGTCTCGCCCGGCGCGCCGCGCAGCCTGCCGCCGGCTAAAAGGTCGGTCACGCCGATCGGTCCCTGCCGTTGCTCGCGCAGCCAGTTCTGGACGGTGAAGTCGGTCGCCGGATCGAAGGCGATCAGGTTGAAATTGCGGCCCTCGACCGAGACGCGCACCAGGCGCTGAGGTGCTGCCCGTGCCACGCCCTCGATGCCGGCGAGCCTCGCCACGACCGCGCCGTCGAGCGTCTCGTCGGTCGGCTGGACGGTGAGCAGGCTCGAGGTGATGTTGACCAAGGTGCCGCGCGGCACCACCACGAGATCGGCGCCCATGCGCGAGAAGCTGGTGGTGATGCCGTCGCGCAGCGCCCAGCCGGCGATGAAGCCCGCGACGCCGACGCCGACTGCCAGCGCCACCGAAACGCCGAGAAACAAGGCACGGAGCCGGCGGCGGCCGAGATTCTGCGCCGCCAGCCGGATCAGCAGCACCGGCTCGGCCGGTCTAAAGAGTGGTGCAGCGACTGTTCAGGAGATGCTCCGTCTTGGTCGGCACGACGACGCAATCGTGGTGGCCGCCGAAATTGGGCAGGAAGCCGACCGGCTCCAGCGTGTCCTGGGTGAAGACGAAGACGCCGCTTTCCAGCCGCTGGAAGCCCGAGAAGATCTGCAGCACGTACTTGCCATCATAGGTCACCGACATGGTCTGCAGGTCGGGCCCGACATTGTCGAACCTCTTGATGATCTTCCAGGTCGAGGTGTCGACCGCCACGACCCCGCTCTTGGCTGGCTTGGGCGACAGCACCGACACGAACATCTTGGAACGGTCCATCGAGAAGCAGAGATGGAACGGGCTCGGATAGTCGCCGACCCAGGCCGGATCCTTGACGAAGGTGATCTTCTTCCAGTTGCGCGGATCGGGATCAGATGTGTCGAACACCGGCATGTTGTTCTGCCGGATGTTGTTCATCATGGTGAAGAACTTGCCGTCCGGGCTGAAGCCGGCCTCGTGGCCGACGCACTTGATGTCGTCGAACTCGATCTCCCAGGTGTCGGGATCGGAGCTCACCTTCTTCACCGGAAGATTGCCCGGCGATCCCTCGGGGTTGTGCAGACAGCACACCGGTTCCCAGGTCTGGCGGTCCATGATGATCGCCGACGAGCACATGCGGATGACCATTGCCGAGTAGCGGTTGCCGGGATGGTGCACGACGGCATCCAATCCGCACAACGTGCGTGGCGAGGAACCAGGAAGCTGGCCGGTATAGACGAGGTACTCACCCATCGGGACCATTTCCCAGTCGATCTTGTTGCCCTTCGATCCACGCAGATCGTAGAGCCCGGTCTCGCGGGCCTTCACCAGGCGGGTGAGGCGGAGCTTGCCGCCGTTGAACCAGTTGGCCTCCATCGAGGAGCCACCAGATTCGCGGCCGATCCAGTCGTTGAACCAGTTGGCCTCCATCGAGCCACCGGATTCGCGGCCGATCCAGTCGGCGCGGAACGCCATGTGGACCTTGGTCTTCTGGCCCTTGTTGATCTCGGTCAACGCCACGTCGTCCTTGGCGAGGTTGGGCAGCGGCGGCCGGTCGAAGAAGGCGGCGACATCCTTCTGGCCGTCCGCGGCGGCAAAGCCGGTGCCATCGGGATAGATGACGGTGTGCACGCCCAGCCCGACGCCGGTCGTCTCCGACACGTCCTCGATCAGGTTCATCTGCTGGCCGTCGTAGTGCACGCGGTAGAGGTGATTGCCCTGGCCCCAGATCGGGTCGAGCATGCCGTGCGCTTTGATGTCGGTCGGAATACCGTAGATCAGGACGTTGTCGCCACCCTGCGTCGAATTGATGAACTCGAAGCCCTTGCGAGGTTCGGCCGACGGATAGGCGGCCAGATGGTGCGCGATCGGGCAGGAATCGCCGTAGTTCCAGTACTCGATCCAGGCCATCGTCTTCCCAGTGAGCAGGTCCTGGGCGTGGGCGCCGCCGCCGAGCTTGGTCGGCGACAGGAAGATGTAGTCGCCCAAGGTGCCGAAGCCCGGCCGGCCCGGCGTGCCGGTCAACCGGCCGACATCGACCGTGCCCGCGCCGGTCTGCGCTTGGCTGCCGCGGATCAGCGGCCACAGCCGATCGCCGAGTGCTGCGGCCACGACACCGCCGCCGATGGCAGCCAGCACCGTCCGGCGATTGACCGTGCGGGACGTCTTGGAAATGACTTCCGGCCCCTGACTGCGAGACTTGTCTTCCGGCATCAAGACCTCCCCCTCAATCGCGGCCGGAGCATAACTACCGTTCCTGAAGGCGACAACGCACGGGGATGCACATCACCAGCACCTGCCGGGCGCAGGTCGTCGATCTCCGTCGCGCTGTAGCCCAACTCGCCCAGTACCTCGTCGGCGTGCTGGCCGTGATCGGGCGCGCGACCGGGTGCTGCCGGCGCCGGCGCGAAAGTTAAAGACGGATGGGGCGGAGATGGTGCGCGGCATCTCCTCGAACGTGCTTAGCACCACCGCACCGTTCGCCAGCCTGTTCATCGTGCGGCAGGTGCCAGAGGATAGGGCTTTTTCATCAAGAGGCACAGTACTGCCGGGCTCGTGAGCTGTCAAGCATACGGGTCCGCGGCCGGGATCGGGGCATTTTTTTTGGGGCCCTTCCTCGGCCCGAGGCGCTATGCTTCGGGGCGTTTTGGCGTCTCGGGCGAGCGAGGGCACCGAGGATCCTGATCCAAACCCCGTCCGCCGGGCCGGGTGAGGCGCGCAGAAAAAAACCAGAGGATGTGCATATGGATACAGCTAAGTTGGTTGGTTTAGGCCTTGTGATTATGATGGGCCTGATGTGGTAGGGACATCCCTACCGTAACTTTACCCTATCCTTCCTATACTTTGGAGCGTCTCGCTTGGCGACCACCCCCCGCCGAGCGCCTTGTAGAGCTGGACGATGGACACCAAGTGCAGGCGCCGGGTCGCCGCGAGCGCAAGCTCTGCGTCGAAGAGATCCCGCTTGGCTGTGAGCACATCCAGATAGTTGGAGAGTCCGCCGCGGTAGCGCACCTCGGCGAGATGTAGGGCCGATCGTAGCGAGGCGACTTGACTCTCTTGCGCCTCGGTCTGCTCCCGGGCGGTGTCCACCCCGACGAGAGCATCCTCGACCTCCCTGAAAGCTACCAGGATCGTCTGCTGGTATTGGGCCAGGACCTGCTTGGCTTGGGCCTCAGCCGCCCGCTGTTGGAAACCCAAGGCTTGGGCATTGAAGAGGGGCGCGGCCAAAGCGAGGCCGGCAGATCCAAAGGCACCGCTCCCGAGAGCGGAAAGCTGCGGGCTGGCCACACCGAGGAGTCCCGTGAGCGTGATCTTCGGAAATCGCTCGGCCTTCGCGACCCCGATCCGGGCGGTGGCCGCGGTCAGCTGCTGCTCCGCTTGCAGGATGTCGGGGCGGCGCTGCAGTAGCTCGGAAGGCAGGCCGGCCGGCACCGCAGGCGGCAGCATCTGGTCGGTGAGCGCTCGCCCCCTGGGGATCTGCGCGGGATTCCGTCCTAGCAACACGTTCAGCTCGTTCTCCTTTTGCACCATCTGCCGCGTGAGCTCTGCCATGCGGGCAGCGGCGTTGGCCCGTTCCGCCTCGAACTGGTCGGCGTCGAGCTTGGGGATCAGGCCCTGCCGCAACCGAGCCCGGGCGATCCTCACGGATTCTTCCCACGATTGCAGGGTGTACCGCACGATGTCCAGGTGCATATCGAGCTGGCGGAGATCGAAATAGGCCTGGGCGACGCCGCTCACGAGCGTCAGGACCACCGCCCGCCGATTCTCCTCCCGCGCGATGAGGTCCGCACGGGCCGCCTCGTTCGCGCGGCGCACCCGCCCCCAGATGTCGATCTCCCAAGACAGATCGCCCTGAATGGAGTAGCTCGATGATGTGGGAAAACACGGGAGGCTGGTTGCGTTCATACGGCCGAAGGCAGGGGCATTGACCGTTCCACTTACTTGGGGCGCAAAGTCCATGCGGGCGATAGCGAGCCGCGCTTGAAATTCTTCGATGCTCGCCAGTGCTTGGTGCATGTCCTTGTTTTCCTGGAGTGAGATGCGAACGAGCTTTTGCAGTTCGCCGTCGCGCAGGAGCTGCCACCAGGGTAGATTGGCGATGGACTCCCCCTCGGCCCTCGCCATACGGTAGGCGCCGGGCGTGGTGATGTCCGGACGGACGTAGTCGGGACCGAGCGCACAGGCGCTCAGCAGGAGCGCGACGCTCGCCATTGCGAGGCCGCGCATCTCAAGGTCCTCCGCTAGCGGGAGGCTGGGCCGGCACGGGGCTCTTGCC
>JBIMKD010000336.1:0-5532 GCA_043673815.1 Chromatiales bacterium
CCCCAGCGAAAGCTGGGGTCCAGTGCGGCGCCGATAAACCGCTATGGATTCCAGCTTTCGCTGGAATGACGTAGAGACCTCTCCAGGACGCTACGGTTCCGGGGCGCAATTCGCGGCCACCACGCGGCCGGGTGGTCTCTCTCCCGCGAGCGGGCGAGGGAGCCTTTTCTTGTCGCGAACGAGGCACCAGAGGCAGGCGGGGATCTGCGTCGAGTAGAAGAGCTGGCCCGGCAACGCGACCATGCAGTCCACGAGGTCGGCGTCGATCAGGTTCTTGCGGATCGCGCCCTCGCCGGACTGGTTGGACGACAACGAGCCGTTGGCGAGCACGACGCCGGCCACGCCCACGGGCCCAGGTGATGGACGATGTGCTGCACCCACGCGAAGTTGGCGTTGCCCGCCGGCGGCACGCCGTATTTCCAGCGCTTGTCGTCGCGCAGGCGCTCGCCGCCCCAGTCGGAGATGTTGAAAGGCGGGTTAGCGAGGATGAAGTCGGCCTTGAGATCAGGATGTTGATCGTTGTGGAAGGAGTCGCCGTGCTTGATCTGGCCGTCGATGCCGCGGAGGGCGAGGTTCATCTTCGCCAGACGCCAGGTGGTGTAGTTCGACTCCTGGCCGTAGATCGAGATGTCGGCCTTGGCCTTGCCCCCGTTGCCGTTGCCATTGGCGTGGTGGCGGATGAACTCCACCGACTGCACGAACATACCCGAAGAGCCGCAGCATGGATCGTAAACACGGCCCTTGTAGGGCTCGATCATCTCGACCAGGAGCTTGACCACGCAGCGCGGCGTGTAGAACTCGCCGCCCTTCTTGCCTTCGGCGCTGGCGAACTGGGAGAGGAAATACTCGTAGACGCGGCCGAGCATGTCCTTGGCGCGGTCAACCCCACCCTCTCTCTCACCCCCAACCCTCCCGGAGGGAGAGGGGGGATGAAAGAGATGTTGCTGATGAGGTCGATGAGTTGACCGAGCCGCTCCTTGTCGAGTGCAGGGCGGGCGTAGTCTTTGGGCAGCACGCCCTTGAGCGCCGGGTTGTCGCGCTCGATGCCGGCCATCGCGTCATCCACGAGCTGGCCGATCGTCGGTTGACGGGCCTGCGCCTTCAGGTACGTCCAGCGCGCCTCGGGCGGCACCCAGAAGATGTTCTGGGCGCGGTATTCGTCCGGGTCTTCGGCGTCCGCGCCCAGTGCCTTTTCCGCCACGAGCGCGGCATGCTGCTCCTCGAAGGCGTCGGAGATGTATTTAAGGAAGAGCAGACCGAGGCAGACGTGCTTGTACTCGGCGGCGTCCATACTGCTGCGCAAGGCATCAGCCATCTGCCAGAGCTGCGCCTCGTAGCCGACGGTGGCGGCTGTGCTATTCGCAGAGGTTGAGTTTTTCTTCATCTTCGGCACGTGCGTTACCTCTCCTCGATTACTGCGCGATGGCTTCGGGGGCACCTATCGAGTTGATATGTCTCGTCGCTCGCTCCGCGGCTCTTGGCGCTCGGGGATGCTCGCGACGATTTTAATCACAACCTCCTAGAGGGTCGCAAACACTTTGCGCGCGGCCTCGATCGTCGCGGTGATCTCGGCCGGACCATGGGCGCTCGACACGAACCCGGCCTCAAAGGCGGAGGGGGCGAGGTACACGCCCGACTCGAGCATCCCATGGAAAAACCGCTTGAACCGTTCCCGGTCCGCGCGCATGACCGCGGCTAAGCTGGTGACAGTCGGATCCTCGGTGAAGAAGATCCCGAACATCCCTCCCAGGTGATTGGTGCAAAGCGGCACGCCTGCCTCGGCTGCACAGCGGCGGAGTTGACGGGCAAGATCGGCGGTCGTCGCGCCGAGTGCGTCGAAGAAACCAGGTTGCGATACGATCTCCAGGGTCGCGAGCCCCGCGGCCATCGCCACGGGATTCCCGGAGAGCGTCCCGGCTTGGTAGATCGGCCCGTTCGGAGCGAGCTGATCCATGATCTCTGCGCGTCCGCCGAAAGCCCCCACGGGTAGACCGCCGCCGATGACCTTCCCGAGGGTCGTGACATCGGGGCGCACATTGAAATACCCTTGCGCCCCGCTGAGCGCCACACGGAAACCGCTCATGACCTCATCGAAAATGAGCAGGCTCTTGTAGTGATCGCAGAGCGCACGCAGTCCTTCGAGGAAGCCCGGCGCGGGTAATACGCAATTCATGTTGCCCGCGACCGGTTCGACGATCACCGCGGCGATGTCCTCGCCGAGCTCGGCGAAGACCTCTTGCACTTGCTCCAAGGCATTGTAGGCCACGGTGAGGGTGTGCTGCGCCAACGCGGCCGGGACCCCCGGAGAGCTCGGTACCCCCAAGGTCAACGCCCCGGAGCCGGCCTTGATTAACAAGGAATCCGCATGTCCGTGGTAGCACCCTTCGAACTTGAGGATCTTGTCGCGCTGGGTAAAACCCCGGGCTAGCCGGATGGCGCTCATCACGGCTTCCGTTCCCGAGCTGACCATACGCACGCGCTCGATGGACGGTAAATGTTTGCAAAGGATCTCGGCCATCGCGGTCTCGATCTCAGTGGGCGCGCCGAAGCCGAGGCCACGGTCCACACTTTCCTTGACCGCCGCGATGATATTTGGATGGGCATGGCCCACGATCATCGGTCCCCACGAACCGACGTAGTCGATATAACGGCGCTCGTCCGCGTCGATGAGGTAGGCGCCCTCCCCGCGCCGGAAGAACAGCGGAGTGCCGCCGACGCCTTTGAATGCCCGGACCGGGGAATTGACCCCGCCCGCGATCACGCGCTGGGCACGGCTGAATAGTTCCTGGGAGTGGGACATTCCAGTCTCCTTGTTTAGGGAAGCTCTGCAAGAGTTACTGCGCAGCCCATCTGCTTTGTCGTGTGCTCGCTCGTCGTCGCCTATCTACCCTGATATGTCTCGCGACTCGCTCCGCGGCTTCGCGCGTCTAGGCTTGCTCGCGACACTTTGCAGGGCTTCCTAGGTATGCTGAGAAAAGAGCCGCGCATAGCGACCGGCCGCGGCGCGAACGTCGGCGGCGCCAAACACCCCTTCGATGACAGCCAGGATATCCGCGCCGGCGTCGAGAAGCAGCGCGCCGTTCTCGGACGTGATGCCGCCGACCGCGACGATGGGAATGCTTAGCTGTCGCTTCGCCAGCGTGAGCAATGAGACTTCGGCGGCGGCCGCCCCGGGCTTCGATTTTGATGGAAAGAAGCATCCGAAGGCCACGTAGTCCGCGCCGTTGGCTTGTGCCTCGCGCGCGGCAGGCACATCGTCGTAGCAGGAAACCCCGATGATAGCGTCATTGCCGAGCGCGGCGCGCGCTTCGGCGTAGCTTGCATCGTGGCGCCCGATATGCAGTCCGTCCGCAGCCACGGCCCGGGCCAAGGCGAGATCATCGTTCACGATCAACGGCCGTCCGTGCCGTCGGCAGATCGCACGCAGCGCTACCGCATCGGTATAACGCTGCGCATACCCGCCGTTCTTGTTGCGGTGCTGGATCAAGACGGCGCCGCCGGCGATCGCCGCCGCGACGGCTGCCTCGATTCCGTCTGGAGCTTGGTAGGCGTCGGAGGTGATGGCATACAGACCGCGAGCGGGGAGTTTTGGGTGGGGCATTGCGTTCTGTTTTATCGGCGCCGTGGACCTGCGAAAATGTCGCGCTGAGGAATGCAACGGGGTAGTGAATGAAACGCTATATGTGTGTGATTTGCGGGTTTGTCTATGAAGAAGCCAAAGGCTGGCCCGGCGACGGAATCCCGCCTGGGACGCGCTGGGAGGACGTGCCCCCGAACTGGCAGTGCCCCGATTGTGGCGCGCGCAAGGAAGACTTCGAGATGATCGAGGTGTAGCGTATTCGTTACCTTGCTCCAGACCTCCTCGTCGCTGCTAGATCGGTTTAACCACGGCGAGGATAACCACGCCCGCAAGGATGAGTACGGGAAGCTCGTTGATCCACCGGTAATAAACGTGGGTGTGTCGGTTGCGGTCGTGGCAAAAATCATGAAGGAGCTTGCCCAAATAGATATGATACGCGATCAGGATCGCGACCAATCCGAGTTTCGCGTGCAGCCATCCTGCGCGCGCGTAGTGTTCCCAGCCGCTCGCGATCACCGTGGCGGCGCCGAACAGCACGGTCAGTAACGCGCCTGGCGTCATGATCCCGAAAAAGAGCTTGCGCTCCATGAGCTTAAACCGGTCGAGGCTGATGGTGTCGCTGCTCCGCGCGTGATAAACGAACAAGCGGGGCAAATAAAACAGCCCAGCAAACCAAGCCACCATAAAGATAATGTGCAACGCCTTTAGCCACAGCATAACGGCGTGCGGCTATCTACAGGTCCGATCCCAACGCGGGGCGCCGGGCGAGCGCGAGCGCGGAACGCCAATAGGAGGCCGTCGCGAGAAGGGTCGAAAAACGACCGCAGTGCAGCAAAAAAATCATTCAGTAAATGCGCTCGGAGGTGTTGACACAGGCCGCGACGCAAATTAAGCTGCGTCTGTCATGGCCAACCAAGCTTTTTGAGCCATGACTTGAAACATAATAACTATAAGATGACTTAAGCGGCTTCGGCCGCTTTTTCTTTTTCCGGAGCCCTACCTAACCCGCAGCTTAGAATGAATTCGAATCAATGATCAAGGTTGCCGTCGTCGGCGGAACCGGGTACACCGGCGTCGAGCTATTGCGCTTGCTCGCACAACATCCGGCGGTTAGTCTCGATGTCATCACCTCACGTGCCGAGGTGGGCACGCCTGTTGCCGGCATGTTCCCGAGTCTAAGGGGGCATGTCGACTTGGCGTTTTCACCGCCCGACATCGAACGCTTACAGGGGTGCGAGTTGGTTTTTTTTGCAACCCCGAACGGGACTTCGATGACAATGGTGCGGCCATTAATCGATGCCCGCGTCCGAGTCATAGATCTGGCGGCGGATTTCCGGCTTAGGAGCGCCGAGGTATTCGAGCACTGGTATGGTCTCCGCCACCGGTGTCCGGATCTCTTAGAGCAGGCGGTTTATGGTCTGCCGGAGTTAAATCGTGAAGCGATTAAGGACGCCCATCTTGTTGCCAATCCCGGTTGTTACCCTACCGCGGTCATGCTCGGCCTCGCGCCTCTCATCGAGGCGCGCGTGGTGCGAGCGGATCGATTGATCGCCGACGCCAAGTCAGGCGTCAGTGGCGCGGGCCGGCAGGAGAGCGTCGCCCATCTGTTCGCCGAAGCTGGTGATACACTGAAAGCGTATAGCGTTGCGGGTCACCGGCACCTTCCTGAAATCCTGCAGGCGCTCGCCCGCATCAACGGTAGCGAGGCCGATCTCGTGTTTGTACCGCATTTAGTTCCGATGATCCGCGGTATCCATGTTACCCTGTATGCCGAGCTGCTTCGTCGCGAGGTCGATATTCAACACCTGTACGAAGAAAGATATCGGCGGGAACCGTTCATTGACGTGCTGCCGCCGGGCAGCCACCCGGAGACGCGTTCGGTAAGGGGGTGCAATACTTGCCGCATTGCCACGCACCGGCCGGGTCAAGGCGATCGAATAGTGGTATTATCC
>JBIMKD010000337.1:0-7947 GCA_043673815.1 Chromatiales bacterium
CGCTCGATTGGTCGCAGCGATCAACCGCTGTGACATTGAAACCGCCATGACCTTGTATGAACCGGAGGCAGCCCTTGTTGCCCAACCCGGGAATGTCGTAACCGGTACAAAAGCGCTTCGCGACGCGCTCGCGGGGTTTATCGCTTTAAAGCCAACGATCACGACCGAAGTACGCCGGCTTATCCAAGCTGGCGATGTCGCGCTTTACTGTTCCAAGTGGAGTCTTAGAGGAACCGATCCGCAAGGCAAGGCACTCAGGATGGAGGGTCGATCGACAGACGTATTGCGGCGCCAGCCAGGCGGCGCATGGCTCATCGCCGTCGACAACCCCTGGGGGGCGGATATCCTCCGGGAGGCCACAAGTAATCGAGAAAGGTTAAATGGACAGCTTGTCTCCTGCGATTCATTCAAGCTTGCGACGGCCACGCCAAGGCACGATTCGCCGGGGCGTGGGTACGGACGCCGGTGCGAGCCGAGAGATTAGCTTATGGCGATCAAGTTATCCAGCGTGATAGCGCCGCTGGTCTTCGTAGCGCTACTCACTGTGGTCTCCCCCGCCCAGGCCGGGTTCAAGTTTGGGCACGGATTCCACGGCCACGGTTTCAAGGGAGGGCATTTCGGCGGACGCTTCGGATTCGGCCACGGTTTCCATGGGTTTGGCCACCGAGGATTTCATCGGGGATTCCATCACCCGTACGGATTTTCACATGGGTTCGGTGGGTATCATGGGTTCCGCGGCCCGTCAATCGTCGCGGTACCATCCTCACCCCCGGTGTACATTGAACAGGGGAGCGGACAGACAGCGGCGCAGCAGGCGTATTACTGGTACTACTGTTCTTCACCCGAAGGTTACTATCCCTATGTCAAAGCTTGTCCGCGGGGATGGCGACAGGTTGTGCCGCAGCCGCCCCCACGGCCGTGACCGAGAGGTGCCACCATGCGCAATGCCTTGAGACTTTCACCCCTCGTCGTTCTGGTGTTGCTCGGGGGGTGTGCCACCCTGCCGAACGGTCCCAGTGTACTGGTGCTGCCGGGTACCGGTAAGAATTTCGATGACTTCCGTACCGACGACGCCGCGTGTCGGTATTATGCGTACCAGCAGGTGGGTGGGGTGACCTCAGCCGAGGCTGCCAGCGATAGCGCGGTCCGTAGCGGCGCGGTCGGCACGGCGCTAGGTGCCGCCGCAGGCGCGGCCATTGGTGGCGGCCGGGGCGCGGCGGTGGGCGCGGGCACTGGATTGCTGCTGGGTGGCCTCACCGGTGCCGGAGCAGGAGAAAGGGCCGGCTACGCCCTGCAGCAACGCTATGACTTTAGCTATGAACAATGCATGTACGCCAAGGGCCATCGGATCCCGGTGTCGGGCCCGTTCACAGCCGCACACGAACAGCGCCACTACCCTCCGCCCCCTCCGCCGTCCCCCTCGGCGCCAAAGGGCGCTCCTACGCGGTAGGCGACCACGATTCGTCGGAAAAAAGATAAAGGACAGGAGATGCAATGCGGTTTCGCGTGCCTTTAGAAGCTGAACGACAGCCCCGTCGTGAAAAACAACCAGGATCGCTCCGCGGGGCCGGTGAATTCGGTTCCGATGCCGGCGTCCACCACCATCTGGGACGTCAGCTGGTGCCGGAAGCCGAACTCCACCCCGACCACGTTCGATTCCCCGCGGCGCTCCGCCTGGCAGGTAAAGACATCACCCAACAGTGTCGTCCGGGTGTACCGCGGAGCACCGACAGGATAGCTCGCGCCCAGGGCGAACTCGTATTGCCCTTCCCGCTCTCCCCCTTCCTCCCCCGTTACGAACTCGTAGGCAACATTGAGGTGGAGGGACAGACGACCCAACGATTCGGTAACGATCCCCTTGACCTCCACATCCACCCCCGATGAGTCCACGCCCGTGGGCAGGTTCAGCGTGAGCTTGAGGCCGAGCGCCGGGAGCGTGAGGGTCTCCTGATTGAAGTTATACAGGCCGCTGATCTGCAGATCGCCAGACTTGGTCTGCTCATCGATGTCCCGTGGATCCGTGGACAGCGTGGTACCGACCCCGAGTTGGAGATTCGGTACGGCGCCGTAGAGGATTTCCAGGGCAAACACGCCACGGTCGGTGCTCCGCCGCTCCAGGGTGAACCCCGCACCGGCCTCCACAGCCAACTCGCCGCTGGCGATCGGGTAGGCGTCCTCCAGACGGAGCGGGCGTCCCTCATCCAGGTTCTTGTGATCGAGGCCGTAGGCCGCCGGGGCCGTCAGCGTCAGCCACATGAGAGCCGCGAGAATCGAGCGCGCGCGCATGATGCACCTCAATGTCTCTCCCGGCCGTGGGGACCAGGAGCCGAGGGTTCGCGGCCGGTGTCGAGACCCTTGCCTTCCAGGACCTCCT
This sequence comes from Chromatiales bacterium, assembly GCA_043673815.1. GTDB lineage: Bacteria > Pseudomonadota > Gammaproteobacteria > JACCXJ01 > JACCXJ01 > USCg-Taylor. The sequence goes on from JBIMKD010000337.1 coordinate 2,375, forward strand.
TGGCCGAGGGCGGCCTCGGCCCCGACGACATCATGCCGTGGGCGCCGTGGCCACCGGCCACGTCCGTCGCGTGGTACTCCACGTAGCGCTCGTCAGGCGCATGGTTGCGGTGCAGGTAGATCGGCAGGGTCCGCAAGATCGCCGCGCGTTTGGCCTGGAGCGTGGGATGGAGGTCGGACCGGCTCAGGATGTCGTCGACATTGTCGTGCAGCATATGGAGGTTATCGAAGATCGCCGCGGCTTCCGGGAATCGGGTCCTGAACTCGGGCGCCCCTTCGGTCATCAGCGGCATGAACTGCCACTTGGTGGGAGGCTGCCGGAGGTAGTCGTGATAGCGCCCGATGACGCGCTCGATCATCTCCCGCTGACGTGCGGCGGGGCCCATGAGCTGCACGTCGTAGGTCGCCGCCTGCAGCCAGTGGTATGCCCAGATCTGCGTGTTGAACAGGGGGAACCTGTCCCGGAAGGATTTCGATTCCGGAAAGCTCCACAGCTTGCCGTGGTGGTCGAGCTGGTGAGAGGTGATCGCCTCGGGCTTCTCCAGGTAGTCGGCCAGGAGCTTTCGATATGCCCCCTCCTTGTCCTGGACGCGGTCGCTGGCGAACAAGTCATAGAGGCTCCGGTGGAAGGTATGCGCCCAGTTGAAGGCCCGCTGCGCCTCCCAGACCATCCGGGTCAGGGTCGGCGCCACCTGCTCCTCGTCCGGGGGCACCCCTGGCGAGCTGAAGATGAAGTCGAGAACCTCCAGCCGCGCCTTCTCGACCCGCTGCGGGTCTTGAGTGTCAAGGAGGGTCTCGGCCAGGTGCGCGTGGCCGAAGTCGATCCCGTTGAACTCGCGAAAGAGCTGTGGCAACTCGCTGGGTAGGGCCCGATTCCAGGGACCCCTCGGCGGCCACCGGTGGTCCCGCGTCACCCACTGGCTCGTGGCGGGAACAGCCTGCGAAAGCACGCCCAGGGCAACGCCCCACACAGAAATGATCTTCAATACACGCTTCATGACGTGAATACCTCCTTGGTTGTTTCGTAGCTGAATCTGATCGTCCCGACCGCCGCCGCGCGGCCTCGTCGCCACGCGATCGGAGGGCGTCCCGCATCAGGCACTGGAGCGTCTGCCCGCCAAACTTCTAATCTGAAATGTCGGGCAAAGATGGGAGGAGTGCTCAGCCGCGGGGAGGTGGAGAAGGAGGCGTCAGCCGTATGTCTTCATGAGTGGTGTTCTGCTCGATGGTGAGAAGAGAAGACGGGAGAAGTGCTGTGGGGACGAATTGTTCTCCGAGCACGATGGCGGGGGTCCCGCAGGCCTGAGCGGTTTGGACGACCGTTGATGGCGACCCGGGTCCGCGGTGGCTGACGGCGGATCCGGCAGCGAGACATAGCCAGAGGCCTGCCAAGAAGGCGGAAACCACAAAGGACCCCATGCACCTGCGTATCAACTGCCACTCCTTCGCCAGGACACGCTTGGACTCTCTCTTGAAGGGCTGAAAATAACACCTCCGTTTCTTGTACCGCCTATCAATTTGTATGTCAAGTCTCTTACTGGAAATCCCTCGCGCGGTTATTCCCTTGTCGCACCGAAGACGGGTGTGAGCGTCAACTGCTCGCCGTGCCCGAGACTCAGCTGCTTCTCGATTGTTCCGAACGCCAAGAGGCGATACCGGCCGGGTGGTGGGATTCCCCGGATCTCAAACGTCCCGTCCCGTCCGGTCACCGCATTAAAGGGCGACGACCAAATCAGGATGTACGCCCGCATCCAGGTGTGACCAACGTCACACTCGAGCGCAGGAGCCCCACCTGCCGAAGCTGCGTCCGCGTCCGATCCCGGAAGTGGGGCAGGGCAACGTGAAAGGCCCTTCTCCCGTCCTGCAGGTACCCATGGGCACTGTGGAGGATCGGGTCGCTGTTCCGAACTTCCAGCGCTGCAAGCGGCTGCGCCACCTGGACGCGAGGCAGGAATTCGCAGCCCCGGATATCGAGGATGGCGACCGCGTGCTCGGTACCCCCCTTTCGGAGAGACCGCAGCCTCGCCCTGCGCTTGCGGATTTCGTGCTCGTCAAGCCTTTCTGCGCGGCATGGTTCGCCGTGCAGGCGCGGGAAACGCGGCACCGCATATTCGGACAGCCGTCGGCCACGCAGAGGACGGTCGCGCTGCTGGTGTTCTGGCTCGTAGTCGCCGGCCTCGCGGCCCGGCTCGAATCGCGGAATCGGCGGGCCGTCTGAGGAGCCCCAGGAACTTTTTGCGGGTGGACTTCGTTTACCTGTACGAACCTGTTGAGATCCGCGAGCAAGCGGCGGACGGGTTTTCCCGGGGATTTCACCCGTTCGGCTTGTCCGTGCGACTGCGTCGAAAGCGTAGCGTCCGGGCAGAAGGCGGAATGGAATACCCCGTCCATCCACGGATTTGTAAGGAGAGCAATTCATGCAAGTCACATCGAAACTTAATGGCATGGCCATTGCCGCCGCCGCGGCCGCCTTGTTCGCCCTGGCGCCGCTAAACGCCTCGGCAGGAGAAGGCGCCAAGACCGGGCACTGTCTGGACGCCAACGCCTGCAAGGGCCAGAGCGCCTGCAAGACCGCCAGCAACGAGTGCAAGGGCCATAACGCCTGCAAAGGCAAGGGCTTCACGGAATCCACCAAGGAAGAGTGCGCCAAGGCCGGCGGTACGTTCAAGAGGGTGTCCATGAAGGAGGACATGATGAAGGAGAAGAAGCCCTATTCCAGGTACGCGTTATCGTGATGCTGAACCGGCCGCCGTGACGGCGGCCGGTTTTTATCCTGTTTTCGGTATGGACGATCCCCACGGGACCCGCCCCTGTCCGGGGCTCGGCTTCGGGCTGGGTTTGCGCCCGGATCACTATGAGACGATTCTCGCCGAGCACCCGCCGGTCGATTGGTTCGAGATCCTGACTGAGAACTACCTGGTCGGCGGCAAGCCGCTGTACTACCTGGATCGCATCCGGGCGCATTATCCATATCCAGTCGTGATGCATGGTGTCTCCCTGTCCATCGGCGGAGCCGATCCAGTGAACCGCGAATATCTGGCCGAACTAAGGGCGCTGGCGCGGCGTGTTGAGCCGGTTTGGATTTCCGATCACCTGTGCTGGACTGGCGTGAACGGGCGCAATCTGCACGACCTGATGCCGCTGCCCTTGACCTCCGAGGCCGTGCGTCACGTCGCCCGCCGCGTGCACGAGGTTCAGGATTTCCTCGGCCGCCGCATCCTTCTGGAGAACGTCTCCAGTTATGTGAGCTACACCCACTCGGCGCTGCGGGAATGGGAATTCCTGACTGCCGTCGCCGAGGAGGCCGACTGCCTGATCCTGCTCGATGTCAATAACATCTACGTGAGCAGCCAGAACCATGGTTTCGATCCACGGGAGTATCTTCGCGGGGTGCCGGTCGAGCGCGTCTGGCAGTTCCATCTGGCCGGACACAGCGAGAACGGCGCCCTCCTGATTGACACCCACGATCATCCGGTGACGGACCCCGTGTGGACGCTTTACGCCGAGGCGGTGCGCCGCTTCGGGAGCGTCTCGACCCTGCTCGAGCGCGACGACCACATTCCGCCTCTGGGCGAACTCGTGACGGAGCTGGACTGCGCCCGCGCCACCGCGGCCTCGGCCTTGGCCAGGTGCGCGGCATGAACCCCTTGCCTGACATCGCCGAGCTGGAGCAGCGGTTCCAGGCGTTTGTCCTGAATCGCCGGCCCGGCATCGAAAGCGCAATCGTCGCAGACACCAGGGCCGGCGCCTTCGAGCGCCTGAACGTGTATGCCGACGCCTATCGGCTGCGGCTGCTGGAGACGCTGGGCAAGGATTATCCGGCGCTGCGCGCGCTGCTCGGCGAAGCGGAGCTCAATCGCCTCGGGCGGGCGTATATAGACGCCCACCCATCCGACACGCCCTCCGTCCGCTGGTTCGGACGCCACTTTGCGGTGTTTTTGCAGCAGAAGATGCCGCAGCGCCCGGCGCTGTCGGAGCTGGCCGCATTTGAATGGGCCCAGGGCGAGGTGTTTGACGCGCCCGGCGCGTCGGTTTTGGGCATCGAGGACATCGCGAAGATTCCCGCGGGCGCGTGGCCCGCCATGCGACTGGTCTTGCATCCCGCGCACCGCCGCCTGGATCTGGTTTGGAACGCCCCGGCGATCGCCCAGGCCGTCGGTGCCAAGGCCAAACCACCCAGGCCCATCGCTGGCCCGGCGCCGGTGGCCTGGCTGCTGTGGCGTTGGGCGCTGGACATTCACTGGCGTTCGCTCGAGCCCGGTGAAGCCGACGCCCTCGACGCCGCGCGCCGGGGCGCGTCCTTCGGCGAGATTTGCGAGCGGCTATGCACGCGCATCGAGCCCGATCAGGCAGCGCTGCACGCCGCCACTCTGCTCAAGCGCTGGCTTGCCGACGGCCTGGTGGCCGCTGCCAGGACCGACTGACCGACTGTGTGGCGGATGCGCCCAAGCGCTGCCCTGCTCTTGTGCCTGACCGCCGCGCTATCCGCCGCCGCGTCATCACCTCGGGTATCCTGGAACTGCTCTTCTAGCCGGCCATTTATACCCTCTTGAAGTGGCGGTGGCAGGTGCGGCCGGCACAGCCCAGGCACAAGAGGGATAGCGGGAAAGATAGCTCTTATGCTGGAGCGACGTACAGCTTTTGCAGGGGCGAACCGCCGATCTGCGCCTGGATACCGGCGGCAGCGCTCCTCGGTGACCGATCTCACCAAGTGCTTCTAGACCAATGCGCACCCTCGAACCGATCCAGATCGTGAAAGCCTTGGTGTTTGGGGTCTCCCTGTTGCCCTTTTCCGGCGAAGTTTCTCTAAACGAGCAGAACCATGAGAATGCGTGCAATAGTTAGCAAGTTTGTGCTGATCACCCTGGTGATATCCTGGTCACCAGGCTTCGGCGGAGTCATGTATCAGGCCTGTGAGGCCGACTGCTGCGACACTGCCGCCGACGCTGCTGGATGCTCCAAGGCTGCGGGAGAGCAGCCAAGGGAGGCGAGCGCCAAATCGAAGGCGAAAGATTGCCGCTGCAACGACAGCTGCGATGCCTTTTGTTCTGAGTGTTTGTATTTCCACATTGGCGTACTCGAGGCCCCGAAACGGTTGACTTCGTCTGCATTGAGTTTCTCGGCCACCCGGCCTAATCAATCCCTGCGATACTACTTCTTCCGACACTTTCGTCCTCCTCCTCGGATAAGCCCCACTTAGATCCGGTAGAGAGCGCGGTCGCATTGACCAATACACCGCGTCTTTGCGGCGATGACCAAGACATCGCGTTGTCGCCCGGATCCAACTTAAGCGAGTAATAGCGGCTTCGCCTCTCTGGCGCGACGCGGTTCATCAACTAGCGCCCCGGCGATTTGGCGAAGTGATCAAGCCAATTCATTTGGTTAAACATGAGGAGGTATGTCATGAAAAGGCAGGTACAAGTGTTACTAATCATGGGAGTGCTGTTGATGGCGGGTTGCGCGGGTCTTGAGACGCGCACTGTCGCCGCGCCAATCGAGAACGCCGTGACCAAAGCGGATCACGAGGCGCTCGCGAATTACTACGAACTAAAGGCGAAGGAGCTGACAAGGAAG
>JBIMKD010000338.1:0-3861 GCA_043673815.1 Chromatiales bacterium
AGCCTCGCGGTGTTTGTGCTTTGCCTCGTTGCGACGCTCGGGGCAGTGATCGCCTGGGTACTGGTCGCGGCCTTTGCCCTGGTTGAGCCCGGTGGGGGGCGGGTCCTCGCCGTCAAGGTCTCGGCCGCGATGGCGTTCGTCCTGCTGATGGAGAGTCTCGTCCTCAGCCCGCGTATCCTCGGTCGACTGATGGAACTGCACCCCGCCCTTATTATGGCGATCTTGCCTGTTGCGCAATACTTCTTCGGTGTCTGGGGGCTGATCCTCGCGACACCGGTGACCGTCTACGTCGTTTATGTGCTTATCCTCCGTCGGGACCTGCCTGGGGTCGAAGTATCGGATGAGCCCGAGGAAGCCCGGCAGGTCCCCTAATTTCTGGCTACCGTTCAGACTCATACCATGTTGGAAAAGACTTTAGCTTGACAAGCGGCGTTGGGTGTCTTACCTTCCTTCGACGCTGCACCTTAAGCTTGCGGGCCGCCCGCACCTAACGTGCAGCCGACCCTGCAGGCCCTATCGGGAACACTGATCGAGCCGGCGCCGGGACGTGTCTAATGGGGGCCTCTAAGAATTGCGAAAAGTCCCTTCTCCCTCCGGGAGAAAGCCAGGGCCAGGGGCTCGTACGAGTGCCAGCCGAAGACTGGCCGGGGCCGAAGGCGGCCCTGCCTGGCGCGCCGAGGATGCAAGGTTAGGGTGAGGGTATAAAAATCATATACTTACACCCCTCACCCTAGCCCTCTCCCTGGGGGAGAGGGAATTATTAGAAGAGCCCTAATGACTATATCTTTTTCTCGCGCTGTGGGGGGCCGCTCCAAGGCGAGGTACTCACATCAATCGAAAAATGAGGAGAAAATAAACATGTCTATACGTATAGTCAGTATCTGTGCGGCTGCGCTCGCCGGTCTGTTGTTGGCGTCAACCGTGTCTTTGGCAGGTGAAACTGCGAGCGGAACGATCGTCGCGGTTGCGGAAGACGTCGTCAAAATCAGAGGGGATGACGGTAAGGAGTATGAAATCGCCGTGGCGGACGTCGTCGCCGAAGACCTGAAGACTGGCGACATGGTTGAATACGAGATCGCTGAAGGGGCACCGGTAAACGTCAAGAAGAAGAAATAGCACGCGTCCTCAGCAGACCATCTGCCGGGAGCGGCCGGTCTTCGGCCGATCCCGGCAGTCGGCTAAGCAGGATCACGCAGCCAGTAGTCTTTTCCAGTTGCAGATCGGCGGGCGCTCGAAGCGCCGGGCGCATTTCGGGCTCCTCTCGCGCCCTACTGCACTTGGCAGGTTGACCTGATCGCGGCGATTCTCTGGTCGATTTGCGTGTTGTAGTCGCCGGTAGCCACCTGCAGCTTCGTCCCTTCGGTGCCGGTGACAAGGCCCATGACGATGCCGGCGGGAGCAACCGCTGACAAGCCCGAGGCGATCTGCTGGGCTACGTGAGTCTTTTCGCCCTGGAGTACCCGGATGTCGCCTTCGGCCGTGGCGCAGTTGATGGGCTGATCGAGGCTCTCCATGGTCTGCTTTTCTTGCATCGCGCAGCCTGCAAGCGTAGCCAGGGCGACGCTACAGGCAACCGTTGCCAGACGAACCCTGCTTTTCATGTTCGATCTCCTCTTCTGTTCTGTTTATGATTCTTCGGTTGATCGCGCCTTGTTCAGCGCGCACGTCAGGTTCGCGCTCCTCAGCGGCCGGAGCGACCGGAAGCGCCACCACCAAAGCCGCCGCGCGAGATTACCAGTCCGCCCGGTGCAATTCAACCGTCACGTTGGACGCTCGATGGGCTCACGAGCGCCAGCAACGACTCCGTGCGAACGTCCAGTTCATCGGCGGGTTCTACTACGTCAAGCTCACCGACCAGTTCCAAGGCATTCTCCGCGGGTTGAACGACAGCTACGGCGGGGAGACCTACTACAACTTTGAATTGACGCCATGCCTCCATTTTACGCCGGACCTCCAATTCTTCTCGCCCGGCCTAAGCCGGATTGATACCACCGTGGTAACGTGGTTGCGACTCATGGCTAATTTCTAAGGTCGCCATGAGTGGCTGGCTTGCGGCGTGAGACGTTGGTCGCCGAGGGTAGCGGCGTCACTGGTCTGTCCAACTGTCCAGTATACGAGCGGTAGGTCCGAGGAAAGGCAATCTAGGAAATCTGTTGACGGATGGGCTTGCGATTATCAGTCTGGGCGGTAAGCTTTGGGGAAGCTCTGAAACAGATCGTTAATCGTCTAGTTCGACCAACTCACCACAGGTGTCTGGAGAGGAATCATGAAACGAAATAGGATACAAGATTGCCAAGGTGACCATCGATCTGGAGAAGATGAAGGCTGCCGACAAAGGGGAGGCGGAACAATCCCGCAAGGAAGCCGCCTTGAAGAAGGACCTATCCGACTAACGCATCGTCACAGGAATCGAGGGTACACCGTTTGAGGTAAACCGTGTACAAGGTGGGGGGCACGCGCGGATCTGTACGCTTGCGGACCTATTTGCTAGTTTGTCCAAGAGCGGTTAATACTAGCCAGTCGATGTAAGCGTGGCTTTTCAGGACCCTCACCTCCTATAATGTGAAGAGGCGCGGACGGGTCGATTGCATTGGTCCTCAAGACGAACACAGGAAGGAGAGATCCGGCATGAAAATAGTACGTTGTGGGTGGGCCCTGCATGCGGCGCTGTGTGCGACGGTGCTTCTGGTTCTTTCCGGCTGTGCGGCGCAGCGGGCAGCAACACACCCGGAGCCTCCGGCGGCCCCGGGACCGGCGCCGCAAGTGGCGGCGGAGCCTAAGGAGGCGAAGGATATCCTCCTGCGCATGGCCGGATTCCTAGCAGGGGCGCCCCGTTTTAGTGTGAACGTCCAGGGCAATTACGACGTGGTCCAGGCATCCGGCCAGAAGATCGAATTCGGCGAGTCGCGGAAGATCACCGTGAGCCGGCCGAACGGTCTGCGCGTCGAGGCGGAGCATAGCGACGGCGAGCAGCATCTCGTCCTTTACGACGGCAAGGACATCACGGTGTTCAGCCCGTCGCAGAACGTCTATGCCCAAGTATCCAAACCCGGAGGCATCGACGGGGCGGTCCAGTATTTCCTCAAGGACCTCCACATGCGGCTGCCGCTCGCTGCGCTCTTGCTGAGCCGGTTTCCGGAGGATATCCAACGCCGGACCCGGTCGCTCGATTATGTAGAGAGGACCGAAATCGAGGGGAGACCGACCCATCACCTGGCGGGACGCACCGAGACGGTGGATTATCAGGTCTGGATCGCGGAGGGCGCTCAGCCGTTGCTGCTCCGAGCGGTATTGACCTACAAGAACGCGGAAGGCCAGCCTCAGTTCCGGGCAGAGTTTTCCGATTGGAACTTCTCGCCCGATATCCAGGACTCCCAGTTCGCGTTCACGCCGCCCGAAGGTGCACGGAAGATCTCCTTCCTCGCACAGTTGCCGCAAATCGCGCTTCAGGGAGCGACAACCCCGAAGCAATCCGGAGGACAGAAATGAATACCAAACCTTACTTGATCGTTACGGCTATTACGGCCACAATCGTTTTACTAATAGCGTCCGTGGATGACGCTGTCGCCCGTGGTCGTGGAGGCGGCGGGGGCGGAGGCGGTTTCTCGCGAGGTGGCGGCGGAGGCTTCTCCGGTGGCGGAGGCGGCGGTTTTTCACGCAGCGGTGCCGCGGCGAGCGGCAGCTTCTCTTCCGGCGCCCGCGGAGCATCGTCTAGGTCCAGCTCGATGAGCTCCGGGAGCTCGGCCTACTCGCAGAAGTCGGCGCAACGGTCCCAGACCCAGCAGACCGCTTCCAGCAACCAGCAAGCGAGGTCTTCCGGTCGCCAACAGCAACAACAGCAGGCCCAGCAGTCGCGCTCCC
>JBIMKD010000339.1:0-4641 GCA_043673815.1 Chromatiales bacterium
CCGGGAAACCAGGCGGCCAACAGAGAACACCAACTTCGACCTCACCGGCGGTAAGACCTCGGTCTACTCTCCGACCACGATATATCGACACAAAAGCGCACTTGCTGCGACGCATAAACAAATATATCGTGGTCTGTCCCCCAATTCCTGCGCTAGTGCTCCAAACGCTCGATACCGGTCTCCAGCCGTCCGTCGCGCCACAGCCGTAGCCAACGGTAGCCGGGGCTCAGCGTATCGCGCTGGTGACGGTCAGTCAGCGGCGTAAACTGCACGCAAGTGGAGGGGGTTCCAAGAAGCCGCACGCCCTCTCTCAGCGCCGCGAACTCTTGGTGAATGTGGCCCCAGAGCACCGCGCGTACCTGCGTATGGCAGTCGAGTACCTCGAAGAAGGCGGAGGAATTATCCACCCCTATCTCGTCCATCCAAAGGCTCCCGATCGCGACCGGATGATGGTGCATGAACACCAAGGCCGGGTGCCCAGCCTCGGCCGACAATCGCTCATCGAGACGGGCGATTTGCTCGGCGCTCAAATGACCGTGTTCGCGGCCGGCTACGGCGGTGTCAAGAAAAACGCAGCGCCATTCCCCGACCCGCGCGTGATCGACCGCATGGACGTTGCCGCCCGCAAGCACTTGGCGCATCGCGTCCTTATCGTCGTGATTTCCGGGCAAGCAATACACCGGGACTCCCAAGCCCCCAATGCATTCACGCAGCCGGGCATAGGCGGCTCGGCTACCGTCTTGGCTCAAATCACCGGTCAGCACCAGCGCATCGGGCGGCCACTCCCTTGCTTGCGCCAGGGTCAATACGGCGCGCAGCGATTCCGAGGTATTCAAGCCGTCGTAAAGGCCGCCTGGATCCGCATAGAGATGGGGGTCCGTCAGTTGCAAAACCGTCCAGGGATCGCGGTTCGAACGCGGGCCGAAATTGTCCATGGCGCTAAGTTCTTTCGTCATGAAGCTAGGTTAACGTATGATCGTATGATCGTGTAGCGTGCATAACCGGGGCCGTGTCGTGACCAACAAAACCATCCGCTTGAGCGACGCGCTCTACGACTATCTGCTCTCCGTCTCCTCGCGGGAGTCCGAGGTGCTTGAGCGCTTACGCGTGGAGACAGCCTCATACTCGGAAGCCAACATGCAGATCGCCCCCGAGCAAGGGCAATTCATGACGCTGTTGGTGCGTTTGCTTGGCGTTAAAAAGGCCATCGAGATCGGCGTCTTCACGGGTTACAGCTCACTTTGCGTCGCCCTCGGGTTACCATCTGATGGACAGCTCATTGCCTGTGACGTCAACGCGCAATGGACCTCCGTCGCCGCGCGCTACTGGCGCGAGGCAGGGGTCGCCGGCAAGATCGATCTACGCCTCGCACCCGCTATTGAGACTCTGCAACAACTCCTGGCTGGGGGCGCCGCGGGCACCTTCGATTATGCCTTCATCGACGCGGATAAGGAATCCTATATCGATTATTACGAGCTTAGCCTCCGGCTCCTGCGGCCCGGTGGGCTCATCCTCGTGGACAACGTTCTCTGGGGCGGCCGGGTGGCGGACCCAAGCGCGCAGGACCAAGCGACCGAGGCGATCCGCCGTTTTAACCTCCATCTCAAGGAGGATCCGCGCGTGGATTTGAGCATGATCCCGGTGGCCGACGGGCTCACGCTCGCGCGTAAGCGCTGAAGGTGGAGTTCCGCGGCGTTCCCGGGTTTCGGGAGAAAGGACGGTTGCAGATGACTTTGATGAAGCTATTCCCCACGCCTGTTGAAACGGTGCCGTTGGAACGGCTTTACTTAAACCACAATCTTCGGGCAGTCCGAGACCCTTCACGGCCGTTTGTCTATACCAACTTCGTCGCCAGCCTCGATGGCCGGATCGCATTAGAGGGTTCTCGGACGGGCACCGCGGTTGTGCCGAACGAAATCGCCAATGCTCGCGACTGGCGTCTCTTCGAGGAACTGGCCGCCCAGGCGGACGTGTTGCTCACAACCGGACGGTATGTGCGGCAGCTGGCCAGAGGTTATGCTCAGGCTAGCTTGCCTCTGAGCGAGGAAGCGGCGTATCAGGATCTACGCGATTGGCGGCAGGCCCAAGGCCTTGCGGCGCAACCGGCGGTTGTGATTTTGAGTGCAAGCCTCGATATTCCCCTCGTGGAGCCCCTGATTGGCCGTCACGGCCGGGTCTATGTCGCGACAGGATCCGACGTCGATGCGGCCCGGGTACGTGCGATCGAGGCGCGGGGCGCCGGGGTGATAGTCGCCGGGCAAGGCAGGCGTGTTCGGGGTCAAGCTTTGATCGAGGCCCTGCGCGGGGAGGGTTTGAATCTAATTTATTCGACGGCGGGACCCAAAGTGCTGGCCACCTTGCTGTCCGACCGGGTACTCGATCGACTCTACCTGACGCAGGTGCACCGGGTCCTCGGGGGGGAGTCTTACGATACTCTAGTGGAAGGACAGCGGCTGCAGCCGCCTGCGGACGTCCAACTGCACTCCTTATACTACGACGCACCGGGTGAGGCGAGCCCGGGCCAGCTCTTCGCGTCCTATGCCGTTACGCCGTTGTGAAGAGAAACCATTGCCGAAAGTACTCTGGAAAGGCGCGGAAGGCGAATACGTGGTTTTGCAGGACTCGCCAATTAGGACCATGTTATGACCGCTAGGCGGTGCTTCCGGGGGGTGGCCATCGAAAGCCGGTTTGTGTTGAATGCCCCACCCGCCGTGTTTTCTCTTGGGGGAGCATTGTCATGATGATCGCGTCAAGCCGCAGTGACGTAGTCGCGTCGGCCGCGAGGCCACAAGCTTTCCGCCATGCCAGGAGCGTCTTGCTTCAGCTCTTAATGGCTGCGGCACTTTCCAGTCCGACCCTACCGAACGTGGCGCGGGCGCTGGAACCCTCTAAGTGCGAACCGCCAATCGAGGAGCGCATTCAGGCGCTGATCCCGGATGTCGAGGCCAACATTGCAAGCGGGATGAAGGCATTCGATGTACCCGGCATCGCCATCGGTATCGTCGCCAACGACCGGCTTATCTACGGAAAGGGTTTTGGTGTGCGCAGCAAGGCCGGTGGCGTGCCGGTCGATACGCGCACTGTCTTCCAGATCGAATCAACCACCAAAGCATTTCTCGCCGCGACGATGGCCTTGATGGTCGATCGCGGCAAGTTGCGGTGGGACGACCGGGTTGTCGACCTCGATCCGGATTTTCAGCTAAAGGATCCTTGGGTCACGCGCGAGTTCCGCATCTTCGACCTCCTCGCTCAGCGCTCCGGGCTCCCACCCTACGCCAACGATATGTTGGGCATGCTCGGGATTGAGGAACCAGCGCTGATCCGCTCCCTGCGCCATGTCGAACCGGTGTCCAGCTTCCGCTCGACTTTCGCCTATACCAACATTACGCATCTCTTGGCCGGTCGCATCGTGGCGAAGGCTGCGGCCGCTCCGGACGGAGATACTGTCCTTCGTCAGGAACTGCTCGATCCCCTGGGCATGAAGGATTCGTCCTACACTGCCGAAGCCATCGTAGCTGCGGCGAACCATGCCGTTGGTCATCGCTGGACACCTGAGGGCACGATCGAGGTACCCTTCACGCAACTTTTTCCTTACGACTTCGGCGGGGCCGGCGACATCAATTCCACCATCGAGGATATGGCGCGCTGGGTTCGGTTGCAGCTCGGCAACGGCAGCTTCGAGGGGCGCCGCATCGTCTCGCCCGAGAATCTCGCCTTTACCCGCACTCCAAAGGTCGCGATGTCCGACAAAGTGTCCTACGCGCTAGGTTGGGCCATCCAACAGACGCCGAACGGCAACATCGTTTGGCACAACGGAGGGACGAACGGCTTCGGCGCCTATGTCGGCATGGTGCCTGACAGAAATATCGGCGCCATCGTCCTCACCAACGAAGAGAATGTGGGCTTTCCGGATGCGATCGGGCTGTACATTGTGAACCGGATTCTCGACAACCCCAAGGTTGACCACGTGTCGGGCACGCTCAAGGCGGCAAAAACCAAATTTGAAACCGCGGCCAAGCTGTTTGCCAAGCCCGCGAGCCCACGGCCATTCCCGCCGCTCGCACCGCTGGCCGGCAATTTCGTTAACCCGAGCCTTGGCAAGGCGGCGGTGACGCTAGAAGGCGATGCGCTGGTCATGGCGTTTCAGACTAGTGGCGCCAAGCTTAAGCTTGAACCGTGGGACGGCGATGTCTTCACGGCCAAGCTCATGCCGCTCGGCCGGTTTGCCGCTATGGCCGAAGATCTCGGCCCTTTGCCGAACGGCTTCGTCCAGTTTCAGGCGGACAAGGATGCCAAACTCAATTTGCTCCGCCTCTTCTTTGATGACGGACAGGCCTACGAGCTCAGGCGCGAGTAGCGGAAGTTAATCGGCCAGGATTGAATGTGCGCATCCACCCTACCAGACCATGCAGAGCACGATCAGCAGGAAGAACAGCGCCGGAAGACCCAGGCCGGCGAGGCGGTCGAGACGCGTCGCCCGCTCGGGCTGGTGGCGGAGCAGCGTGGCCTGCACGGTGCTGACCAGCACGCCCAGCCCGATGCAGAGGTAGGTGACCAGGAACGCCCAGCCGATCACGGTGAGGTAGGAGATCTGCGGCAGGTTGAAGCTGATCGCGAACTGGGTGGCGATGCAGGCCAGCA